>JAZKEA010000336.1:0-20915 GCA_040387315.1 Armatimonadota bacterium | reverse complement strand
CGGTGCCGCCCGCAGCCACCCCAGCGACTGCACACTTCCGCCAAACAGGATGCCGTTGAAGACCGGCAGAAGCGATTGGTACGGTGCGGCAAAAAAGCTGAAGGCGCATAAAAGCCCGATGAGCAATAGCAAAGGAGGAGAGCCCGCGACATAGCGAAGGCCGGAGGCGACCGCTTCCGTCACGGACTCCGGCTTGGGGTCTGACTCCTGTCGCTCTCGCGGCGTGGGAAGGCGCATTGCCCCAACCGCGAAAAGTACCGCGCCAAAAGAGAATGCATTTAGGTAGAAGGCGGCGGGCATCCCAATAAGTGCGACCAGCGGCCCGGCAAGCGCAGGGCCGATAGCCGCCGCTCCCGTGTAGGTAACGGAGTTTAGCGCGATCGCATTTGCCAGGTCTTCTTTCGGGACCAGGGCGGGAAGAAGGGACTGGCGGGCGGGCTGGTCGAAAGCAAGCAGGACCGCACCCAGGAACGAAAGAAGAACGACCTGCCAGACCCGAACTAATCCTGTCTGCACCAGAACGCCCAGCACGGCGGCCAGCACGGCAAATCCTGTTTGGGTGAACAGCAGCATCTTTCGGCGGTCCACCCGATCCGCGATGGTTCCCCCGACAAACGCCAGCAGGATGAGCGGAACCGCCCGTACGATATTCACCAGACCCAGATCCAAAGCACGTCCCGTCAGCCGATAGACAACGTAGTCCTGCGCGACGCTCTGAAGCCAGGTCCCGCTGTTGGAGACCAGCAGGCTGATCCAGAGCAAACGGAAGTTTCGGTGACGCAGCGCTGTAAACGTCCCGGCGAAAGAGGGCATGGTGAGATCGGAATCCTGACTAGACTAGCGGCTGTCGATTTTCCGCATCGCGCTTTTCGGAGATTGGATTCTTCGGCTGCGGCAAACGTACCGACTCCGGCAATTCCGCATCGCCCGGTTCCGATGCCTCCACCTCGCCATCGTCTGGAAGGCGACTGACCGCCAGCAGCTTTTCGAGCACTTCCAGAAGCCGTTCCCGGTCTTCCGGAAAGAGATGGCGCAGCGCCCGCCGTGCGCCGCTCTGGCGGAACTGGCGGCGGGACTGCATCAGGTCATAACCCTTTTCCGTCAGGCGCAGATAGCGGGCACGGCGATCACACTCCCCGTGGGCCGCCGACGACGAAACACGCTCCACCATGCCCGCCTTTTCCAGCCTGTCCGCAAGCTGGGTTGCCGCGCTTGCGGAGATATGCAGCTCATCGGCAACCTGAGAAAGCGTCGGACGTTCGTGCGTCAGAAGCAGCGAGCAGAGACGAAGCTGCGCTATCGGCATGTCGGCAAGCGGGTGGGTTGGGGCGACGGTGAAAAGCCGCTGTGCAATCGCGGGCATCACGGATTCCAGCCGTGATGCCTGCGCCGCTACCTCTTTGTCTTCGGATTCGGAAGAGGCCATTTAGTCGATCAGCTCTTTCTCCGTCTCGCGGTTACGCGGGCCGGGAAGTGCGACATCTCGCTGCGGTACGCGCTCGACGGACTCCACGGACGGGCCTACCAGAGGTGCGCGGGCCAGGTCGTGCTTGTCGCCGCCCCGCAGGCGGCGTGCCAGGTCGTCGAACAGCGTGTAGATGCAGGGGACCACGAACAGGGTCAGCAGGGTCGAGGTAATCAAACCGCCGACAACCGTGGTCGCGAGCGGCGCCTGTGTCTCCGAGCCTTCGCCAAGACCGAGTGCGAGCGGCAGCATACCGAAAGCCGCCGCCAGGCTGGTCATCAGGATCGGGCGAAGACGCGTCGGACTCGCCTCCAAGACCGCTTCGTCCCGGCTGCGACCCCGTTCCCGGAGCAGGTTCGTGTAGTCGATCAGCAGGATGCCGTTTTTGACGACGATACCGACCAGCAGCAGGAGCCCGATAAAGGCCGTCAGACCGAACGCCCGCCCGGAGAGGAAAAGTGCCAGGATGACGCCGATGACGGCAAGCGGAACCGAGACAAGGATAGTCAGCGGGTGGACGAACGACTCGAACTGCGAGGCCAGCAGCATATAGATAAGCGCGATAGCGAGGAAGACGGCGAGGCCCATGCCCGCAAACTCCTGTCCCCGGCGCTTCTGGTTGCTGCCCCAGTCCCAGCGGTACCCGGAGGGAAGCTCGACCTTCTCCATCCGCTGCTGAATATCCGCCTGGATCTCGGCGGCGGAGCGTCCCTCCGGTGTCCCCGAAACCGCGATATAGCGCTGACGGTTCAGACGCGTGATCTCACTGGGACCCGTTCCGTAAACCGCGGTCGCCACCTGGCGGAGCTCGATGGTCGGCCTGTTTCTGGCCACTCCTTCCGCTACGGGTGAATTGGTTGTCGGGACCACGCTCGGGGTCAGCGGAAGGGAAAGAAGCGTCTCGACCGTCTTTCGGCGCTGCTCGGGAAGCTGGACCTGAATCGGATACTGGAACCCGTTTTCCTGGAGGTAACTGGCGATATTGCCGTTCGTCGCCGTCGCGATGGTGGTCGCGATGTCCTGGAACGAAAGGCCGAGCTGTGTTGCTTTCGCACGGTCTACCTTCCACTGAATCTCCGGCGTCGAGTCCTGCCAGTTAACATCCACGTTCTGATAGCCGGAAACATCACGGACCGCCGCCGTGACCTCTTTACCGAGCCGTGAAAGAACATCCAGGTCCGGGCCAACGATATTGACCTCGACGTTCTGGTTGCCGCCCGTCAGGATCTGGGTGACAAGGTCGATCTGGTTGAGACGCGGCTGCGCCCCCGCGACCCGGCCCATCTCTTTACGCAGATCGTCGATAACCTCCTGCGTCGATCCTTTCCGGTCGTTTTTCAGCTTGACGATAGCGGCGCCCTGGTTCGCGACGGGCCGTGACGATGCGCCGCGAATACTCAGGTTTGTGCCCGCCGCCGCGAAGGCTGTGTCCACATTCGGATTCTTCATCAGAATCGCCTCTACCTGCTGCATCGCTTTATCAGTTCGCTCGAAGCTGGTTCCGATAGGCATCTTGATATTGACTTGAAAGTCGCCGCTGTCCGTCTGGGGCATCAGCTCCACACCGATGAAGGGGATAAGCAGGAGACTCAGCGCACAGGCGCCGAACGCGCTGCCCACCACCACCCAGCGGTGTCCCAGGGACCACCGAAGGCCGTTTCGGTAGCTATGGTCCAGCGCTTCGAACTTGCGTCCCGACCAGCGGAAGAACCGCCCCAAAATTGTGTGGTCGTTCTTGCCCAGGCTCTCCTCGCCATGCTCATAATCCTCCGCTTTTATCAGGCGTGAGGCCAGCATGGGAACGACGGTAATCGCATCCAGCAGCGATACACCGATAGAGAAGATAACCACAAGCGCCAGCTGCGTGAACATCTGTCCGCTCTGCCCCTGGATCAGAAGCAGCGGCAAAAAGACGATCATAATGGTGACGGTCGAGGCGATAACCGCCGTCATGATCTCCTGCGTTCCGGATACGGCGGCCTCCGCCGGTCGCAGCTTATCGCGCTCGATATGGCGGAAGATGTTCTCCAGAACAACAACGGCATCGTCCACGATCAGGCCGATTGCCAGCGCCAGCCCCGAAAGGCTCATGGTGTTCAGGGAAAACCCGCACAGATAGATAAGCGCGAACGTCGAGATGACCGAGATCGGAATTGACAGCGCCACAACAAGGGTCGAGCGGACATTGCGCAGGAAAAACAGAAGGATGACGACCGCGAGCGCGCCGCCGATCAGTCCGTCCTCCTTGACCCGGTTGACGCTGTTCTCGATAAAGCGGGACTGGTCGTAGGAGAGGCGGAACTGGAGGTTCGGGTACTGCCGCTTGGCCTCCTCGATCCGCTCGCGGACCGCTTCCGCAGTGGCGATGGTGTTCGCACCGCTCTGCCGCACGATCAGCAGACCGACCGCCGGTTCGCCGTTCAGACGCGTAGAGATACGTGTCTCCGGGCGGTCGTCTCGAACCTCCGCGATCTCGCCGAGCGAGACCACGCGCCCGTTATAGGAACCGACCGGCGTGTTCTTGACATCCTCCGCCGACGTGAACAGGCCCGTCGAACGCACCGTATATTCGGTGTCGCTCTCTTTGGCGATACCGGCGGGAAGATTGATATTTTCCTGCGCGATCCGGTCTCCGACCTGCTTCAGGGAGAGCCCGCGCGCCCGCAGCTTATCCGGGTCTACGTTGACAATGATTGCCCGCGTCTCGCCCCCCGTGACGTTGACCGCCGCGACGCCGTTCGCCGACTCGATGATCGGCGCGATGTCGTTGTCCAGCATCGTCCGCAGTTTGACGGTATCCTTTTCGCCGGACACGCCGTAGACAAGGATCGGCGTCTGCGAGGGGTCGAACTTAAAGACAACCGGCGACTCCAGCGTCTGATCGTCCGGGAACTCCCGTCGTGCGCGTTCCACCTGCTGAAGCACATCCACCGCCGCCTGCCCGATATCGACACCCCAGTTGAACTGCACCCGGACACTGGACGAGCCTTCATCACTGGTTGACGTCACCTCATACAAACCAGGAACGGAGGAGACCGCGCGCTCTATGGGGCGCGTGACCTGGGTCTCTATCTCTTCCGGAGCGACATTCGGCCAGCTCGTGTTGATCGCGACCGTCGGAAGCGACACGCTGGGCAGAAGATCGACCGGGAGACGGGTAAAACAGACCGCGCCCAGAAGGACGAGAGCGGCGATACGCATGGTGACCGCGACGGGCCGAGTTACCGAAAACTGAGCTACACTCATGTCTTAATTTCCCGTTCCAGGGCCTGCCTTTGAGGCGCTCCCATCACTTTTTCCTGCCGGTCTCTGGCCTTCCGCGCTGCCGGATCTGTCTTTCGCATCGGCAATGCGGACCGCCTGCCCATCTTTGACATCGCGGCCTGTAAGGGTGACGACCTTCTCGCCCACTTCCAGCCCGCTGGTAATCGCGATGCTCTTGTTATCGGAGAGACCTGTCTGGACCTTGCGGACCTGCGCTTTGTTATCCGCCGTCACCACCGTGACCGTCGCGGCGACGGTGCCATCCTCGCCCGCAGTCCGGTCGGCAGTCTCAAAGCGTACGGCCTCGCGGGGCACCGTGACCGCATCTTTTGCCCGCTGGGTCTCCAGAACGACCTGCCCGGACATTCCCGGCTTGATACGCCCCTGCGGGTTGTCCAGGCGGACGCGGATCTGGAACTGACGGCTCTGAATATCGGCAGCGGGATTTAACTGGGTAATACGTCCCGTGAATTTCTGCTTTGGCAGGGCATCCAATGTTACCGTCGCGGTCTGTCCTGAATAGACGCGTCGGCTAATCTCTTCCGGGATGCTCGTTGTCATCCAGACCTGCCGGATCGCCTGAACCGTCACGATTGTCTGACCGGGAGTCGCAAGAGCGCCGGGGTCCAGGCTTCGCTGCGTCACCACACCGGTCAGCGGTGACCGAAGCACGGTATCCACAAGACGTACCTTGGCTGCCCGGACATTCGCCTCGGCGGTACGGACGGCGGCGGCAAGCGCCTCCAGGTTCCTCTGGTAGGCGGGACCCTGTGCGGTGTTCGCCCGCGCGGATGCGAGAGCGGCCCGCGCCTGGGCGACACCCGCATTAGCGGCGGCGATATCACTCTTCGACTTGTTGCGCGCGATCTGCACCTGACGCTCGGCGGCGCGCTGCTGCGCCTGAACGGAACCACGCACGGCGACCGCGTTTGCACGTCGCTGCCGCGCCTCTTCCAGGGCTCCCTGCTGAACCTTAACAAGGGTTTCCGCGTTATCTTGGTTTACCTTCGCGGTCGCGCCCTCTTTTACCAGCGCTGTCTGACGCTGCAAATTGACCTGAGCATTCTCCAGATTCGCCTGCGCGGTACCGATAGCCGCCTCCGCGCTCTCGATCTCGGCGCTCGCGGACGCTACCCGTCCCTTTGCATCCGCGACCGCGGCCTGCGCGGCAGCGATCTGAGCGCCCTGATCGGCGCTGGCCTGGGCGCTGACCGCCCGCGCCGTCTCAACCGCGGCCTGCTGTGTCTGGATCGCCGTGCCGACGCCCACATTTGTGGCGTTTTCCGTCGCCTGCGCCTGCGCCAGTCGCGACTGCGCCTCGGCGAGGCTAGCTTCGGCGCTGCGTACTCCGTTTTCTACCTCAGCAGGATCTATTCGAGCGATCACCTGCCCCGCCTGGACTGTGTCACCCTCCCGCACCTGGAGATACTGAAGCCGCCCCGCAACCTTCGGCGTCACATTGACTGTGTTCGGCGCTTCGACGGACCCAACGGCTTCATAGGTCTTGACAATGTCCCGCCGGGCAGCGGCGACCGCGGAAACAACCGCGCCCGCCTTGCCGCGCGCGGCCTGCTGCGTCCTTTGGGCCGCTTCCTCCGACTTCTTCTGTGTGATGCGCCACCCGATCATCCCGAAAAGAAGAATCGCCGGAACAAGAAAGATTATCCACCGCTTCGCCATGCGTCACTGCCTCTGTCCTAAAAATCATTTCATAGAGATTAATATTTCATCCCTATTAACGATACTGTTGTATCAGATGTTCCCGATGCATCCTAACAAATTTTGAAAATCGACACAGCGCGAAAAACAAGACGCCGTGGTGGTCAATCGTGACCACCACGGCGTCCAAAGAAAAAGGCGATAAAAACTGCCGAAGCTACCAGCCCTTATAGTAAGGTGAGTCGTTGTTGTTATTGTAAATCACCTCCGGCTGAATCCATTTGGCATGACCATCCGCGAAGACCATGGTGACGCCGCCATTATGCCGCCCCTTCGGATAGTAACCCGTGGTCGGGTTGGTCTTGATGTCGCCCGCGGCGCTGACGGTCGTCGGAATAGGGTCGCTGAAGTTCTGGCCCCAGACAGAGCGATTGGCGCCGGTCGGGTTGGTGTTCGAAGGGGCATAAAGCGTTCTGCCACCCCAGGTATCGTCCCCGAACAGGATCATCGAGGCAGGATTAGCCACCTGTGAGACCGGAACATTCTGTGGCGGCGTTACCGCAGTACAACTGGCGAAAGAGGAATAGGCGGTTGCGATCAGATACTGATTGTAGCCGTAGGCATAGTCGTAACTGCTCGGATTTTTCACCGGGTCTGCTTTATTACTGGGACACTTGAAAACATCGTTGTTCTTCAGGTAGGGGCTCATCAGAGATACCCTGGTCGGAGTGTCGAACAGGTTGACAAAAGTTGTCGAAGTACAGCCTGGTCCAATGTTATTTGGCATGTAGCGCGACGGGTACAGCTCATCATAGTCTTGAATATACTGCATCATCGCCAGGGAAAGCTGTTTACTGTTGGAGAGGCAGGCGGCCTGCCGGGCTTTTTCCCGTGCTTGGGCAAAGACCGGAAACAATATCGCGGCAAGTATGGCGATAATTGCGATAACTACAAGAAGCTCGATCAGCGTAAAGGCGCGGCGCACGCTTGTGCCCTGAGCCTGAGAGGAAAAGGGGTGATCCACAGTGACATCCTTCGTCGCGATGTGGCAGCGTTCATCACTGGCAACACCGCTCCATAACATTGCGATTACTGTACCACAAAGCTATATCAATTCGTCTTGTCGTTCGACAACGGCAACAGAAATAAAATAAGAGCCTCTGTCAAAAGAGAGAGGCTCGGTAAGCAGGAACGGGGCTAATTGAAGGGCGGCGGGGGAGGGGCGCCGTCACCGCCGCCCGGAGGCGGGCCAAAGCCATCGCCCGGCCTGGGCGGCCCGCCACCGTCACCCGGACGCGGTCGCGGATGAGCCTGCCGGAACGCCTCAACGATCTTCCGCTGCTCCTCCGTCAGAATCGCCATCACCTTTTCTCCTGCCTGTCTGCGGCCCTGTTCCATTCCTTCGCGGTCCGGCGGTGCGCCGCCATTGTCGCCGGGACGAGGCGGAGGCGGTAGACTTGGGAGTGCGGCGAGCTGCTGCTTCTGTGCCGCCGTCAGCTTCAAATCGGCAAAAACCTCCAGCGGGACACCTCCCTGCCCCAGAGCATTCAGCACCTTCAGCAGTTCAGGGGCTGCGCTTTTCTGCTCCGCCGTCAGCACCGCTTCGATCTGGGCTGCCGCCTTCTGATCCAGGCTGCGCATCTTCTCCCGGTTCGCGTCCATCATTTCCCGGCTAGGTGGGCCATCCGGTTGCTGACCCGGGGGTGGCATTAGTGTCTGACGCTCCGCCTGCACAGACTCCTGAATCGCCCGGATTTTCGCTACCTGGCTGTCCGAAAGAAGAAGAGCCGAGGCAAGCTCTTTAACAGGAATCGTGGAAAGGGAGACCGGACGCGGTCCGCCGCGCCGTCCTCCCGGTCCTCCCGGTCCACCGGGGCCACGAAAACCGCCGGGGCCTCCGGGTCCGCCAGGACCACCGCCTTGTGGCGGCTGTGCCGCAAATACCGTCTGGCTGAGCAAAACGCCCGTCAGAGCGGTCAGCACCGTCATCGTCGCCAGCCGCTGTCCCTGCTTATGAAAAAGAAACGTCATCTTCTATTCCTCCTCTGGTATCGGCTGCGGCCTCATCGCCCGCTTCGCCGTAACAGGCTAAGTATCCCGCCCGAAGATGAAAATAAAATGAAAGTCGAAAAAAAGAATCAAACTCATTTTCCATTGGCTTGTGCTACAGTTCGGGCAGCGACGTTTTCATTTGATTAAGGAGGTTTGAATGGATTTTTCTGTGGATCTTAGCAAAAAAGCAGAAGAGAAATGGTTGCTATTACCAGAACTTCAAAAGATAAAGTTGGCTCTTATGCTCAAGGATGTTATCGAGAAATACATAGAGATGGAATCGAGTGAGATCGACAAGCGGAAATCGATGCATGATTTCTCACAACGCATCAAGCCTAAGTGAGTGATAACATCGCCTGTCTCGTAGGAACGAGGACTTCGTTTCGCGTAAGTCCCCGTTCACGGAACCCAAGCCGAAGTCTTCCACCGGACTAAAGCTGAGTGCTGTAAGAGCGGAGCGTTTTCATCCGATTTTCATACTTCCGCGGTATCCTGTGCACAAATGAAGATACTGCTTGTCGAAGATGAAGAGGGAATCGCGAACCTGGTTCGCCGTGGGCTGGAGAAAGCGAACTATGCCGTAGACCGCGCCGCCGACGGCACCACGGGTCTCCAGATGGCCCAGGAGCGCGTCTACAGCCTCATCATCCTGGACCTCATGCTTCCCGGTATCGATGGACTGCGTATCTGTGAGTCGCTGCGGCGGCAGCAGAGCCAGGTACCGATTTTGATGCTGACCGCGCGGGATACCATTGACGACCGGGTGCATGGTCTGGAGGTCGGCGCGGACGACTACCTGCCAAAACCCTTCGACTTCGCCGAACTGCTGGCGCGGGTCCGGGCGCTTCTGAGGCGCGACAAGATACACCGGACGCGTGTCATCCGCGTCGCGGACCTGGAGGTGGATACGGCCCGGCGGCGCGTCACTCGTGGCGGCGTCGAGATCGGTCTCAGCCACCGGGAGTACGATCTGCTGGAGGCGCTGGCCGCACACGAAAGTCAGATACTGACGCGCGAGGTGATTCTGGAGCGCGTCTGGATGGACGAAGACTCGTTCTCCAATACCGTTGATGTCTACATTGGGGCGCTCCGCAAAAAGATCGACGCCGGACAGACTGTCAAGCTGATACAGACGATCCGTGGCGTCGGCTATACGCTGCGCGTACCCGCCGGGGACGACGTGTCATGAGACCCGCTTTTCAGTGGCGCTCCCTGCGAACCCAGCTCATCTTCTGGAACGTGCTCGCCCTCTCCATTCTGCTGGGGGGACTGGGTATGATCATCCGTTATACCGTGATTGCCACTATGATCGGGTCCGTGGATCGAGAGCTGGACGCCCGCACCCGTGGAGGGGGACCAAGACCTGGCCCGCGTCCGGGACCGCCGCCGGAACGCCCGCGTGAGGGTGGCGGAGATAATAGGGGTGGCCCCGATCTCTTCAACGGACCGCTCAATGGCCCTCAGGACGGACGACCGCGCTTCGGGCAAAACGGCGACGGCCTGCCGGGAGGACAGCGCCCCTGGGGACGCCGACCGTTCGGCAGAGACGATAACAACCCCTCCCGTCCGCACCACTTCGACCGGAACGGGCTGTCCACGGAACCCTCAGACCAGACAAAGCTGCTGGACCGAGGCGCCTTCACCGCCGCTCTGCGCGAGGGACGGGTCGTCTACGTCACGGTAAGTATGGAGGGGGAGCCCTTCCGGGTACTTTACAAGCCGGTTCCCGCACAGCCGCCCTATGACGGCGCAGTTCAGGCGCTGTACCCGATGACCGAGATCAATCGCGCCATTCTAGGCCTGAACCGGGCGCTGCTGATCCTGGTGCCGGTCGCCCTGCTCTGCGCGGGAGCGGGCGGCGCGGCGCTGACGGATCAGGTGCTGCGCCGGGTGAGGCAGTTAGCGCAGTCCGCGGCGAATATCGGCGCGAGTAACTTCTCCGAGCGGCTTCCGGTCCTGGGGCGCGATGAATTCTCTTCCCTTGCGGAGACCTTCAATGGAATGCTCGGGCGTCTGGAAACCGCGTTTCAGCAGCAGAAACGGCTGGTGGAGCAGCAGCGCCGCTTCACCGCCGATGCGTCCCACGAACTGAAGACGCCGCTGACTATCATTAAAGGAAATACCAGCCTCGCCCTCGCCGGGGATAACGATGAGGCCGGATATCGCCAGTCGCTTCAGGAGATAGATGTCGCCGCGAACACGATGTCACAGCTTGTGCAGGACCTTTTGCTGCTGGCCCGCTCCGATGGCGGTCAGCTGGGCAGGGGACGGATCGATCTGCCGCTGCGTGAGATACTGGAGCAGGCGCTTGCGGGCACCGCACGGGATGCCGCAGGGCCTCGGGTAAAAATTTGCGCCACCGAGGGGCTTCGCCTGACGGGTAACGAGACAGAGCTTATTCGCCTCTTCCGCAATCTGCTGGACAATGCCCTGCGCCACACACCGTCCGAAGGGAACATCATCGTGGAGGCGGCCCAGCGTGGGCCGCAGATCACGGTCACCGTCACCGACACCGGCGCGGGGATCGCGCCGATTCATCTGCCGCATCTGGGCGAGCGCTTCTACCGGATCGACGATGCCCGGTCGCGCCCTACCGGCGGAACCGGTCTCGGGCTCTCGATCTGTCGCGGTATCGTCGACGCCCATGGCGGGACCATCACCTTTGAGAGCAAGGTCGGTGCAGGCACATCTGTCCGCGTCACCCTTCCCACTGGCGAATCCCCGCCAGTAGCTTAAGTGATTGATGCTACAGCCGCACCTAACAGGGAATCTTGATGGGAAATTGCTTGCCCATCTATCCCTGAAACAAACATAAGCCTAGAATGGATTTACCGGGAGCAGAACGCAACCCGAATTGGGACTGAGCAAAGAGAATATCCGAAAAGAAGAGCCTGCCGTTCATTTTTGAACCGCAGGCTTTATTTTGAAAACCTGTCCTTGTTAGTCCAGCTACTTCTTTACGGGGCCGATCAGCCCGTCAACATATTTATCGACACGATTGTCGCTTGAACGATTGCGGATCGCTTCAAGCGCAAGACGAAAACTTCGAGCCAACTCCGGTGAGCCGTTTGGACTGCTCTCACGCATCCACATCTCACCGATAATCCCAGCGGCGTTGATGCTCCCCTGGCGCGCCAGGAGCGCACTGAAGGTCTCCTTTCCACCAGGAGATAGCTTTGGATTCATCGCAAGCGAGCGCCAGACCGGCTGCGCTACAGAAGCCGGCAAAGAGAGGAGAGCGTCCATCGACGTGCCGGAGTTTGCTTTTGGGTCCAGAATTGCATCTCGCAGCTGATAAGCAATGCTCCATAAAACCGCGCGATCCGCCTCTTTAACCGTCAAAGGTACCCGAGCCGACGCTGCCAATTCTGAGGAGGCAGGCGCTCCGGAACGAGCGCGAGGCCCCTTCCAAAGATCAGGCCGAGTGCCTAGTTCTGCTCTGACCTCAAGCAGGTACTGGCCGGGGGTAACCGGTTTCCAATGGCTGAGCAGTACCTGCGCTTTGTAGGTGGCACCGGAGGCGAGGGAACCTATGAGGAGAGAGCCTCCATTGTTAGACGATATGGTGCTGCCCGGTTCCGGCGGTGACAGGTCCAGCCCAAACCGCGTCCTCGGTCGAGGATCAGGCCGCACTTCCGTACCGCTTTCGTCCTTTAGCGAGAACCGCAACCATTCGCTGGTATCACCGGTCACGAACTCTGGCCCCGTCATCGGTTCTTTGGAAACGTTCGTAATCGTCACAATCGCCGTTACTGGCTGTCCAGCAACAATACTCTGGTCGCTCAGAGTCAGGGATACTTGAACCGGTCCGGTGTTGCCAATTGGGGCTTCGGGCACCTGAGCCGCCTGTGCCGCCGACATTCCCATGAGTGTCGTAAATCCGGTGAATTCAGTTTGTCCGCCCCCGCGGTTGCTTCCAATTAGCAGCAGGGCTGCAGAGACCGCAGTAAGCAGAAGGCTGGTGGGGGAGATAGTGCCGCGACCCGTCCGCTTTTGCTGATCTGCTATCGCCTTCTTTGTTAGCCTGGTTACCATCTTGCTTTCCTCTTCGCTTACCTTAGTTCTTCCCTGAGTTAGCAACGAGTTATTCGATCCCTGATGCCATAGCAAGGTTGTATCATGCTTAGTTGGCGTTAATGTTGATGCCAATTTGGATCTCTCTAGCAACGGTTGCCCGCGAAATTTCCGGCAAGGGCAACCATTCATCAACAGGCACAGCGCTGGATAGAGTCTGGATGCTTAAAGGCGTTAATTCATGACCCGTGGGAGTTACTGCGTGTAGTCGCTGGTAACCATCTCCGGCTTGCTCGGAACAATGCTTTGGAGTGCATAACATAGTCTAGGTATCGGCGAGGAAGACACCTATATTGGCTTCCGCATCCGCTTCCGTGCCGGTGGCGCTGAAGGGAAGCAGGGGAGCCGTCATGTCAAAATCACCCGTCAGCAGGTTTTTGACGAAAGGGTTCCTGCCGTTCTTCCGAACCGTGACAGCCGTGACGGAGGACGGGGCGAAAACGGATATCAGCACCTGAAGACTGATCGGGCAAACCAGAGCGAGGTAATCTACCGCGATCTCCTCGCCCTCGGGTCCCGTCGCAAAGACATGAATATAGTCGCGCGTGGCCGGGTCCGGGGCAAACGTCTGCCAGTTCCGTGTGATCGTCAATCGATCGACGTCCGCCACGCAGCCGCTTGCACGCGCCGCGATCGCCAGCAGCAAAGCTGGGGAAAGCGTCAGGAAGGCGGTCTGGTCCGCGATCTGAATCGCCGCTCCGGATGCCTCTATCTCCGCCGCTTTTGCCGCCGCCGCACGAAAGGCGCGGTAGGCGAAGAGCGGCCAGAGAGGATTGTCATCGACGCGGGCTAAGGCAAGCGCCGCGCGTGCCCCCGCGAGAGTTGCCGTGAGTGGCGAGATCGCCTCTACCCCCGGGGGATCTATCAGGGAACCGTCCGGCAGGCGGCGCGCCCGGAGTCCGACACCGATCTTACCCGCGAGGGAGGTCATATCGTCCTTCTCGTACTCGCGGGAAACCAGCAGAATTCCCTCTATGGACGAGGCCAGCTGTTCCGTTGATGCCCGCTCAAAAGGCAGCTCCGATTTCTCGATTCCTTCCTTCAGCGAGCGGACGACGCGAAGAGCGGTCTTCATGAACACTTCGTTCTCGTTCGCGCGGAAGGTTTCCATCAAAGGAATCAGAACCTCGCCAATAATCCACGGGGAGTTCTTGTCCTCCACGGGGGGGCCATCTTCGGTGAATCGCTCCCCTGCGATAAATCCGTCGCGGTCCATCTTGAGAAGAAGCCAGTGGGCGGCGGTCAGCGCGGTCCGCTGATACATTTCCGTTCCGAAATGACTGTGGAGCAGATGCAGGCCTTTCGAGGCGCGGGCGGTCGTGGCAACGCTCAGCGTCCGCTCTCCGGAAACGTCCTCGTAGATCGTACTCTTGCCCTTGCCGCGTACCGCATCCCAGATAGCGCCCCAGTGACTGCTCTCCTCCTCGTTTACCTGGAAGAAACAGACACCATTGGCAAGAAGACGAGCGCGGCGTCGCAAAGCGTCGTCCCCGGTCTGAAGAAAACGTCCCATCAGTCCACAGGCGGCAAGAGCCGCATCGACCGTCTCGCCCGCAAGGTGACGAGCGCCGCCCACAGTACGCGTGTCCCGGAATAACAGACGGTCAGCACCCTTCTTCTCGACGGCCTCATCGGAAAGCAGGACGGCGGCGGCCTGATCCCCCCGGCGCTTCAGAAGCGGGATAGCGTTCGCCACCGAAAGATCGTCCCCGGTTTCGGTTTGCTGCGCACGGTCTGCGGCTTCCGCAAGATGACGCAGAAGCGCAGCCTTGGCATCGGCCTCCGTGCGGGCCGGGGACAGCCAGGATTCCCACTGCAGCGTCACCCCGCTCCCTCCGAAATTCGCCTTTCGAAGCGTTAGCTGAAATCCCTTGGCATCATACGAAAGCTCCGGAAGGCTCTCCGCTCCCGTACAGTCACCCGAGATAACTGTCAGCGCGACATCGTTTACCCAGAGCACCAAGCCCTGAGCCGATCCCGGAACGGAAAAAACCCGCGCTTTGCCCGGCGCGAACGGAAAAAACAGACTGACTTCGTTCGTGGGGTCCGCCTCCGCCTCGGGCGAAGGGAAAACGCTCAGTGCGGGCGCTGTCGCGCCAATACGCCAGAGCCACTGGTAGCGGTCCTCGCGTCCCGTCACCGAGACGACATAGCGCAGAGCGGCGCGTGCTGACCGCATCGCGACCTTGCGGCGGCCCGCCATCAGTATCCGCTCTCTTTTTTTCCGGGCATGCTGATTCAGAAAGACATCGAATCTTTGACTGTTCAGTGTGACCAGGGCAAGGGGACGAAGCGGAGTCGGTTCCACAACCGGAAAAACGGATTTCCCTTTGTACCAGAGCAGCCGTGTGAAGAAGCTCCCTTTAATATCCGGCACGATCTCCACGCCGGATCGGCAGTAAGGAAACCGGTAGATCATCTCCGTGCTGTCCGAAGACGACTCTTTTTTGGGCTCCTGCGCGGCAGTCGTGACCAGGAGTAGCAGCGGACTTGCGGCCTCCTCCTTCGAGGAGGAGATGCCGGAAACCGCATTATGGGAGATAGCAGCAAGCGCTTGACTCATAAGGTTCGTTCTATTATCGGCGCAATGGACGCTGGAATAGAGGCGTCGTCTCAAAAAAGTAAGCTCGGTCGCAGGACGGACGATATTCTTCCATAATTCTTTTCATTTCTTCACTAAGTATCTCCAGTTTATTTGTCCGCCTCCGATAATTGGTTCGTACCCGCTTCCGTAAGCCTGTTTTTGTTACCTGCTGACAACGGTCTTCGGAGAAGATGCCGGTCACGGCGATTCAAAGTGTAAATGCCGTGCGGAATGGTGCTCCCGTCTGTTTTCCAACCGTCACGAACGGAGGTAATTCTCGTGTCCCCCTTTTTGGGTTCATTATTTGGTAAAGAAACGCTTATAGGTTTAGACATCGGCAGCGCCAATCTAAAGGCTGTCCAGGTGGAAGCGCATCGGGATAATTTTCGCGTCCTTCGTGCCGCGCAGCTAAAGACTCCCCCTGGAGCCGTGCGTGATGGTGTCATCATAGATCGCGATGCGGTTGCCGGGGGCATCAACCAGATGCTCAAGTCCGCGGGTATCTCAGGGACAGGGGCCGTCATGGCCGTTGCCGGTCCTACCGTGGTCGTGCGAAACATCACGCTCCCCAAAATGACGGAAGCCGCGCTTCGTAAATCGGCTCGTTATGAGGCCAGCAAATATATCTCCGCGAATATCGACGACAGCGCGATTGCATTCGACATTCTGGGGCCCGTTGAAGGCGATCCCAACCTGATGAATGTTATGCTGGTCGCCGCGCCGCGCGAGATGGTGGAATCCCGCATCGATGTTGTTGAGCGCACAGGCCTGGAGGCAGTCTCCGTGGATATTGAGGCATTCGCGCTTCAGCGGGCGCTCGTGGACTGCAACCGCAACCAGTACAACGATGGGGCGCTGCGCGCCTTTGTCGATATGGGCGCGTCTCACACGGAAGTGACCCTGGTGGCGGGCACGAGCTTCGGCCTGACACGCTCCATCAATATCTCGGGCAACAGCTTCACCGACGCTATTAAGAACCAGCTCCGACTCGATGGGGCGGAAGCCGAGCGCCGCAAGACCGAGGTTGATCTGAACTTCCTGCTGAACCCGGCAAGCGCTCCCGATACGCAGTCTGTGGAAGCGCCCCGAGCGATCCAGAGCGTTCTCGATGAACTGCTGCGAGAGGTTCGACGCTCCATTAACTTCTATCAGTCGCAGCAGCCGGAAGCGTCCGAGCCGAAGCCGCTCGCGGAGATCCTGCTCTCCGGCGGTAACTCTCAGCTCGGCGGACTCGCTCCCTACATGATGGCTCGTCTGGGGACAGAAGTTCGTTTGGCAGATGTCTTCGACAGCGCTGCCTTCGAGGCCGCGCCGGAGTCTGAGACCTGGCTTCGCGAACAGGCACCCTGGCTTACGACAGCTGCCGGTCTCGCGGTCAAGGAGCACCTGGCGACACCGATGGTTCTGAACACCAAGCTCTAATCGTACGACAGCGAATGAAAGACAGTCCTTATGCCAAATATTAACCTTATCGCGGCACGGCGCGAGGAAAAAAAGAAGCTCGAACGGGTGACGCGGCAGCTCTTCTTCGGATTTGCCGCCTCTGTTGGAGTCACAGTCCTTTTAGGTACTTACCTGACGGCCGCCCGCTTCTCGCTCAACGCCGATCTCAATGACGCTAACGCGAAGATGCAGAAGCTTCAGCCCACCCTGGACCGGATCGCGGAAGTCGAAAAGCAGACCAACGAGCTGAAACCGAAGGTAGAGACACTGCAGACGGCAAAGCTGGAAACGCTCCGCTGGCGCTCACTGTTTACCGTCGTCTCGCAGTCTATCCCGAACAGCACCTGGATCACCTCGCTCTCCTCTACCGGGGGAGACGCTGGCTCGATCACGCTGAACGGTACCGCAAGCTCGCAGACTCTGGTAGGTGACACCATGTCCCGTCTCGGCTCACACCCCGTCTTCGATAAGATCGACCTCGGCTTCACGCAGTCCAGCGGAAACCCGACCGATCTGGTCCAGAGCGTTACGTTCCAGATCAATGCCCACCTGCGTCCGACTGTAGAAAAGAAGGACGATACCAAGAAGAACGCCGCCGGCAGTCCCACTCAGACCGCCTTGACCGCGTCTGATGCAAAGCGAAAGGAACGGGGAAATGACCCTGCGTAAACCAGGTCCGAACGGCAGCGCTTCAAATGGGGGCGACAGCGCCGCGAATCCTGCACCGCTCAAGGCGCCCCGTTTCTCACTGACGCCGTCCAAGCCGACCATCATCGTTTTGGGCGCGCTCACAGGAGTCGTGCTCGCGGGAGGTGTCGGCCTTTACCTCTGGCAGAGCGCCGAGATGGTGGAAGTCCAGAAGCAGGTTGATGCGAAGCGTGCTGAAGTCGCCAGTGGCGAGAAGATCGCGGGCCGCCTAAAACGTGTTGAGGAAGAGTACGCGACGACTGCGGGACAAATCAAGTTTCTGGAGACATCAGTCACCGCCAACGAGTATGTGCCGACACTGCTGCGCCAGATGGAGCAGCTAGCGCACTCCGTCAGCCTGAAAGTAAACTCCGTCCGACCGACCATGGAGCCTGCGCCGCCGCCTCCGACCGATCCCGAGGCCCGGAAAAAAGCGCCGCCGCCCCCGCCCTACGACAAGATCCACATCGATATGGATATCGCCGGTTCCTACTGGAGTACGGCAAAACTGCTCTACCGTCTGACCGAATTCCCGAAGATCATGGCTGTTGAATCCGTGCAAATCACCCCCCAGGGAGACAAAACCGCCTCTAGCACGTCTCCCAGCCTGGGTGTCCGCCTGCGCCTGACAGGCTTTATCTTCCCGAATGACGGTAAGACCACCCTGCCCGTCCCGGTCAATGCCGCCGCAGCGACAGGACCTGCCTCCGCTGCCTCCGCGTCGCAGAAGCGCGCTCTGGGCAGCACGGCTGCCTCTCCGAGCGTCAGTCTGCGGCGCGGGGTCTGAAAGGAAGCGAAGAGAACACCATGAAACCGTTAAATAAAGAAGATATGCCCAAGTTGATTGTATTGATCGTTCTCGCGGTCGGTATCTTCGGCTTCGCCCTGTTCCAGTTCGTTGCCAGTTCGTCACCGTCTGTTGCCGCGGTGCCTGCCGCTCCGGCAGCCGCCTCGGGAACCGCGAGCACCGGTACTCTTGTCGCCTCCGCAGCCGGTTCCGGGACTGTTTCCGCTTCCCCGGATGGGGCTGTAGAACCGGAGCTGGATTTTCTGCACGTCGGCCCGCCTACCGGCGGAAAGGACCCGTTCATCCCTAACGGCTCCGCCGCTGAAAAGCCGGTGACGGTTGCGGTAGTTCCCGCCGCGCGGCCTCTGCCTTCTGTAGTCGCGACGGACAGCAAGCGAAGCAACGTTATCAGCATAATGCAGCCGTTCGGATCAAACCAGCCGACCTTTCAGGAACGGGAGCCAAAGGCTGCCTCAAAAGAGAAACCCGTAGAGACCATGCCGATCGAACTCCCGGCCCCCGCCTGGAGCATCTCCGGTATCGTTCTTGCCGAGCGTGACAGCGACGGTATCAAGCGGGGCCGTGATGTCGCAATCCTTCGTGACAGTGCCGGTAACCGGCGTTTTGTCACCGTCGGTGACCCGGTGGACAACGGTTACCATGTGTCCGCCGTTCTGTCTGGTGGCGTTGAGATTCGAAACGATAAACGCACCACAATGATTCATCTTAATTCATCAACATCGAAACCTTCCGAAGTCGCTGCAGGCACCGCTACCGGTACCGCCAGCCTTGGAATCAACGGAGCAACTACTCGTGCAAACTAAACAGGAACTTTACGCCCTGGGGCTCGCCGCGCTTGGCCTGCTGGCTCTCGGTAATGGCACCGCCGAAGCGCAGACCGGAACCGGCGATCTGCCCGCCCTCAAGACGGGTATTCCCTCTGTCGTCGTCACTGCCCTGGATAAAAAGCCGAGCACTGTCGCTGCAAAGAGAAAGATAGCTGTCGCCAAAACTGCCGCTCTCAATAATGCCGTTGTCGCCAAAGCGGCAGCGCCCACTTTCACCGCGGCGGCTACACAGCCGGGAGCCCGTCGCGTCTCCCTGGATTTTGTCTCCGCGGATATCAGCGAAGTGTTGAAGGCGCTTGCAATGCAGTCGGGGATCAACATCGTCCTCGCAACCAATGGCTCCTCTGCCGGGGCGGGCGCCGCCGGTGGGTCCGGGGCGATCCAGGACAAAATCACCGTCTCGCTGAAGAAAGTCTCCTTCTCCGAGGCGCTGGACACCGTGGTCAACCTGAGCGGCTACCGCTATGCCCGCATCGGTGACACCTACGCGGTCGGGCCTCCGGAAGCCGTCGCCGCACTGGCCCGTGGCTCCTCGGTCGGTATCCAGACATCGGCATCGATTCCTTTCATCTTCTCAGATGGGGCATCCCTGAAGGCTTCTATCGAGTCCGCCTTCCCTACTCTGAAGGGCCGTGTCACCGTCGTGACCATAGGCTCTGAGGGCAAGACAGGCACTCTGGTCTCCTCACCAGATGCACCCGCTGGCGGCGCTCCGGGAGCTGCCCCGACGGATGCCGCTGCTGACGCCTCCTTTGTGGGCAGCGACAGTGTCAACCGCGTGGTGCCCAAAGGCGGCGTCGTCAACATCTCCGCCGCTCCTGCCGAGATTGATGCGGTCCGCAGCTTTATCGAGGCCACCGAGACGGCTTTGATAGATGCGCCGTACCGTGAGCAGGTCGCTCAGAGCAAGCGGTTCGCCGGTCTCAGCACCGAGGTGTACAAGATCAAGTACGCATCGGCTCCGGACCTGATTCAGGTGCTCCAGCAGCTTGCGCCCAATGTTAACGTGACCCCCGGACCGACCCAGGGGTTCCAGTCAACCTCAACCGGACAATCCCTTACTTATACCGCTGCCCCGATTGTCACTCCGGGTGGTCTGGTTTCCGCAGGGGGAACCGCGCCGGGAGCCGCCGCAACCGGCGGCCCTGCGAACACCAGCGTTACGGTCACGAACCGTACCCTGTCCCTTCTGCTGACGGGAGCGCCGGAAGAGCTGGCCCGCGCACAGGACATACTGGGCAAGATCGACGTTCGGTCGCCGCAGCTCATCTTTGAAGCGAAAGTGGTGGATATCAACCAGGAAGATCTGCTGAGCCTGGGTATCCAGTATCCGGAAACCAAGACCGGAGTTAATGTAGGGGTAGGGGAAAACGGTGCTGCTGCCCGACCACTTCTCGGCAGCTTCGGGGCCCTGTACCGCACAACCGTTGGTTTTAATGCGAACCTTTTTGCTGCTGTCAACAACAACAAGGGGAAGGTGCTGTCGAACCCGAACCTGACCGCACTCGACGGGCAGACGGCAACCGCCTTCATCGGCGACCAGATCAAGTACGTCACGCAGATCCAGCAGACACCGCAGGGACAGACAGTTACGACCGAGACCGCGACGGTCGGTATCACCCTAAAAGTGACGGGGCGCTACAGCCCGGATGGAACGATCACCCTTTATGTCCATCCCGAGGTTTCCGCGATCAGTGGCTTCCTGTCGATCTCCCAGGGAATCTCTCTGCCGCAGGTGTCTACGCGCTATGTCGATACGACAGTGCGTGTCAAAGATGGAGAGACGATCGCTATCGGTGGCCTGATCCGCAACAACGAGGTCAAAAACCTGCAGCGTATTCCGCTCCTGAGCGACATTCCCTTCTTCGGGGAGCTGTTTAAGTTCCGGAACAACACCAAGCAGCAGAGCGAGATCGTGGTATTCATCACCTCGCGCCTCGCTCCGGATTGATCTCTTGACGGCTTCGCTGCCAGAAATCACACCCGATAGACAGTGTCTATCGGGTGTGATTTTTTTATCTAACGGCCTTCTTTCTGTGCTTCTCCTGGCAT
>JAZKEA010000335.1:0-10317 GCA_040387315.1 Armatimonadota bacterium | reverse complement strand
AATTCATCCCTATAAGGGAAAGCACGACAATCTCAAGACGCTGGACGAGCGAATGCTCGCCAACATCAGTGTTCTGAACCCCGGCGTCAAAATGCCGGGCGCGTGCCAGCCTCTCAGTGTCGTGCCCCCGGTCTATCTGGAGTGGTACAAAAAGCTCTTTGAGCGCGGGGAGCGCATCGGACCTCCGACGAGCCTCACGGCGGTCGTTGTTCTCGCACCGACGATCAAGCGACTGTCCGGGTCTGACCATTTCCTGATCGAGGAGATCGGCGTCTTTGATGGCCCCATTGTCGCGTATGTCGGAAATAACACCCTCACGACGGGCAGCGTGTACGCTGGTATGCACCCTGTCGGGCGGGCGGGGGCAGGGTCCGTACTCGCGGTAACGACGGCTCTGAACCATCCCGTTCTCGGGCGTCTGCAGCATGGTCGATTAGTGCTTGCCGATGTGCTGCGAAAGACGGAGCTTTCCCTGTCGGTTGCCGCCGACGAAATCATGGCGACCGCGGGACGCATCTACCTTCGTAACGGCGACCTGCTGCAGGAGGTATCGCTCACAGAATTGCCAACCCGCATTATGGCAGGCGTCGATGTGGTCGGTAGCGTGCTTGGACAGGCGACTCAGCTTTTTGAGGGCGTGGTGGTCCAGAACCTGCTCGGGGCGATGTATGTCGGGCTGCTCCCCGAATCCGGTAAGTTCTACGAAGTTCGCGTTCCTGAACTGGATGACTACAAGGTAATCGATGCAAAATTTGAGCGAGGCATATTGGTGGTTATTGCCGCGAAGCAGGGAAAGTATGATCGCATGGTATTCCGCTTCGACAATGGATTCCAATCCTATGATATGCGCCGAGTGGAAGATATACCGCTTGCTGCTGTGAACTTCACCGTTCTGGACTCCGGTATCGCGGCCCTGCTCAACGAGAACGAAGAGTTGGAGCTATTCCCGCAGACGCCCGGCAGCGCGAGCATCAAGGTCATTCCGGACCCGGCAATCGGCGGGGACTGCCGCCTCTTCAGCCGGGGTGTCCAGACAATGTTCGCGCGGGATAACTCGCTCTATAAGATAACGATGAAAAAGACGCCCTAAGGTGTTACCCCTGCGAATTCGGATGCGCGAACGTCTCACGGTACCGCTGGATCACCTGAGCCCCTAGCTTGGCAAACGATGCGATCCGCTCCTCCGCGCTTTCGTAATCACCGTTCGGAACGCCGGAAGAATCGACAAACCCTGGTTTTCCGGACAGCGTGAGGTACTGATGGGCGGCAATCACGCAGACGCCTTCCTCGAAAATAGCACGGATATCGTCCGGAATGGGGGAACCGTTCAAGCAGGTCGGTTCCAGCGGTATCAAGTCAAGCGTGTTGTGCTCGGTTCCCGCCGTTACGACAAGCCCTGCTGACCGCATCTCACGAACATAGTCACTGAGTACCTCCGGCGTATTGCGGATAGGGATGAACTCTGCTGCCGTAATCCCGCGGGATTTAATCTCCTCGACCAGATTTGACACCGGCGTCTCAAAGGCGCAGATCGGGTTGTTGCCGTCGGCCAGCGTCGGATAGGAAGGAATACCCCCAAGGGCAAGAATCAGCTTGTAGGCGTGGTCAAAACCCACAAAAGTCTCAGGGACGAAAGCGGCTTTCCCTGCCTTCATCAGGTGAGACCGAATCTCTCCCTGAATACCAACGGCATCATCGGCATCTGCCGTCGAGGCCTTGCCAAAGAGTTTGTCCAGAAGTGGTCCACGCTCGGATGTGCTGGTGCGCTCAAACAGCACCTCCTGGAACGCCTGCGCGAGATGCCGCTCCTGCAGATAAACCGTGTCGGCTGGGCTGTCATGCCGTCGCGCGATACGGGCCTTGACGGCGGAGGCGTTCAGTCCGGTCTCCAGACCCTGAGCCGCAAAAAGAGATGCTAACTTTTCCGCCATCTGTGCCATGCGTTCGGAATCATTCTGCCGAATGACGGCAAGAAGATCGCATGCCTCATCGTTCATAGGCGAGAACTGGGTGATCCCCTTACCGCACAGGTAAAATTTCCCCGGATTGCCGGGATCGTTGATCTTGATTCCCCGGTCCCGCAGGTCGTCGATCAGGGTGATGATCTCCAGGCCATATAGCGGGAAGATACCGAACCGCTTCGCCTCGTCCGCGAATTCCCGGTATACCTGGTAGTCGTAATAATTACTGACGCCAAGTACCTCAATACCCTGCTCCGAAGCGAGCCCCACCGCCTGCGAAACCGTGTCGAAGGCGGAAAAGTTGGGTGGAAGATGAATATGCGCATTGCTGCGGATCGGCGCGTGGGTGCCGCTCCCGCTGTCGGAGAGCAGTTCCGCCGGGTCGCCAAGATCAGGGAGAAGCGGAGTCGAGGTATCGCTGTCGAGTGCCATCATTGGGTCCTATTCGTATTTATCCGGGTGACGCCGTCTGCGGGGTCCACCCTGCGTTATCAGTGTACTCTCTCATCGCTGTTTTCGGATACACCGAGCAACTGAAGGGTCGCTGCCGCGATATTTTCCTGACGCATCAGCGACTCCCCGACCAGAACGGCATGGGCTCCGGCGGCGGCGACCCGCTGCGCATCGGCGTACGTGAATATCCCTGATTCCGCGACCGCGACTGTGCCTGCGGGAAAAGTAGGTATCAGCTTCTCTGCGTTCTCCAGCGAGACCTCGAACGTACGGAGGTTACGGTTATTGACCCCGATTAGCGTCGCTCCGGATGCCACCGCGATCTCACGTTCGTCGGCATCGTGGATCTCGACCAGTACGTCCAGCCCAAGAGACTGCGCCGTCTGCTGCATCTCCGAAAGCCTTACCGCGGAGGGAATAGCCGCCACAATCAGCAGAATGGCATCCGCCCCGGCAAGCCGCGCCTGGTAAATCTGCGCGGTATCGATAATGAAATCTTTGCGCAGAAGGGGGAGGGGCACCGCCTCCCGAATCGCCTGGAGATAACCGAGCTGACCCTGAAAATACGTTTCGTCGGTCAAAACGGATATACAGGCTGCCCCGCCCGTATGGTACGCGCGGGCAATCGCCACGGGGTCGAAATCCGCACGAATTACCCCTTTGCTCGGCGACGCCTTCTTCACCTCGGCAATTAGCTTAAAGGGAATTTCGTTCTCCGGTTTTGGAGCAAGAGCCGCTCTGAAACCGCGCGTGGGGGGCAAGTCACGGCACTGCGCCTCCAGTTCGGCGGGGCTTATACGCGAAAGAAGCTGGGCTACCTCTTCCTGTTTGGTAGCAAGGATCTTATCGAGTATGGTTCCGGTACGGGGCAGAGCGACACTCATTTGATTTCTGCTCCCAACGATGCCTCATTCTGGGTGCAGGAAATCAATGCGTCAAGTGTTGCTGCCGCCGCGCCGCTGTCGATTGTTTCGGCGGCCTTCTGAACGCCATCGGGAAGCGTCTCCACAATACCGGCAACAAAGAGGGCCGCGGAGGCGTTTGCCAGTACGATGTCCCGGCGCGGGCCGCGATCCTCACCGCTGAGCACGGCACGCAGAAAAGCCGCATTTTCGGCGGAATCACATCCCGCAGCGACATCGGCTGGTGTGGCTTCCGAGAGGCCAAGCATCTCCGGTGTCAGTGTGAAAGTTCTCAGAGTCCCATTGCGGTACTCCGCGACCAGAGTCTCCCCAAAAGTCGCGATTTCGTCCAGTCCGGCCTTTCCGTGAACGACCAGCACATGTTCTGAGCCCAGGTTCCCCAATACCTCCGCGAGCGGCGCGCAGAGGGCGGAATCATAGACGCCGATCACCTGTCGGGACGCCCTAGCAGGGTTTGTCAGGGGACCAAGGGCATTGAAGACGGTCCGAACACCGAGTTCCGCGCGCGGCCCGGCGGCGTATTTCATTGCGGGATGGTGATTCCGCGCAAAGAGGAATCCGATTCCGACCGTATCGATACAGCGCCCTACCGCTTCCGGAGAAAGGTCGAGGCAAACTCCTAGTGTCTCCAGAACATCGGCGGAGCCACACTTGCTCGTAACGGACCGGTTTCCGTGCTTGGCGACGCCTGCCCCCGCCGCCGCCGCGACAAAAGCCGCCGCGGTGGATATATTGAATGTTTTGACCGTATCGCCACCTGTCCCGCACGTATCGATCAGCGGGCGGCGGTTGGTATGGACGCGCAGGGACCGCTCGCGCATGACGCGGGCAAACCCGGTGATTTCTTCGACGGTCTCGCCCTTAACCCGGAGTGCGGCAAGGAGAGCGCCGATTTGCGCCGGGGTTGCATCACCATCCATGATCACGGTCATGGCCTGAGCCGCTTCTTCCCGGTCCAGCGTCTGACCGCTGGTCAGCTTTAGCAACGCGTTTTTCAACTTCTTATTGCTTTCCTTGTGCTGCCGACTGGGCGACAAAGTTCTCCAGTATCCGCCGCCCGCTTTCCGTCAGGACCGATTCGGGGTGGAACTGGACGCCTTCGACGGGAAGGGTTTTGTGGCGAAGGCCCATAATCTCGCCCTCCGCCGTTTCCGCGGTGACTTCGAGGCACTCGGGAAGCGTGTCGCGCTCAACCAGCAGGGAATGGTAACGCGTCGCGCGGAAGTTCTCCGGCATCCCCTCGAACACGCCTTGGCCTTTGTGCTGGATCGGACTGGTTTTTCCGTGCATCAATCGATCTGCCCGGACCACATGCCCGCCAAACGCGTGCCCGATGCTCTGATGTCCTAGGCAGACTCCCAGAATAGGGATATCTCCGGCGAATCGCTGAATCGCCTCAACAGAGATTCCGGCCAGCTGCGGATCACACGGGCCGGGAGAAATGAGCAGATGGTCGGGTTTGAGAGTGGCGATCTCATCGGTCGTGATGGCATCGTTCCGGTAAACGACCACTTCCTGGCCCATTTCGCCCAGGTACTGCACGATGTTATATGTGAACGAGTCGTAATTATCGATTACTAGTATCATCGGGTTTTGTTCCTGTCGCGCTATGATGATTCAAGTTGGCTGTAAATGTTGCTGAAGTCCCGACGCTGAAGTGCTTCGCGCTGGATGAACTCCATCTGATAGCCCGCATCTCCGAACAGAATGTCAACATCATTATTCGAGTCCATCAGCAGCAACAGCATCCAGCCGTTCTCCAGGCTTGGGGCTTCGGCGGGCTTGTCGCTCCACTCCTGCCAGTCCGGGACATAACCAATCCAGCAAGGCTGACCCTGCAGTTTCCCCGCCCAATGCCGGTCCTTTCCGTGCATTTGCTTTACCAGAGCGTGGTAGCTATCTTCCGCCGACCGGGGATCATCGTGTGACGCTTCCAAGGCATCGATGATGGCGCTTTCCGCGTCCGAAGTCCATTCTGGCAAATCTACCGCCGCCTGAATAGAGAGTCGGTACGGGGTTAAAGCATCCAGATCCGGATTGGAGGAGGCGCCCGTGTCGTCTTCTGCAGTTGCGGGGATCAGTTTCGCGCTATTCTCCGCAGGCGAGTAGATGAGGGTCGCTTCCCAGTCATCGGTGAACACATAGAGCATGCCCCGGTCCGGGAGCAGCTTACCTTCAAATGCCGGGACTTCCGCGAAATTTATCTGTATCAAAAAGCGAAAGCGGCGGTTCCCACTGCGGGGCCACTCAACACTCTGGGGAAGGTCAGGCCGTCCGCCAAAGCGGGAACTGCCGGGGCGAGAGTAATCATCAGGTTCGGTCGTGGTTAGTATGGCGCACTCCGTCGCGCTCCGAAGGATCAGGTCTTCCAGATCCTGCAGTTCGTACTCGGCAATTGCCACGCGGAGCCGCCCCTCATTTTCCGGGGATAGAACAGCCATTGCAAGCTCTCCTTAGTTCAGTCCGCGCTCAGCGAGTTCGACCGCGCGGCGTACGGCGTTTGATTTGCTCATGGTCTCCTCAAACTCGGCCTCCGGATTGGAGTCGGCCACAATGCCGCCGCCCGCCTGTACATAGGCCATACCGTCCTTGACCAGAAGGGTCCGAATGGTTATACAGGCGTCCAAATTGCCGTTAAAGGAGAAGTATCCGATAGCCCCGCCGTAGACCCCGCGCCGGGTCGGCTCCAGCTCCTCGATAATCTGCATGGCGCGTACCTTCGGTGCGCCTGAGAGCGTCCCTGCGGGGAAGGTGGCACGAAGCAGATCGAAGGCGGTCTTCCCCTTCGCCAGTTTGCCCGACACATTGCTGACGATATGCATCACGTGGCTGTATTTTTCTATCACCATCAGGGCATCGACATTCACACTGCCGTAATCACAGACGCGTCCGATATCGTTGCGTCCGAGGTCCACAAGCATGATATGCTCCGCCCGCTCTTTTTCGTCAGCCAGAAGCTCGGCTTCAAGAGCCGTGTCTTCTTCCGGCGTGGCACCACGACGGCGTGTACCGGCGATGGGCCGGACCGTCACTTTTCCCTTCTCCTCCGTCACCAGGATCTCCGGAGAGGCTCCGACAAGGGTCACACCGTTCCCGTAGGCGAGATAGAACATGTACGGCGACGGATTCAAGGAGCGGAGCGCCCGGTAGACCGTAAATGGGTCGGCATGCAGGGGCCGCGAAAACCGCTGGGAGAGGACCGTTTGAATAATGTCCCCGGCGGCGATGTACTCCTGCCCCGCAAGCACCATCTTTTTGTATTCGGTCTGGGTCAGGTTGCTGATAAAACGTTCGGCTTGCTCCTGGGGAGCCAGATGCGGTTTTCGGTTATCCTCCGCAGGGCGGTGAGCGCGGAGGACCTCGATTAAGGCATCTACTTTGGCGGTCGCCTCATCGTAGGCTGCATCAGGGTCCGTATTCGGAGAGACCTGGGCATTGGCAAGAACACGAATTCGGTGCTGAACGTGGTCAAAGATGCAAAGCGTATCCGTCAGCACCAGATGAACATCATCGAGGTCCAGATCATCGGTTGTCTGCTCGCCAATAGGCTCTAGGAACCGGACCCAATCGTACCCGATATAACCGACTGCCCCACCGACAAATCGGGGAAGACCCGGAACTTCGACATAACGAACCCCGGCGAGAATCTCCTCCAGAACATGGAGCGGATCGCGTCCCGGTTCCAGTTCGATGTTTCGTGTCGTACCGTTCTCGGTGACACTGGCTGTGCGTCCCTTGGAGCGAAAGACCAGAGAGGGGTCCGCACCGAGAAACGAGTACCGTGCCAGCCGCTCTCCGCCCTCGACCGACTCCAGAAGAAAGGCATTCGGTCGATGAGCAAGACGGGTGAACGCGGAAACCGGAGTCTCCATATCCGCGAGAATATCCCGGAACACCGGGACGAGATTGCCCTGGGTGGCAAGTCGGCGAAACTCTTCTCGGGACGGCGTATAGGCAAACAGGGGTGGGGCAGCCGCTGGCACGGCGGGATCGTCTGTGTTTTTCGTGTCGATATTCTGGTTCTGCGTGGCCATCATGGCCTCCTTGGCTTTGTAATCTGCTGCGGGGAAATCAGCCGAACCTGACACTGTTGACATTTCACGATAAAACTCATCCATCGAACGGCAACAGGGGCAGGTCCGTCGGACCTGCCCCTGTTCTTCGCATTGTTTTGCGTTCTTCGATGCGCCTGAAACTTAAGCGCGTGGGCATGACTCGACGGAAAAAATTTCGTCGCGCCACCAGCCCTGTCCACAATTCACCGAGAGATACCGCATGTGAAATTAGTATAACAAGGCGCATGGGGGCTGTCAAGCAGCCCCCTGGAAAGAAACCGCCGACTTACCCTATCGTTTTGCCGAAGGACTCGGTCTCGCGGTTGTAGGTATCGAACGGGTTTTTCAGGTCCAGATGGCGATTCTTCGCCAGATAGACCAGGTCCCAATCAATCACATAGTCACGGGACTTGCTCGCGATCAGCTTACCGATAATATCGGCGCGGGCAGCGGCTCGCGTATTTGTCGGCGAGGCGACGATGGCACGCACAATATCCGCGTGGGGGATGAGCCGAATCATCTCACCCGCCTCTTCCAGTGCGTAGAACAGGCTCTGCGCGGGATTGACATTGTGATACTCGATATCCAGGCTCTGCATGATCTCGTCCTGCCAGCCCGCTCCCTCGCTGTCCATGTACTCCTGGTACATCTTCCGCTTCGCGACCCAGTCTAACTTGTTCGCCAGCGTCATCGGATCTTTTTCGAGGGCATCGAGAGTGGATTCCCACTCGCGCAGCACCCAGTCGGTCTGCTCATCGACCCCGGCAAGGCGCTTCTTTGAGGCCTCCAGGTAGATTCGCTGCAGATCGATCGCGCTGATGGTGCCACCGCTCTTGCGCTTCACCGTCCACTTGTACGATGGGTCACGGGAGACCGAGCGCAGTGTTTCCAGCGGGTCGCGTATCTCTACTTCGGTGCCGAGCAGTCCGTCTTCCACGAGCGACAGCGCACACGACGTCGTCCCAATCTTGAGGGCCGTGGCATAGTCACTCATATTTCCCTCGCCATACAGGATATGCAGACGATGGAGATTGGAGAAGTTGTAATAGCTGTCCCACTTCGGGTTGATAATGGCCCGGTTAAAGCGAACTCGGCTGCTGATCGTCTTGACGATGTGGTCCGCACGCTGAGAAAGCTGAAAATCGACAGACGGGTCAATCTCTACCCCATAGAAATTGCTGACCCACTGGTAGTCCACGTCGTAGTCGGAGATGGTCATCACCGAATTTTTCATGGACGAGAAGTTCAGGCGGTGTCCGCCCACACGACCGACACCCGCGAAGATCTGCCGGGTGACAAGGAACGGCAGAAGGTAGTTGAACGAGGCGCGGAAAAAGTCCTCGTCCTGCATCTCCACGAGATAGTTCTCATGGCAGCCGAAGGTATGCCCGCCGTAGTGGTCGACCGAGTTGTTGTGGAACGAGGCGTGCTCGGCCAGCCCTAAGTCGTTGAGGAGGCTCTGGACGATCCACTGGCCCGCTTTATAGTACTTGCAGGCATCGAAGATGTCGGTGCATTCGGGAGTCGCGTATTCTTCATGATCACCGACCGCGTCAATATAAAGACGTCCACCGTTGAGAAGAAAGCCACCGCTGCGAGCGGGTTCAAAGGAATAATCACGGGCATGTAAGTCTATGAGGCCCCACTTTTTCTGATAGAAGCAGTGGTTCTTGACCTCCTCCACGACCCGCTCTGGCGTTCCCGCCTTATCATCCCGAACAAGGCACCCAAACTCGGTCTCAATACCGAAGATGCGCTTTTCCATGTGTGAAACGTTTTCACTCCTTAATAAGCAAAACCGCCCCGGCCTTGCAGGGTGACCCTTGCTACTAGGATACCATGCAAAGACGGGGCGTTAACCTGATTTCTAGAGGGAATGCTACCCGTACTCCGCGAGTACCCCCTCTAGATCTTTTTCTGACAGCAGCCGGAACTTTGAGTCACGAACCGTATTCCGCTGAAGAATACCCGCCTCAATCGTAGCCCCGTTCTTCAGCGCCTCACGCACCGCAACAGCAGGATCGTCTGAGACCGTCGGCCCGGATTCATCCTCTGACCGATCCCGGAGGGGATCGCGATCGTAATCATCGTCCTCGTCTTTCGACGCTGACTTTGGAGAGATTTGCGATCGTCCGATACCCCAGGCGGTGACCGCCGCCTTCAGAGCCTCCGGAAGCGAGGTGGGAAGGTTCTCCCGAATCGACGCTTCGGCCTGCTCTTCAGCATAGTTGGTGCCGGCGGCGACCGCGACACGCGAAGCGGAACGGAATTCGCCGTCGTAGTTCAGCACAAAGAGGTGATCCAAGTCTGCAGACCGATTCATCTCGGCGAACACCACTCTCAGCGTCAACGGTATCGCATACTGATCGTTATAAACGCGTCGGATGGCGGGGGAGAGGCCAAAGCCCACCAGACGCTGCACGGAGACATCGTCCGGAGAACGCTCAAAGCCCTCCTTATGGGCGGAATCGATTGCCGCGAGACGCACCGTTTCGAGGTCACTCTGTTTGCCGAGTGCGCCCATCATGATCCGGTCGTAGACCTCGAATACCTTGCGCTGGGTGGTTCGCAGCGTCAGTAGAAGGATGCCTTCGTCGAAAGCGACCGCCACGACAGGGGAACCGTCTTTCAGGCGTTCCTCGACATACTCGTTTCGCTGCTGAACCGCATTATTGAAATCGTAAAGGTTATAGGACATTTATTTTATTATCTATCGCCGCAAACGGAGAGACTTCAGAAACCCTGATTCGCACGCACCACGAGCGGATCTTTACCCACGATCTCCTTGACAAGGCGGGAGATTGTTTCGGTTTCGACATCAGCGATGCCGTCCGCGGTGATTGTCTTGGCAAGAGGCAGCACTTTTCCTGCGCCGCCGGTCGCCGCGTCCAAGTCGGCCGCGATGTCGAGCAGAATCAGCGACTC
>JAZKEA010000334.1:7617-9895 GCA_040387315.1 Armatimonadota bacterium | reverse complement strand
CTTCGCCCGCTTTGCTCTGGTAAGACAGTTCCAGACCCACCGCCCCGTTGGCGGACGGCGCAACGGAACTGGCGGTCCAGACGACCTTGTCAAAGCCCTTTTTCCCACCGTGCAGGCTGTTGGGACCGTTATTGACAGCCAGAGTATAGGGGGCGCCGTCCAGGGTAAATTTACCCTTGGCGATCCGGTTTCCATACCGCCCAATTAAGGCTCCGAAATAGGGATTTCCCGTCTGCAGATAGCCGGAAAGATTGTCGAAGCCCAGTACGACATCATCCATCTTTCCCTTCCTGTCCGGCACCTTCAGGGAGACCACGGCCCCGCCGTAGTTGGTGATCTGGACCTCGGTCCCGCTGGCATTGGTCAGCGTATAAAGCGTGACATTCGTTCCGTCCGGCATCCTGCCGAAGGACTTCTGGGTCACCTTGGGCGTCGGCGCGGCAGAGGCGCTGCCAACTATGGCCGCTGCCAGTGCGATACTTCCTATAGAGATCAAAAGAGTTTTCATCATTGCCGTAACTTCCTTATTTTGAGCGAACTGACTTTCTTGAACAGTCAAGAGTATTTAACCCTTCCTTGTCAAGAATTCCTTTCCGGATTCTTAAACGCGGCGAAGCGTTCTTACAACACTCTGCCCCGCCTGCACCCCCTCCGGCAGATCAAAGGTGATCCGCGTTGTTCCATTGTCGCCGGGCATACAGCCATCGCCGGATAAACGGCGGTCGAGTGTCACTGCGAGGGCAAGCGGCAGATTCCGCGGATGGGAGACGGCAAGGCGAACTCCCTCGCGGGTCTCCGTCAGACTGACAGCGCAGGGTTGATCCACCGCTACGGTCCAGCCCGGACTCTGTCCCTGGACTGTCCCCGCTTTATAGAAAGCCGCCTGCAGGATACCGCGTGCCTGATGCCGTACCGCCTGGACATCCGAGGTGTTCGAGAGAATCCGGACAGGGTCATTGGGAAGGCGGCTCTTCAGCGCCGACACGGAAGCGCCGGGAACCACGATATAGGCGTAGGCAGCACCGGAAGGGCGGATGCCATGGTTGAAAGTCACCTGAAAAACGGTACCGGTGATGGGCTCCCGGGTGCCCGCCCCGATATCCGCCCAGCTTCCGGTGCGTTTTGCCGCAGCGATCAGGGGGGATGGGGATGCAGGCAGCGTTTTCGGAAAGAGATAGCCGATGCCATCATGGCGTGCCCAGCCATCGCCTTTTTCTATGGGGCCACGTGCCCAGCACTGGTTCACCGTCGTGACGACCGGGCTGTCGCTGGAACAGGTCAGGTCGGCACCGAGACAGACTATCTCCTCTTCGAAGCAGAACCAGGCTTTGCGCAGGGACAGAGGCCCGCGAACGAAGTCCATGACCGCCATACCGCAGAGGCCATCCGAAACACCGCCCACGAAATCCGTCGCGCCGCGCCGTGCCACGGTCCTGGCGACAAGGGGCTCATTTATCTCCGCCGTCGTGCCGGGAACGCAGTGCCAGTCCCAGAGCGGGAAAATATCCCGGTACTCGCTTCCGGTGCGGTAGAAAAAAGTTGTGCCGTCGGCGAGGTGATGCGAGCGAAGCCCCTCCCCGTTTACCACCTCGGTATTCTGGAGCCGCATAGAGACCATACGGACAGAAGCAAAATATCCCGCGCGTCGATGGGCCATGTAGTCGGAGCGCCAGAAGTGACGGTTGCCGGTTAGCTCGTTTGGTGGCTGTGGTTTGTCCCCCGCCTGCAGGCGGACTGCCATCTTTCTGAAGGCGGAGCGTTCCGGGACGGGAAGGTCGGCGAGTTGCGTCACTCCGTTCAGGAGGCCATACGCCGCCCCGTAGGGAGAGACGGGTCCGTTGATCCAGGAGCGCTGTACGGCGAGCTTACCGGGACGCGCGACCTCGCGGCCAACGGCGCTGTGGTCGAACGTATCACCGCGGATCATCCACTGCTGACCGTCCAGGATAAAGCGGGTCAGAACCTGCATGGACTCAGCCGGTATCTGATAGCGGGTTCCCCAGGCGAAGGCAGTAAAGCGGATGCAGTCGTTGACAAAGGAGAGTCCGTAGCTGCCCGAGTAGAACTGGGCACCATGCTGATGAAAACTCCAGTCCGGCTGTATCCCTTCCCCTTTAGTGACCATCCGTATCTCGCCGTAGATACGCCGGTACGCATCGGCGACCAAGCTCGGTTCATTGGACAGCAGGCCGCGCACGATCTGATTTTCGCAGAGCCAGACCAGATTCGCCCCCGCCGCGCCGGGCTTGCTGCGCATCATGATCGTCAGCCCTGCTGA
>JAZKEA010000334.1:0-7607 GCA_040387315.1 Armatimonadota bacterium | reverse complement strand
TTTCTGCTCCGAAGTGACGTCCTTTTCCAGGAGCAGCAGAATCTCGCCCAGGTATTCCGGCACGCCGATCTGGTTCCACCACCAGTTCGGGCACTGAGGGTCAAATGCCAGCCACCAGGAAAGCGAGCGCAGCGCCCCATCACGAAGCGCGGTGTTTTTATACCGACTGAGCGCATAGGCTTTGGTAATTCGGTGCAGACGCAGGATGTGATCACTCGGCCCCCAGTACATCGGGTCCTTGCTGTCGTAATCCAGATCCTGCCAGGTACCGTCTGGTCTCTGCGAGCGCAGATGCCGCGCGGCGATATCCATGACTTCCTGTATCTCAGCGGACCGAACCGGCAAAAGTGAGGTGTAGTAACGCCGCTTTATCAGGGCAAGTTCCGGGTCGAGCGGCACCATCTCTTTCATTTCTCGGTGCCCTTTTCCTGATACCGAAACCGAAAACGGCCTGCGGGGGCGACATCTCCCTGATCGAGAAAGTCCCGGATATCACCGGACGAGGGAACGTTGTCGATCCACTTGAAATCAAGCCGCAATGGTCCCTTTTCCAGGCCCAAACCGAGCGCCCTACGCGGAATCGACAGGTGCATCTGATTGCCGGAACGCGTCATCGTAACCGGCAGGACGGGAGTCCAAGCCCACCCAGCTCCCTCCTTATGTCGGCAGAGAGTCGGGGTCAGTTTTCCCTTCGCATCCGGCACAAGGCGCACCGCATAGTTGAAGCCCTCCCAACCAGTTTCAGCTTTACCGTCCGTATCCAGCAGCAGGGTCATCCAGTTTGTGTTCGCGGCGGGAGGCGTGATCGGCGCGGCGGTGCGGACATAGAAGTAAAGATTTTTGCCGTCCCTGGCGACCTTCATGGTGTCGAAGTCGTTTCGGCCCGATGTATTTCGGTAAGGCCCCGCGGTCCCCCATCCCTCGTGGTCCCGTTTCGCCGTGTCTCCGATGCTGCCCAGATAGGCGGGGCTGACATTATCCCAGGAAGCGAAGCCCGCTTTCGCCGCGAGGTTTATCGTTTTAGGGGTGGAGACAAGTGGGGCAGACCGAACGCCTTTATACCTGCGGATATTTGCCACCATCTGATAGTAGTAGTTATCCCCGTGCCCACCGCGCATGGGCTCGATATCGCGGCTGAACTCCTGGTTGTAGGCATCCACGAAGAACGTCTCACCCTCGTTCAGACGCCGCCCCAGAAAGCCGGGACCGCCGCCTTTGCCGCTGACAAATCGCTGGGCAATCCACTCGTTCCAGCCGGTGACAAAAACAAACTCCGGGCTGACCTCCAGCGCACGCTTCCATTGCTCGTCGAAGTACAGACCTTTCTCAGGGGCGCGTTCGCCGACAGGGGGCTCTTTTCCCGCCTGATAACTGCGGCCTAAGTTGCCGGTCGGATGCTGAGCGACGGCGACGCTGATCTCCTCAGGCTTATCCGGCGACTCGTGCCAGCCGGGCTTCTGCGGGGAGTTGTCCAGCCAAGGCCACTTATCTTTGCCATCGCCGAACCAGCCCTGGGAGCCGGTCCAGGCCCAGGAACGTCGCACTGTGAAGAAATCCCTAAGGGGAGCGGGCAGTTCGTCCGGGTTTGCCAGGATCAGCGGCTTGCCCTTCCAGCGAAACCAGAGATCGGGATACAGGGTTTTTCCGTAGAACTCGTCGTAGAGCTTCTGCGACGTGACAGGCACGCGTGAGTTTAGAATAAAGGCGAGTTGTGGCGTCTTCTGCCCGGTACGGCGCATCTCCGTGTACACCCGGCAGATCGCCAGATAGTTTTCCGGATAAGTAAGCGCGTTAGTGACATCCAGGATCAGCGTGTCGATTCCGGCATCCACCAGCATCTGTGCGTGGCGGCGGATCACCCACGCATCGTTGTTCAGGTAGTAGCCGAAGTGCGGTTCGCCCCACCAGTGGAAGGCATGAACTGGACCGTATTTGGGGTCGGTGGGATTAGCGGCAAGCAGTTTCGAGATGTCGTAGAGCCCCTGGTTCGGCTGTTTCCACATCCAGAGAAAGTAAAAGATGCCGACAAACTTACCGGGACGCACCGCACCACTTTCACGCAGACCCGGCAGGGACCGCCCGAGGGCATCCGTCGCAGTCCATGTATCCGACATCCGGTCTCGCGGCACCGATGTGTCCGCGGCAGCCGGGACCGCGCTCAGCACGGTCGCCGCGCAGGACAGGGCAGCGACTCCTACAGCCAGACGTGCCTGCGCACGGAAACGGAAACAGCTTCGAAGCATAGGGGTTCTGCCTTCCTTAGCAGTTATCACAGCAGTCCATTGCTGCAGGAACCGATGGGGTTTGGTTCTGCCCCCCTGCTACACACTCAATAGCCACTTTCGCCTGAGTTTATAGCAGAGGGGCGCTGGGTGTCAATTTCTGATCCTGATGTTGACACCCTGTCCACTGGGTCCCCGTCTGATCAAGCTGGGGCTGTCGAAGTCCAGGTTGGCAACCGGTATAACCTCGACGGCGTTACTTGGGAACTGCTTTTTGAGGTCTTCCAGGAAGAGTTTGGCATTGCCCACGATAATCACGCTGGCGTCTTTTGCGGCAATCCGATTTCCAATGAACGCCTTGACGTTGTCGGGCGTAACCGCCCGGATCTTGTCCGGGTAAGCGGCAAGGTCCGACAGTGCGATGCCGTAGAGAGCGAGACTTCCCGCCTCGCCCGACAGACCGCCCCCGGTCTCCAGGCTGCGATTGAAATCCCCAATCAGGGCCAGTTTACGGGTCGAGAGTTCGGCGTCTTCCAGATCGCCGGTCGCCAGCCGTTCCAGTTCACTGAGGAGAAGCTGCGCCACCTCCGGCGCGGATTCGTTTTTAGTCTGTGCCGAGGCGACAAACGGGCCGACATTCAGCCGCTCCCCGATGGAACTGCTTGCCCCATAGGACAGGCCGCGTTTGATACGGATCTCCCGGTTCAGCCGTGAGGAGAACCCGCCTCCAAGAACGGAGTTTGTGGCTTCCGCCGTGTAAAAATCAGGGTCGTCACGCTGGATACCCAGTCGGGCGATCGCCACGGCAGCCTGTCCAGCATCGGGTTTGTCGATCACCACGATCCGCCGATACGGTGACGGCGGCGGGGTCTGCGATGCCTGGCGTAGCTCCCGGCCCGACGGATTGGCAATCGGCCTCCAGCCACCGAAGAACTTTTCCGCCAGGGCATAGGCGGCATCCGGCGTGATATCCCCCCCGAAAACCAGCATCGCCTTGCCCGGATCGTAGTTCGTCAGGAAAAAGTTTGATACATCCGCCCGATCAATACGCGGCAGCGAAGTCAGCGTTCCGCCCAGAGGGTGCGCGTAGGGCGAAACACCAAAAGTGACGCGAGCAGCCGCGTAACGTGCCAGCGTTCCCGGCTCTTCCAGGTTGACCTTGAGCGCATCAAGAGTCTGGGCGCGCAGACGATTCAGCTCCTCGCCAGCGAAGCGTGGCCGGAGCACCACGTCTGCAAATAGGGGAAAGGCGGCATTCAGGCGGGCGCGCATGACGGAGAGATTTACCGTGGCGGCGTCCCATCCTGCCCCGGCGCTCAAGCTGCCCCCCAGGGTTTCGATAGCCGCGGCTATCTGCTGCGCGGTGCGAGTCTGTGTTCCTTTACCAAGAAGCGAGGCGGTCATATCGGCCAGCCCCGCCTTCTCGGCAGGGTCCGCTGATCCGCCCGCCCCCTTTACCAGAAGCTGTACGGAGACAAGCCCGGTACCGGGACGCGGTGCGACGATGACACGAATTCCGTTCGGCAGTGTCTTTTCGGACAGGGCAGGAATCTTTAACGTCTTGGGGGCGCCGGGAGTCGGTGGTTTTTCCTGGGCGGAAACCGGCGCGGAGAGAAACGAAACAGTCACTGCGGAGGCGAGGAGAGCGCCATACGTTCGAAAAACCGTCTTATTCACTTTGCGCCTCCCTTGCCTGCTGCGGATACCGCCGGTTTCTTAGCCTCCGGTGTGGCCGAGTAGTGAATCACGACCAAGTTTTTGTTGGTCAGGTACTGCCGGGCGACACGCTGAACATCCTGCGCGGTCACCGCCTGAAGCTGCTGTATCTCCGTGTTGACCGCTTCGGGGTCTCCCAGCAGAACGGCGGCATTGCCCAGCGCGGCGGCGGTGCCGTCGTTGGTCTCTCGCGAGCGCAGCGCTCCGGTGATTACTTGATTCTTCGCTTTTGTCAGCTCCTGAGCCGTTACCGGCTTCGCGACAAAGTTATTGATTTCGGTACGAAGCGCCTTCTCGACAGCGGGCAGAGACTTGCCGCTCGCCATTGTGGCGTCTATCTCGAAGAGACCGGCATCACCGCGCAGGTCCGCGTTTGAGTTTATATCCGCCGCGATCTGCTGTGTGTAAACGAGTGATTTGTAGAGGCGAGACGACTCTCCTCCGGAAAGAATCGCATCCGCGATCTGAAGGGCGGGCGCATCTTTGCTCGAAACATTAGGGGTCAGGTAGGTAAAGACGATCACGGGCAAGGGGACATTCGGCGCGGTCTCGCTGTACCGCTTCTCGCCGATTCGGGCCGGCTCTTTGACCGTCACTCGCGGGATAGCGCCACTTGGCCTGGGGACAGCGCCAAAATACTTATCCACCCAGCCGTTCAGCTGTGCGGGATCAAAATCGCCGACCACTACCAGCACGGCGTTATCCGGTCGGTAGAAAGTGGAATAAAAGGTCCGGACATCGTTCAGGGTCGCCGCATCCAGATCACGGATACTTCCAATGGCCTCCCGCTTATAGGGGTGCTTTGTAAACGAGTGCTGAGCAACGTAGAGCGAGAGCATGCCATAAGGCGATGCCAGCACACGCTGCCGCAGCTCTTCCTTGACGACACTTCGCTCGGAGGTAAAGTTTTCGGTGTTGACCTGGAGGTTCCGCATCCGATCCGCCTCTGCCCAGAGCAGCGGCTCCAGATAGTTCGAGGGAACCGTCTCATGGTAGACGGTGACATCGTCGGCGGTAAAGGCATTGTTCTCCCCGCCCACGTCCTCCGTCAGCCGGTCAAAGCTCTCGCTTGGCTGGTTCTTCGTGGACTTGAACATCATGTGCTCGAAAAGATGCGCAAAGCCGCTCCGGCCCGGCGGGTCGTTCTTGCCGCCGACCTTGTACCAGACATAGACTGCCGCAGTCGGAGTCGCATGATTCTCGACGGTCAGGACGGTCAGCCCATTCGGGAGGACACGCTTCTGGTACTTCAAGCGCGGGACTAACGGTGCCGGTTGTGCCTTTTGTGCCTTAGCGGGTGGAGCCGCCAGGGTGGGCACAGGGGCAACGGAAGCTATCAGTGGGACAACGAGGCACCACAACAAATTTTTCAGAGCCATAGTGATGATTATACGGAAAAATACCGGTATGTGTGAGGACTCTGGCCTCATACATACCGGTGCCGGGATTACCCGAGTATTAGAAGGATTCCGCGCAACTGGAATCACTTCAATAAACGCCGTAACGTGGCAAAAAGTGACAGCAGCCTGGCCCCCTAATCAGTCCCAGATTGGGCGTCCATTGCGCGGCCAGGCGGTGACATCGTTCAGACGCTTCATCTCGTCCCCGCTGAGGCGATAGCCCGAGGTGCCCAGCAGGTCCTGCAGCTGATCCGGGGTGTTCGCACCGATAATCGGCGCGGTGATCACCGGATTGGTGAGCATCCAGGCAAGAGCCGTCTGCGCCACGGTCTTCTCGTGGCTTTTCGCGATCTCGTCCAGTGCGTCGATCACCGACCAGCCGCGCTCATTGCCATAATTTTTCATATTCCCGCTGGCGCGGGCGCTTTCGGGGGCCGGGCTGTCTCGTCGATATTTGCCGGTCAGGAACCCTGCAGCCAGAGGCGAGTAGGGAATTACCCCGATGCCGTAGTGCTTACAGAGCGGCATCGCTTCGTACTCGAACAACTGTCGCTCCATCAGACTGTACTGGGGCTGAAAGGAGTCAAAGCGGGCATATCCGCGCTTATCCGAGTTCCAGAGCGCCTCCATAAGCCGCCAGGCAGGGTAGTTCGACGCGCCAATATAACGGACCTTTCCCTGCTCGACGAGATCGTCCAGCGCGGATAGGGTCTCTTCAATGGGCGTATCCAGGTCTGCCCAGTGGCACTGATAAAGATCGATGTGGTCGGTCTGCAGTCGGCGCAGGCTGTCCTCACAACACTCGATCACGCGCTTGCGTGACAGGCCCTCTCCGTTCGGCCCCTCCGTCATTCGCCCCCGGACCTTGGTCGCGAGCACCACACGACCGCGAGTGCCGGTGTTCTTCATCCACTGCCCGATGATCTCCTCGGAGCGTCCCGCCCGTGAGGCATCCCCGGCCCAGTTCGTATAAATATCAGCGGTATCGATGAAGTTGCCGCCCGCCTCCAGAAAAGCATCCATGACCGCGCGTGAGGTCGGCTCATCGGCAGTCCAGCCAAACTGCATCGTTCCCAGACAGAGTTCCGACACCTTTAGACCGGTGCGGCCCAGCTTACGATATTCCATGCAAAATCATCCGTCCCTTTGTGGAGTGGGGATAGTGTACCCGTTTACAGACATCTCAAGGGGTGGCGTTTTCGCCCAGCCAGGCGCCCTGCGCCAGCAGTCGTGCTCGCAGTTCATTGATGTCGATGTCGCGGACGTTTCCTTCGTGCTTTTGGGCAGCCAGGGCAGCGGCCAGACCCGCCGCTTCCCCCATGGCAAAGCAGAACGGCATTACCCGTGTGGCTCCCTGGACGGCGCGGTCGGCGGAAAGAGAGCGGCCCGCGACCAGGAGGTTTTCCACGCCTTGCGGCAGCAAGCATCGGTATGGAATGCCGTGGCTCTGACCGGGCGGAAGGGCATAGTGTTTGCGCTCTGCCTTCTCGTTGTCCCCGTCGCTGATGGATTTGGCGCGGGCGGCACTCTCACTGGTGACCGCGTGAAGATCGATAAAATAGGCACTCCGCGCAATATCGTCACGAAACGTGCGGCAGGCAAGGTAATCGTCGAGCGTCAGGGTATAGTCCCCGACGATGCGGCGCGATTCCCGTACCCCAATCTGTGTCCCGGTGCTGACAAGGGTCAGATTTTCCTGGCCGGGCACATACTTACGGAGAAATGGCAGAAGTTTCTGTACGACACGTCGCCCCGCACGTTCGGCCTGAGAGAGACTGCGGGCATTTGTGGAGTCGCAGCCATACACATGGCCCATGTTGATTCCGGCGGTGGTCTCGTTCTTGAACGACATACCGACAAGCGACGCGTCCGGCAGGTCGTAGTCACCCGCCGCTCGCGCCTCAGTAACTAGCTGCGCGAGAAAGCCGTCGCCCGTCGTGTAGACGTAATCGAGATAGGTTTTACGGCTGCCGTTCGCGACGGTGAAACAGAGGGTCATGCCCTGTGTTCGACCGTCCTCGTCCCCCTGAACAAAAGGACAGCCTGCCCGCGCCGCAATATCGGCATCACCGGTCGTATCAATGAAGGTTTTGGCGCGGGCAAGAGTGAGTCCGTCTTTGTTGGCGAGGAGGACGCTGTGAATCACCCCTCCCCCCTTCCCCCTCCCCTCGGAAGGAGAGGGGGCGTTCGCGGCAGGGGAAATCCGCGCTTCGCCCACGACAGCGGCGGAAGTTAGCGACTTTTCCCCAGTACTCGCCGAAGACAAGAT
>JAZKEA010000333.1:0-3256 GCA_040387315.1 Armatimonadota bacterium | reverse complement strand
GGCACCGACGATTGATATCGAGTTTTTCGCTACCTGCGCCTACCCGCAGGATTCCTGGCTCGTCATGGGCACATCCGGGGGGCTGAAGGGTAACGGTAATACCATCCAATACCGATGGGTCGACTGGTCAAAGATGCCTCCGCGCCCGGTCCAGGAAAAATCGACTCCGGATCGTTCGTACAATCGCGAAGATCTCGAATGGCAGGAGGAGACAATCAATGTCGGGGGTGGGGGCGGCGTTCCCGGCGCTGCGCCTGTGGGCGGCCTTGCCGAAAGGTTCTACGACAACCTTTACGCGGCTCTGCGGAATGGAGAGCCACTCCGGATTCAGCCCGAAGAGGTCCGGCATCGTATTGCCATCATCGAGAAGGCGCGAAAAGCCGCCGGTCAATCCTGACCGGCACTCCGCATTGCTGCTATCATGACTCTCAGGATTGCCATCATAGGAACCGGCAAGGTTGCGCGGGACAACTATATCCCTTACCTTGCCGGTCAGCCGGATGTCACGCTGGCCTATTATAATCGGACAGAATCCACCGCCCATGAGATTGCCATGGCGTTCGGTGGCGAAGTTCTGCCGTCGCTGGAAGCGGTCGCGGACTGGGAGCCTACGACGGCTTTGGTCCTCACGAGCGAGACCGCGCGTTTTGACACCGGTATGGCGTTAATTGAAGCAGGCGCACGCCGCCTCTTTTTTGAGAAACCCTTGACTGCCGCTCAGGGGCAGGCCCATGTGACAGAAGACGATTTTCACAAGGGCAAGGAGATGCTGACGCGGGCGGCGCAGCGAGGCTGTGAGACGGCGATGGTTTTTAATTATCGCTTCTTTGAGCAGACGCAGTCAGCAAAGCGCATTGCGGTGGAGCGGAACTTCGGTCCGCTGATACAGGCGGCGGGTCTGGTCCACTACGCCTGCTGGAGCCATTGCATCGATCTGCTGCAGCACTTTGGCGGGCCTGTCGCGGAAATCACCGCCCTGTCGGGGACAATCCAGCATCAGGGGCCGGCTGTCAAGATCGACGCGACTGATGTTACCGCTGCACTGCGACTGGAGAACGGGGCCGTTGCCACACTGATAGGAACGGCAGGAATGCCCTGGCAGCACCCCTTGTTTGAACTTCTCTTTTCGTTCCGGAGTGGTCGCATCCATCTGCGGGATCTCGATGGCACTCTGGAAATTCTGAACGGAGAAAGCCAGATACGGGAAACGCAGTCAATCACCAGGCATACCTCGCGCTGGGATCAATATAAGGATTCTTTTCGAAAGTCTCTTGACGCCTATCTGGAAAGCCTGCGTGGCGACCTGCCCCCACCGGTACCGGGGCTGGATGGTCTGCGGGAGCTTCAGGTGGAGGCGGCGTTGAAGCGGTCTATCGCCCAGCGCCGCCCGGTTCTGGTCCAGGAGGAATTTCCCCTGAATTAGTCTCGATTCGGATCTCTGTAAAAGGTGCGCACTATTTTTGCTTTGCCCAGAGGCCCCTTTTCGCGTTCCTGGCCTCCTGCTCCGCGAAGCGCAGCCGTGGCGCATAGCGACTTATCTTGGCTGCAGGGTCCATTTTCGCATAGCCGCGACGAATGAGCTGTTCATTCAGCAGCGAGCCATCCGCGAGAAAGACCCATCCAGGCGCGCTCCCAACGGACCGGCCTTCGACCTCTACCCGGACCCGGCTCCCCGCGGCAAGGCGACGCGTGGCCCGGTCGGCATCATCACCAAAAAGCTCGTCATCAGGACGTGGTTTGCGTGCCGGGTCCTTGAGCGGTAAAACCCCCAGAAGGCGCACATTACCGACACCGGAAATCAGAAGCGTTTTCGCATCGACAACGGTGGTTATTGTTCCGGTCGACGTCGGCAAAGTGGTTGCATTGGTGCGGGTCGGCTGGCCCCCCGAAGGCGGCGGAGCATCGGGCGCAACACTATAGATCAAACGTGGCGCCATAGAAGGAAGTATTTGTTTCTCCGGCCCGGCTGTATTCTCTTTTGAGAAGAACTGAACCCCGTTGTTAGGAACCTGGTCGTTTCCGGCCGTGTGAACAAGAATAAAGGTAACCTGCTTATCCGTATCGCCGTTTGGCGCGGCTCCATAGGTACCGCCGCGCAGCGCCCAGTTGATGAACGGTGTTGCATCGACCGTCAACTCGGTCCCGACCGGGGCATCCTGAACAACGGAAAAAGTGCCGATAAGACGCGCCGACGCGCCGTCATCCGTGCCTAGCCCGAGGACTTTTGCCGCATCGGTTTTATCGTTGTGCGGCGCGTTGTTGAAGGTAAGATCAACCGTACTGTTCTCCCCATTCAAGGCACCTTCTGTCCAATTATCTCCATTATCGGTGATGCCGTAGACACTGATCGTATTGGCCTCTATCGCCTTCGGCCCTGCGTCACCGACCTGTTCGCGGAAGCGGGAAAAATTAAGGCGAAGTGAAGCGTTGGTTACCGTTTTTGAAGCCGATTTCGCGATTTCGGACAAGTCGAAGCGCAGATAAATCTTATAGGCCCGTATTGGGTCATTCTGTGCCAGTAGGTAGGGCATTGCGCCGAAGTTGTAGTGATTGGGAATCCGATCCGTGACGTTGTCGGTCACGTGGCTGTCTGCGGTCACACTCAGAGTTGTCTGTGCGGCGGCGGGAGCGCCAAGGAGTATAGAGGCAATAGCACAGGATAGCCACCGGAAGGGTGCCGGTTTGCAACGGTTCATTACTGCAGTTCCTTAGTTGGTACGGATGTGTGATTGTATAACGCTGAATTTTTCCGGGGTGATACCCTTGACGTCGAGCAGCTGCTCCGGAGCGCGAAAAGCGCCCACTTCTTTTCGATACGCGATGATGCGCGTCGCGAGGGAGGGACCTATCTCCGGAATCCCCTGCAGCTGTTCCAGGGTTGCCGCATTTATATTGACCGCACCCGGTGTGGCAGGAACAGGAACTGGTGTCACGGCTGCTTTTGGCACCTCTGCCTGAACAGGAGCGGGAGCCTCCTGCTTTGGCAGGGGAGAACGGGGTTCACGGGCTTCGCGTGCGGCGTTCGCGGGAGGGGCGCCTTTTCCCGGTACGGTTACGGTCATTCCCTGGCGCAGTGGCTGCTGCAGATTGAGTGCGCCGAGATTTGCGCTGCTGCTCGGACCACCTGCGGCGACAATCGCGCTCGCGATGACGCTTCCCGGCGGCACACTGTACGCGCCGGGCCGGACAACAGCCCCTTTTACGACCACGAGCAGCATTGGTGCACCCTGCGCTGTTTTTACCTCAATCTGTGCCG
>JAZKEA010000332.1:0-2523 GCA_040387315.1 Armatimonadota bacterium | reverse complement strand
ACTACGAGGTGGAGGAGGCCAAGCGCACGGTCGCCGTCACCGAGGCGCGACCAGAAGTTGATAATCCAGGCACGGCTCCATCCGGTGTGCCCACCTCCGGAGGACAGACGCCTTTCCAGAGTCGTGCGTGCCGCCTTCGCAAGGTCAGGAGTGCCGCTCGGGGTTATCTGGTTTCCCGGATGCAGCGCAAAGAGATGGGAAATATGCCGATGACCGGGTTCCGGTTCGTCGAAATCCTCCATCCATTCCATCAACTGTCCGTGCTTTCCTATACGGGCAGGCACCAAGCGCTTCTGGATTGCCGTCAGGCTCGCGGCGAAATCGGCATCTGTTTTGAGAATCCCGGCGGCCGCGATGACATTTCCGAAGAGATCCCGCAGGATCTCCATGTCCATCGTAGGACCCATACAGACACTGGCTTCCTGTCCATCCGCCGTGCGAAATCGGTTCTCCGGGGAGTTGGAAGGGGCCGTCACCAGATACTGCGTCTTCGGGTCCTCGACAAGAAAGTCACCATAGAATTCGGCGGCGGATCGCAGGGTTGGGTAGACACGAGCAAGATAGGCCGTATCCCCGCTGAACGCATAGTGCTCCCACAGGTGCTGACAGAGCCAGGCCGCCGCTGCCGGATACTGCCCCCAGGATGGCCCCTCGCCGGGGGAGGTGAAGCCCCAGATGTTGGAGATAGTGTGGACCACCCAGCCTTTGGCATCGTAATGAACTTTCGCGGTTTTACTGCCGGGAGCCTGCAGTGTCTGGATAAAATCCAAAAACGGCACATGACAGTCCGCCAGATTCGTTGTCTCGGCGGGCCAGTAGTTCATCTGGTCATTGATATTGTGGTGGTAGTCGCCGTTCCAGGGGGTCCAGGTCTTTTCCGCCCAGATTCCCTGGAGGTTTGCGGGCAGGCGGGACGTCGGATGTGAGGACGCGAGAAGCAGATAGCGACCGTACTGGAAATGCAGCACTTCGAGTCCAGGATCACTGGTGCTGGTCTCCCGAAGCCGTTTCAAGCGTGCGTCGGTCGGCAATGAAGTGGCTGTAACGTCGCTGTTTAGCTGCAGCGCAACGCGCGCGAAGCGCTTCTGATGATCGGCGATGTGCGTTTTTCGAAGCGCGTCGTAGGCCCGCTTGCCCGCCGACTCAAGAGATTTCGCGATTATTTGCTCGAATGCCCCGTCCCGATAATCCGTACCCGCTGCCAGCAGAATCGTTACCGAGTCGGCCCCGGTTACCTGAATCCGCTGATTTTCAGCGGTGACGGTTCCGCCTTTTGCCAGAACCCGCAGACGCGCGGCGAAGCGCATTCCGTCGTCGTCGCCTGTGCTTCTGGGAAGCTGTCCACGCATTATCAGGCTGTCCGTCCCCAGTGCCTCTGTTGAAAAGCGTTCCGGTCGGTCCAGCGCAACCGAAAATATCAGCTGTTCGGCTTTGTCGGCAGTCAGCCGAATCGCTAGCACCTGATCCGGCGCGGAGGCGAATACTTCGCGTGTAAACTGAGTCTCACCCACGCGATACTGAACCCGAGCAATCGCGGTTTCCAGGTTAAGCTCGCGCCGGTAGCTGGTTACCGAATCTGGCGTGTGACTGTCCGCGAAAGTGAGCTTGAGGTCGCCCAGTGTCTGGAAAGTGCCGTATTCTACGCCGCGTGAACCCTGACCTTTGCAGGCAAGGTGCGCATACGTTACCTTTTGCGCCTCGGCGTACTTTCGTTCAAACAGGAGTCGTCGAATCTCGGGAAGATAGGTCAGCGCCTCCGGATTGTCGGCATCCTGCGGTCCACCCGACCAGAGGCTCTCCTCATTGAGCTGGATTCGCTCGATGGCCGTATCTCCGTAGACCATGCCCCCCAGACGGCCATTACCGATAGGAAGGGCACGCAGCCAGGCAGGGGAATTGGTCGCGTTCTTGCCTCCGGCATCTTCGGGATGTGTGGCGGGCTTATCGTACCAGAGGGTCAGGGCGTTAGAATTATCTACCGCTTCCGCTGACCCGCTCCCCAGAAGCGTCTCCGGCAGTCCGGCGGTTGCTGCCAGCGCCGCAGATCCCATTAAGAGGCGGCGCAGCGCCTGGCGGCGGGTTTCCGGGTGATTCTGAGGGGGCGCCTGATCTGACGAAGTGAGGAAGGTCATCTTGGTTTCTTCTTTGAAATTTTAGCCGACATGACTGCCGTTCCTTTTCTAACACGGCGGGAACGGCAGCCTGCCTGGCTCAGTTGGAATCTACGCCGTACCCAGCTTGAGAACGCGCACCCCTCGTGCCGCTATTGGCGTACTTCCGGAGAATGTCTCGTCGGTCAGAAGGTCGGTATACTCGCCGTCCGCGAGAACCACCTGCGTTTCCGTTGTATTGTGATTGAGCACATACACAATCAATGTCCCATTTGGTGACAGCCGCTCTGTTACCTCGACACCGTCCGGTGGAGGCGCTCCCGCCTCCAGTGGGGAACCGATTCCCGTTTCGGCGCAGACCGCCGCAAGAATGGCCCGCAGCGCGTCATCCTCCGGACGCGTCGCCAGGTAA
>JAZKEA010000331.1:0-4604 GCA_040387315.1 Armatimonadota bacterium | reverse complement strand
GCAGTCACTGCCGCTTTCCCAGCTTCTTGACAGAGTGATGACGCATGCTAATTTTAATGGCGCTGTTTAGCAAGCCTGCCGGACGGGTATTTATTCCACGCATTGCTGAGAGTCGTCACGAATGCGGTAAACAATGCCGGGGCGGGCTCTCTACGTATATTCAGGAGGTTTGATATGTCCAACACAGCTTATGACAACGATCGAAATTTGGTTACTACGGATGAACTGAACGATGATACTGTTCAGCACGGAATCGACGACGACGCGAGTGGTGATGCCGAAAAAGGCGCGACTCTTGGCGGCGTCGGCGGCGCGGTAACCGGTGCGGTTGCCGGAGCAGCGGCTGGCCCTCTGGGTGCGATTGCCGGCGCCATCATCGGTGGTGTAGCAGGCGCGGTCGCTTCCGGGGCTGCAGTTGCAGCGATTGACCGGGTAGACAACGACAACACCATCACAGGTATCGGATCAGGCGCTACGACCGATGTCGAGGATGCCGCCTATACGACGACCGGAGTGAACAGCCCCGGAAACGGCGTCCCCGGAATTCAGACCGGTGGCTACACGGCGGCGGGAACGCCGGACACTCGTGGCATCACTGAGAAGGCTGCCGATGCGGTAACAGGCGATCGTATCGACGATAAGACGGGCCTTCCCGTTGCTGGCGGATACACGACCGGTGTTGGTACGAGCGGCGCTTATGGTACCGGAACCGGTTCCGCGACGGCGTATAACACAGACCCGGACGGCACTGCCGGCGTGAATCGGCTGGAAGAGCTTGGTGAGACGACACCGAGCCTTAAGACCGGCGGCTACGCCAACGATGGTACGCCGGACACGCGTGGCGTCGGTGAGAAGGTAGTGGACGCGGTGACCGGAGACGTGGTTGACGACAAGACCCACAAGGTTGTCGATCATCGCTAATCCTTGCTGAGGATTTCGGTTAAAGGGAAAAGGGGCCGCCGGCGCATCTGCGCTGGCGGCCCCTTTCCTTTCTGGTTGGTTGTTGCGGCAGGGCGTACAATAAGAGTGTGCAAGTGCTTGATACTTTTACCGACGTTGATGACAGCTGTGTTTACCTGCCGGATCGACCGTCGCGTCTCGAGTATCTGGTTGTTCTTCATCTCAACGGCGAAGAGTATGAGGCGGCGATGAACAACGGGTACCGGAAGTTCGGGCCCCTCCTTTTTCGCACAGTCTGTGAGGGTTGCCGTGAATGCCGCTCGATACGGATTCCGGTAGCGGAATTCAAACCGGATCGTTCCCAGCGCCGCGCGATCAAGCGGAATATGGATCTTGTTGTTCGTTTCGGCAGACCGACGGTAAATGATGTCCGATTGGACCTTTACAACCGCTACCACGATTCCCAGAATGCCAAAAAAGGCTGGCCGCCCACTGAGAAATCGGCTCAGGACTACGCATTCTCGTTCCTGCACAATCCGGTACCCGCGGTCGAGATCAGCGTCTGGGAGGGACAGGCGCTTCGTGCCGTCGCCCTGACCGACATTACCCCCACGGTGGTTTCGGGTGTCTATCATTATCATGATCCCGACTTCGCGGATCGCAGCCTGGGGACCTTCGCGATTCTCCAGACTCTGGAACTGGCACGTCAGATGGATAAAGCCTGGGCATACTTCGGCTACTACGTCGCGGAGTGCTCCAGCCTCTCCTACAAAGCGCGTTTTCGCCCCTGTGAACTGCTCGGGGACGATGGCGTTTGGCGTCCGCTCGTAGACTGATGGCGGATATTGCCGCTATAATGAGGCGTCATGACGACCCCGACTGAATATTCACCACCTTCGCCTCCTGATTCCGTGACCCTTTTGGGGATGCGTGTGGACCGCGTCACTATGGACGGGGTTCTTGCGCTTGTGGAGGGGTATATCCGCTCCCGCAAGCCCCATCACATCGTCACCGCCGATGCCTCCATGGTCGTAACAGCGATGGACGACCCCGAGTTCTCGAAGATCGTTGCTGCCTCGGATCTGGTAACACCGGACGGGGCGGGAATCCTCTGGGCGACACGCCGAATGGGTACGCCGGTTCCTGCTAAAGTCAGCGGCGTTGACCTTTCCGCTCGGCTGATCGGTCTTTCCGGGGAAAAGGGCTGGCGCGTCTTCCTCTTTGGGGCCGCGCCCGGCGTCGCGGCGGCGGCGGCGCAGCAGATGAAGGAGCGTTACCCAAACGCCAATATCGTCGGAGTCCGCGATGGCTACTTCAAACCGGAGGACGAACCGCAGATAGTCGAGAAGATTCGGGCTGCCGGAACGGATATTCTTCTGGTTGCGCTTGGCATTCCCAAACAGGAAAAGTTCATCTTCCGGCACAAAGCCGCCCTCGGCGTGCCGGTCTGCATTGGTGTCGGCGGCACGCTTGATGTGTTCAGCGGGACCGTGAAGCGCGCTCCCGTCTGGATACAGAATCTAGGGCTGGAATGGCTGTACCGAACCGATTCTGATCCGAAGCGTCGGATCGGAAAACTGGTTCTTCTTCCGAAGTTTGCACGAATGGTTTTGCAGTCTCCGCGTAAAGCATAAGGACGGTTACTTTTGGCAAGTTCGTATGATGTTCTCATTCGTGGTGCGCGCGTCGTCGATGGCACCGGCAGTCCCTGGTTCTGGGGTGATGTGGCGATAACCGGTGACCGTATCGCTGCCGTTGCCCCACGCGGGCTCATCGCGCCGGAGTCAGCTACGGAAGTCGTGGATGCGACCGGACTTGTCGTCTCACCGGGCTTCATCGATATTCAAAGCCATTCGCTGATGCCGTTTCTGACAGACGGCCGTTCACTTTCCAAGGTGACCCAGGGAGTTACCACCGAGATTATGGGCGAACTATGGTCTCCTGCCCCGTTTGGTGGTCGCCGCGTTTCTCCCTTCGGGTCTATCTTCAGCGCCGAAGAGAATACCAAGTTGGAAAAACGCTGGGTACGCTTTCATGAATGGCTCGACTTCCTGGCTGAGCGCGGGGTATCCGTCAACTTCGGCTCCTTTGTCGGCGGCGCGACGATACGCGAGTATGCCAAAGGCTGGGACCAGGGCGACCCGACCCCCGAAGAGCTGGATATCATGCGACGCGTCATGCGCGAGGCTATGGAGGACGGCGCATTCGGAATCGCCACGGCGTTGATCTATCCGCCGAATGCTTACTCACCGGACAGCGAACTGATCGAGGTCGCTCGTGTTGTGGGGGAAATGGGCGGCGTATATATCACCCATATCCGCTCCGAGGGCGACCGTTTTCTCGAAGGGCTGGAGGATGCGATAACTCTCGGTCGGGAGGCGAAGGTCCCGGTAGAGATTTACCACCTGAAGGCGACCGGCGGGCGAAACTGGCACAAGATGCCCCTCGCCATCGCCATGATCGACCAGGCTCGCGCCGAGAGAATCGACATCACCGCCGATATGTATCCGTATGTGGCAAGCGGGACGGGTCTCACGGTCCTTCTGCCGGATTGGGTTGCCGAAGGAGACCGTTTGTACGATAAACTCCGCGACCCGGAGATGCGCGCCCGAATCCACGACGAGATGATCAACCCCGACCCCTCGCTTCCCCCGTCGGACTCCGCGTATAACCCGAGCCGGGACCATGTTATGCCGGTCGGCCTGAAACAACCCGAAAACCGGAAGTACATCGGACAGCGCCTGCCGGAAATCGCGGCCCAGCGCGGCCAAGACTGGGCCGATGCGGCCATTGACCTGCTCGCGTCCGAAAATCAGCGTATCAGCACCATCTTCTTCTCGATGAATGAGGATAACCTGAGACTGCAGCTTCAGCAGCCATGGATCAAGATCAGCACGGACGCGGGCGGCATCGACCCCGAGGGACAGGAGAATCCGACACACCCTCGCGCGTATGGAACGTACACGCGGGTTCTCGCAAAGTACGTTCGCGAGGAGAAAGTCCTGACGCTGGAGGATGCCGTTCGTAAGATGAGCGGGGCGGTCGCCCAGCGTCTCAATATGACCGACCGCGGCCTGCTCCTTCCCGGACAATTCGCGGATATCATCCTGTTCGACCCGGAAACGGTGACCGATCACGCGACCTTCTCCGACCCGCACCACCTGTCTACCGGGATTCAGGAGGTATGGGTCAACGGTGGACGCGTTGTTCGTGATGGCAAGCATACCGGTGCGATGCCGGGACGCCCGGTTTACGGGCCGGGACGGAAAGAGTTGTGAACGTCCCGGCTCCCGAACAGCCGGCGCGTCTGACGACGGAGGCGATTTCCGCGTACCTGAAGAAGCGCGACGTCGCCTTCACAGTTATTGAAAAAGAGAGCGTCCCCATCCTCCGCATGCTTTGGGGATTTGACATGGGGGATGCGATCGTTCTCATCAGTATCCACGATGACGCGTTCCTGATCCACGGCGGGGACGCCATCGGGGTCTTCAGCCGTCTGGAGATTACCTGGGTAACCGAGACTCAGTACAACGACCGCCGCCTGGAGGTTCTGGAACTGCTGAACGGGCGAAACCGCGCCCGAGCTTTCAGCCGCTCCATCGATGAAGAGGGGAATGTGTGGCTGGAGTATGTCGGTCTATATCCTACCTACTCCGAATTCCCCGAGCACGTCTTCGACCTCCTCTTCGATGGCGTCATGCAGC
>JAZKEA010000330.1:492-6119 GCA_040387315.1 Armatimonadota bacterium | reverse complement strand
AAAGTGATTCGCGCGGAGGTCGCGAGCCGGGTCAAGCGTCTGAAGTCAGAGGGTATCACGCCCGGTCTCGCGGCAGTTCTGGCGGGCGAAGACCCCGCGTCGGTTACCTATGTCCGAATGAAGCGACGGGCCTGCGACAAAGCAGGTATCGCCTCCATCGCGCGGGAATTCGGTTCCGGCGCTACCCAGGAAGAGATTATGGCAGCGGTCCATGAGCTGAACGCGGACCTGAATGTGCACGGTATTTTAGTTCAGCATCCGCTTCCCAAAGGTCTGGACGAATACGAGGTACTTGCCGCAGTCGATCCTAACAAGGATGTGGACGGTATCGGCCGGGGAAGTCTCGGCGATTTGGTAAAGGGCGAAGCGCCCTTCGTCGCCTGTACGCCTGCGGGAATGGTTGAACTCCTGGACCGCTATAATATTCCCATCGAGGGTAAGCATGCGGTTGTCGTCGGACGTTCGGTGATCCTTGGCAAACCGATGGCGCTCCTGCTCCTGAACCGTAACGCCACGGTAACGATTTGCCATTCAAAAACCGAGGATCTCGCATCGATTACCCGTCAGGCAGATATTTTAGTGGCCGCGGTCGGCAGGCCCGAGATGATCACAGGAGACATGATCAAGCCCGGGGCGGTCGTTTTGGATGCGGGTTATAACCGGGTACCAGGGCGAGATCAGGATGTCGGGGACTGCGATTTCGAGAGCTGTTCTCAGGTGGCATCCGCAATCACGCCGGTTCCGGGGGGCGTTGGCCCGATGACCATCGCGATGCTTCTCGCCAATACGGTGACAGCCGCTGAGCGGTCGATCGGTCTTGGAAAGCCGGTCGTTTCCTAGAATGTCCTCATCGATCAGTGACGCTTTTGACTTTGATGCTTATGTTCGAGACAACACGAGACTGGTCAATGATGGCCTGAACCGGTATACGCCCGCGGCTACGGTTCACCCCACAGAACTTCATGAGGCCATACGCTATTCGCTTTTCGCGGGTGGAAAGCGGATTCGTCCCCTGCTATGTCTCGCAAGTGCGCAGGCAGTAGGCGGTCAGGTGCAGGATGTCCTTCCGACCGCCTGTGCGCTGGAGATGATCCACACCTTCTCGCTCATACATGATGACCTTCCGGCCATCGACAACGACGATTTTCGGCGCGGGCTTCCAACCTCCCATAAGAAATACGGGGAGGCGATTGCCGTTCTTGCCGGAGATGCTCTGCACACACTTGCCTTCACGACGATTGCGGTCCACCAGCAGGCCGCGCATGCCTACACCATCATCAATGTCGTCCGCTGCCTCGCCCTCGCGTCGGGTACGCTCGGCATGGTCGGGGGGCAGGTCGATGATATCGCCTGCGAGGGTAAGGCGATCTCCGCCGACGTTCTTCGTTCCATCCACGAGCGTAAAACCGGCGCTCTCCTGAATGCGGCAATCGAAACCGGCGCTCTTCTCTCAAATGCTTCTGAGGCGGAAATGACCGCGCTTCGTACCTACGGTGAGCAAATTGGTCTCGCCTTTCAGATCGTTGACGACATTCTCGATGTCACCAGTGATGATGTCACGCTTGGTAAGCCAACCGGGTCGGATGTGAAAAACGATAAAGCGACATATCCCAAGATTTTTGGTCTTGAGGAGTCCAATCGGTTAGCCCATGCCGCTGCAGATGCAGCCGTGGCCTCACTGTCCTCTTTCGGCTCCGCGGCGGAACCTCTCCGTTGTTTCGCACGCTTTATTGTCAGCCGCGACAAGTAGCTCACCCCTTCCGAGATTAATTCGAAGCATCAGGCGTCCTATGATACAATCTCCTGCGGAGTGGGACGGGTGGTCGCGGAGGCTAAAGCGGCGGCTTTGCCGCAGTAATGGTCTCTGAGGAAAGTCCGGGCTTCACAGGGCACGATGCTTGCTAACGGCAAGGCGGGGCGACCCGACGGAAAGTGCAACAGAAAGATACCGCTTCTGCTCAGCAGAAGTAAGGATGAAATGGTGCGGTAAGAGCGCACCGGCGGTATGGTGACATACCGGCCCGGCAAACCCCATCGGAAGCAAGGCCCAAACAGGGGGAGTTGACGCGGCTCGCCGATCCCCCGGGTAGGGCCGCTTGAGGCGCACGGCAACGGGCGTCCCAGAGAGATGACCACACAAATACAGAACCCGGCTTACAGGCCCACTCCCACAATCTTATTCTCCCCGACAAGCGAAAGTGATCATGAGCAGCTCAACGGTTTTCTTACATCTGGTGTACTTTTATCCCAAGGAAAATGGCGGTGCGGAGGATACCGCACGCCTGATCGCGGGTATTCAGAAGCACCTTCCTGGGATCCCTGGGGTTACTCGGCTTCAGACCGGGACACCGGCAGGAACCCCGAGAGATGTCGTCGACAACTCGTATGCGGTGGCCCTCCTGGTGGAATTCGCCGATACCGCCGGACACGACGTTTACGCGGACCATCCGGACCATCTGCGCTTTATCGCAGAATGCAGTCCGTTTTGGTCGAGTGTAAAGGTTTATGATAGTCTGGTTACCCAGGGCTGATGCCCGAAGGACGGCGCGTCTGGGCGCTGGCAGACACGCACCTTGGGGCGGCTGTCGGCAAGACGATGGACCGTTTTGGAGATTACTGGGTAGGGCACAAAGAGAAAATCCTCCAGAATACGCGGCGTGTTGTGGCGCCGGAGGATGTTCTGCTTCTTCCCGGCGACCTTTCCTGGGCAATGCGACGTCAGGACGCAATCCCCGACCTCTCGTTCCTCGCAGCCCTCCCCGGTCTCAAGATCGCGATAAAAGGGAACCACGATTACTGGTGGGAGTCCGGAAAGTCCCTAAACTACCCCGGACTTCTTTCGCCCCCAACGATACTTGACCACGGAGACATCGGCATCGCGGGAACCCGTGGTTGGTTTGTTCCGGCGGAGGGAAGCGCGAACGAAGCCGCGGAGCGGCGTGTGCTGGAGCGGGAGCGGAAGCGTCTGCGACGAAGTATTGATGCGATTGCTGAATGCCGCGTTAAGATCGTGATGACACACTACCCTCCCCAGCCATTCCTCCCGGAGATTGCCGAAGCGGGGGCATCTGCCGCGGTGTACGGGCATATTCATCTGGGCTCACATCCGGAAGATGAAGTCCTTGCGCTGGATGGGAATGTCGTCGATGGAGTTCCTCTTTACTGCGTCGCCTGTGACCGCATTGATTTCACCCCGAAACGTATTCTCTAAAGCCTGGGCTGCGAAATTGCTCCTCGCAGAGCCGTATGCTACACTCTAAGCATAACACCCAAAATCGCGCATTAGAAAAGCTGACCTTATGACTCTCGCTCCGGAATCGTCTCTTCACGACAAAACAACTCTGCCTGATAGAACCGTTGTCGACAATCGTATACTGGCTCTGAAGCCCTATCAGCCCGGTAAACCTATTGAAGAGGTCAAACGAGAGCTCGGCCTCAGCGGAGACATCGTAAAGCTGGCCTCGAACGAGAACCCGCTTGGCCCCTCCCCTGCCGCCATTGCGGCCCTTGCCGAGGTTCTGCCGAAGATGGCGCTTTATCCGGATGGAGCCTGTCATGACCTCCGCGCCGCCGTCGCGACCAAGCTTGGTGTGTCTGGGGACCAGCTCGTGTTCGGCAATGGTTCCGATGAGATAATCCATCTCCTTGGGCTGACGTTTCTTCAGCCGGGTGACGAAGTGGTTGTCGGCGACCCGACTTTTGTTCTCTACGAAGCTGCCGCTACGCTTGCCGGAGCAACCACCGTTGCCGTTCCGCTCAGCCGTCCCGGCTTCGCGCACGACACCGTCGCTATGGCAAATGCTTTTACCGACCGCACACGTCTTGTCTTCATTGCCAATCCCCACAATCCTACGGGAACACTTGTTGGGAAGGCTGAGATTGATGCCCTCCTTGAGAAGCTTCCCCCACGTGCCATCCTCATTCTCGACGAGGCCTACGGCGAGTACGTTTATGGCGACGTTCCGGAGTTTCCGAGTGCATTAGATTATATTCGCGCGGGTGCTCCCGTAATCGGGCTGCGAACCTTTTCCAAGATGTACGGTCTCGCCGGACTGAGAGTCGGTTACGGGGTAGGCTCTCCCGAAATGATCCGACTACTGAACCAGCCTCGCTCGCCGTTCAATACCAATCTCGCCGCTCAGGTCGCGGCCACTGCGGCCGTGGGCGACGACGCCTTTGTCGCAAAAACAAAGGAAACGAATGCGAAGGGGCTGAAGACGCTCGGCGATGCGTTTGACCGGCTCGGCTTAACCTACATCCCTTCGTACGCTAACTTTGTCATGGTGGATGTACAGCGTCCCTGCCGAACCGTCTTCGATGCGCTTCTGAGGCAGGGAGTAATCGTCAGAACCGGCGATGTTTTCGGTTTGCCCACCTATCTTCGGGTGACCATCGGAACGCCCGAACAGAATGCGGTTTTCCTGGCGGCGCTCGAAGCGGTGCTGCCAACCATTGAACCGGTCACGGCGTAGGACGGTGGCACTTCCCCCAGACGATTCATTACCGACTGTCAGTGATGCGACCGCTCGTAAGCGACACCTTCGTGCGGTCGCACTGGCGTGGACATTTGGTATTGCGGTTGCCGCCATCTATGTTCTGGTGCGGGATGTTCCGGCGGCGGGGTGGCGCATCAATGATGTCACCACAGGCGAGACCAAGGAATATCCGGAGCTCCAATCCCGCATTTACGATTCTACCCCTGAGAATACGACCCTTTTCGCTGCCGCAGCGGCATCAAGGCTTACCCGCTGGAAAGTTATTCGAACAGACAGGGTAACCCATACCGTCATCTGTGAAGTCAAGACCCCACTGAACCTTTTCACAGATGATGTGACGATACGCATCGAACCCTTTGGCCCGTCAAAAGATGCGTCCCGTGTCCAGATTCACTCACGGTCTCGCGTGGGAAGATCGGATCTCGGTCAGAATGCGCAGCACATTCGTGAACTTCAGTCCGCAATGGACGAAAAACTGCCGCGCCTCAACCCCTGAACGTTTCCATCACCTGTTCCATCGTCGGTGGCGCATCCTGTTCGATAGCCGTCACCAGTTTCCGTATCCCTTCTCGCAGCGCCCCTACCTCAGCGCGGAGAAGTGTCACTTCGCTCGACTGAGCCCGCAGAATCGCTGTCATCTCGTCGAGCCGTTCCTCGGTTGTCCGGCGCCGTACCCGAGCCTGCGGTGCGGTTTCCTTTCGCAGCTCATCCCGAATCTGTGGCGCAGACCAGCCGCTTCTTTTCCATTGAAGTATCTGCCGAAGCCGCGCAGCGATGATGTCATCATACCGTCGCCGTCTTCCTTCCCCACTTGCGGGGAGAAATTCCTCAAATTCATCTCGGTAAATCCGGACGGTGCTCTCCGGAATTGCCGCCTCGGCAGCTATTGATTTTAATGTGTTCATTGTCTTGCAAATACTTTATAACATCCTTTAACTCCGCTGAATTTTCATCAAGCCCATGTGTTCTTGCATACGCTTTTGCATAATAATTTATTTCCGAATCGTCGTAGTTCCACCGATGACCAAATATTTTTGCTGACATTTTAGATTGTACCCCTGTAACATCATTAAAATCTTCTTTTGCTATATTATCTGCATCAGCAAATTCCGCTACTCCATTTGCAATAAA
>JAZKEA010000330.1:0-482 GCA_040387315.1 Armatimonadota bacterium | reverse complement strand
TTGCATTATCAAAAGTATTTGGCTGTAAATTTCGTTACTAATGTTTTAAAAGCGAAATCCACGTCTTGGGCGGCTACTGGGAAATTTGTGTTCGATAATTGTTATTTGCGAACACAAACAAAGCGGGACTGGCCGTTGTCAAGAAATGATGAGGGATCAGGTATAACAGCCTACGTCACTTTTATCCCTGCCTGCTTCTTGATTATAAGAAGCTAATATGGGGAACATACTGATTGTCTCGTTGGTAAAACGAGCACTGTCGCGACCTGATATCTATGCCCACTCAGGTTCTCTAAGAGGAATTCAAACATGCAGAGATTTGCTGAGAAACGAGCTTCGTTCTCTTCCTTCGCCGCGTTGCTGACCGTGTTTTCCGTGCTGGCTCCCACCCTCGCGGGATGCAGCCCTGGTGGAGGCAGTCAGACCTCTTCAGCACCGCCCGCTGGTGGTCATTGTTCGAACGGCGGCGGACTGAGGCTGGC
>JAZKEA010000329.1:0-34644 GCA_040387315.1 Armatimonadota bacterium | reverse complement strand
TGCTGCAGCAAAAGCGGTATGCCGATGCCACTGCGCCCCTGAAGTCTCTGCGAGCCATAGAAGGCGACAAGAACCAGCAGGTGACCCTCAGCCTCATCTTCGCGCTGACCCGCTCGAATCGTAAGCGCGAGGCGCTCGTTTTCGCGCAGAAGATGGCAAAAGCGTATCCCGATCAGCCCAAGATACAGCTTATGCTGGCGGATCTCGCCAGTCAGACCGGCAATATGCCCCTGGCACAAAAGGCTTATACGGCAGCGAGCAAGCTGTCCCCCAAAGACACGCGTACCGGAATCAATGCGGCAATCGCCTCTGAGCTAACGGGCTCTCCCGAGCAGTCCAGTGCGCAGATGGAGAAGGTAATCAAAGCGAATCCGAACGATCCGCAGGCGCATTTCCAGCTGGGACGCCTTTATTATCTTTATCCCAAGCTGACGGGCAAACCAGCTCCCGAAAACTTCAAGAAGGCCGAGACGAGCTTTCGCGAGGCGATGCTTCTGGACCCCAAAAATCCGCTGTATCTGAGCAATCTGGGGGTATCCATGATGTTTCAGGGGCAGGAACGATACACCGATGCTTCCGGTGTCCTGAATTCCGCGCTCTCCGTCGCGCCGCGAAACACCGTTGCGCGAATGGGATTGGCGTATATCGCCGAACAGGATCAAGACCCCACAGGCGCAATCAAGCAGTACCGCGACATCCTTGCCTATGCCCCGGACACGGATGAAGCGCGGAGGCGTCTGGCGGGCCTTCTGTACTCGACAGACAAAAAAGAAGAAGCCTTCAAAGAGTATCAGATTCTTGCGGACCGCACGACCGGGGATAAAAAGCTCTCGGCTCTCAAGGAAATGGCAGAGCTGAAGCTGGAGGGCAAGGACTGGCTGGGGGCGCAAAAGACTTATGAGCAGTTGCTTGCACAGAGCCCGAAGGATGCGGATGCTCTCGTAGGTCTCGGGAAAAGCCTGGAGCAGCTAAAGCAGACGGAAGAGGCACGGGAGAAGTATGAGGCCGCTCTCGCGGCAGCCCCCAAGAATACGGCGGCCTTCGAGGCTCTGGGCGTTCTTCTGATGAATCAGCGGAAGACGGCGGAGGCGACAGTTCATTATCAGAAGTTTGTTGCCGCCGTCCCGACCAGCAATACCGCCCGCTGGCAGCTTGCGCAGCTTTACAAGGAGCAGAAGCGCGACGACGAAGCCCTGAGCGAGATGCGAAAGCTAACGCTCTCGAAGACGGACCCGACACGAACGACCTACCTGCTCGCGCCCGCCAATCTGCTGATAGAGCGCCAGCGTTACGCTGAGGCGGTCACGGATCTCGCCCGCCTGGCGTCGGAGAACCGGGGAGTGGAAGAGAACCGAGAGCTTCGCTATGCGCTGGCGGATGCCCAAGAGAAAGCCGGACAGCAAAAGGAAGCGGAAAACACGCTGACCAAGCTGACTGACGAGGCAAAAGGGACCGAGGCGAAAGTACGCGCTCAGACAGCGGTTGCGGCGTTCTATGAGCGCCATAATCGACAGGAAGATGCGGCACAAACCTATCAGGAGGCGCTGACCGTCGATCCTGCCTCTATTGCTGCCAGAGTCGGCCTTCGCCGGGTCTTCGACAACATGAAAAAGCCGGAGGAGGCGGCCCAGTTTCTGGAGTCCCTGGCGCTGGCGGGCGTTGAGGGACCGGATCTGGCGGCGGCGGGATCGGTGGCGCAGTACTATACCGAAGAAAACACCCGTGATAAGTATGTCGCCTTTGCCCGGCGTGCCGCGGCGAAATACCCCAAAAGTCAGGATGCCCTCAGGCTGCATGCCCAGGCGCTTCAGAGCCGCGGCGGTGATCTAAAACCCGAAATCAGGGAGGAAATCGCCAGCCTTTACACGCAAATGACAGTGCTTGATCCGAAGAATGCGGAGGCGTTTTATCAGATCGGTGTCCAGCGGGAAGCGATGGGCAAAAAAGAGGACGCGATCCTGGCCTATAAAAGCGCCGCTGCTATAGAGGACGAAAACCGCGGGGGGCAGGCGGCGGGAAAAGCGAAGACAGCCCTTGCGCGTCTGGGAATCACCTTACCTGCGACAACGGCGAAGCCGGTCGGCGCACCGCAGGTTCCGGTGAAACCGCCGTCGTCCCTTTCTCCACCAGATAGCAACACAAAAAAATAGGAGGCTTGATAGCGGCAATGCAGTGTGCCAAACACCCAAAAGTAGAAACCGCCCTGTCCTGTGGTCGGTGCGCGACACCCATCTGCCCATCCTGCGCCGTCTCCGGCGCGGTCGGTATGCTCTGTCCCTCCTGCGGCTCTAACAAAGCGTCGCACCTTTATCAGGTGCAGCCGGGTCGCTTCGTGCTCGCCGGGGTACTCGGACTGGCAGCGGGGACGGTCGTCGGACTGGGACTGCAGATGGTCAGTGGTACCTTTGTGCTTTTCCTTCTGTTTGTCGCATCCGCGGTGGGTGGCGGTGTCGGAGAACTGATCCTGCGTATCACGGGACGTAAACGCGGACCAAAGATCGAGTTTTTGGCGGGCTTGAGCGTGATTGGCGGGGCGCTGCTGTCGCTTCTGATTCGCTACGGAACGCACCTCAGCATTGACCTTATTTTCAGCCGGGGCTACCTTTTTATCTGGTTCGCGGTGGCGACGCTTCTGATGGCAGCCGCGGCAATCGGGAAGATAAAGTATTTTTGAGCCACTTAGTAGTCCGTTTACGTTTATTGAGTGGAGACGACAGCGCCGCTGGCGTCTCCAAATATCTGTCGGGCTAACCGGGTCACGTCTTCGGCTTCGACAGCATCGATCAGCGAATCGTAATCGGTCTCAAACTCCGCGCCTAACCCCATCATCTCGGCCCGGCCCAGAGCATGGCTCTGGTCTTTCCACTGCTGGCGTGCGAGGGCCTGTTTCCCCTTCAGATAGGCTTTTGCGCGGGCAAGCTCTTTTTCCGTGACCGGCTCTTTCCCCGTTCCCAAAGCGGAAAGGGTGGCAAGCACACGGGCGCGGGTAGTGGCTGTCGGGTTATTCCCTATGACATAGGCAGCCCAAAGGCTCTGGGAACGCGAAGGAAAAAGCTGGGTCCGAATCTCATACCCGACCGGTTCCTCAGGCGGATCAGCTTCGTCACGCAGGCGGAACAGTCGCGACGCTTTTCCGCCACCGAGAACCGTATCCAACACCAGCAGGGTCGCCCAGTCCGAACGAGAGTTAGCCTGCGTTCCCGGCGCGAGGTAGCCGATGGCAAAAACCGAGGCGGGGTCTGTGCGGCCCAGAGTAACATCGCGCAGGGTGGGAGGGACACGTTCCGGAGCAGGAAGCGTCTCGGGGGCGTCGGGACGCCCCGTCTCACTCCATCCTGCCGCGTTCAGGTTTTGCTCGACCAGCCTGCGAGCCCGAGAGGAGGTTATGTTTCCCGCAATGACAATGACCGCGCGGGCAGGCCGAAAGAAACGTGTGTAGTAGGCCTGCACCTCTTTGGGCGTGATTGTCGAGACGCTCTCCGCAGTGCCCAGCAGAGGCCTCCCCTGAGGCGACTCAAACCAGACCCTACCTCGCAGACGGTTCAGTGTGGCGGTGAGCGGGTTCCCCTCAGTCAGAGCCATAGCGCGAAGCTGTTCGTCCTTGGCAGCGGTTACGGCTTCCGGACTGAATCCGGGAGAGGCAACCAAATTTAGAAGAAGTGTCTGCGCAGACTGCTCGACTGCCGACTGAGACGATTCACTGACCGACCAGATTTCGGCGAAGCTTCCCTCAAACGAGGAACCGACACCGCTCCCAAAAGTGCTGATGTCCCGCCGAAGCTGATTCGCGCTTCGGTAACGTCCGTCTGAGAACCAGGCACGCGTGATCAGCGCGGTCATACCGGGCTTCTGCACCTCGTCGCCCATCCCTACGCGGAAGAAGACATTGATAACGACCACAGGGCTGGTCGGATCGTACAGAGTTACCAGTTTCGCGCCGTTACCGAGCAGCGTGATCTCTGGGGTAGCCGTCATCCCCGGCTGGGTGAGACAGAGAGTCAGGAACGTCAGGAGAACCCGCGCCAGGGCACCCACTCGGTTTACCGCGTTTACGGTCGTCATGGCGTGACCTGAGGCTGGAGCACGACAACCGCGCCGCGCTCCGGCGAGAGATACTGACTCGCCGCCGCGGTAAGCGCCTCGCCCGTCACGACTCGCGACAGGCGCGCCGCATACAGAGCGGGATCATCGGTCTCTTCCGGGGAGATGCCAAGAACATCCGCGAGAGCAAGCCGAGAGGCGTCGCCCCCGACAGAGCCATCCGGGTACTGAGCCGCCAGGAGATTCAGCCGCGCTTCTCGGGCATCGTTGACCGTAAACTCACTGCTCGACAGCTTCTTCAGTTCGGTCCGCAGGGCAGCCTCCATCTTAGCGGCGTTCGAGCGCAGGCCCGTAGCACTTATCATCACCAGACTCTCGCCGCGCTGCGCAACATAATCCGCGGTGACAGCAAGGGCAAGGCGCTGCCGTGTTACGAGAGCCTCTCTTAGCTTCCCGCTCCCATTTCCCCCGTCCGCCCTTTCCGCGAGAAGAGACACCAATCCGGCGACTGTGGCGGCATTCGCGTCGGCGGCAGAGGGCGCACGGAAACCGATGAAGACGGTGGTCAGGTTGTCCGATCCGGCTCTGCTAAGGGTCGTTCTCGCTCCAGATAACGCCGGAACGGATTCGGGTTTCTTTTGCGAATCGGTTCCCCTGGCAGAAATGAGAGGGACCGTGCCAGGAAAAAGCCGCTCCGCCTCCAGGAACACATCCGCGGCCCTAACATCTCCCGTGACCACAAGGGTCATATTTTCCGGACGGTACCACTCCTGACAGAAGTCCCTCAGCGCCTCGAAGGTCATCGCTTTGACATTCGCTTCCGTTCCCATCAAGGGCAGCCGATACGGGTCTTTTTCGTCGAAAGCCACTGCGGTCAGGGCATTGAAGCCGGATCTTGTGGGCTCCGTGCGTGCGATTGCCATCTCGCTCAGGATTACCGGTTTTTCAGAATCGACATCGGCGGGCCGGAGGGCAGGATGAAGAGTCATGTCGGCAATTATCGCCAGAGCTTCCTGCCATTTGTCGGCGGGAAAGGCGGCGGCGAACCGTGTGGCATCGCGCGTGGTCTGAGCAGTAAGCTCACCGCCAAGCGCCTCAACAGCCTGATCGATCTCACCGGGCTTCCGGGTATCCGTCCCCTTGAAAACCAGATGTTCGAGAAAATGCGCGGTCCCATTTGTCGATGGCGTCTCATCCCCGCTCCCGACGCGAACCCGTAAATCCACGGCGGCAAGCTTTGCTCCCGCCTGCTCGGCGACAATCACCCGCAGACCCGAGGGCAGAGTTCGCCGCTGCACGGGCGGAGGGTTGGGAGCAGTGGCGGCACAGGACAGCGGCAAAGGTATAATGAGGATGGCAGCAGCGCCCGCAAAGGCGACTGCAGCCTGCACGCAGCGCAGACAAAGGGCAGACATCGCTACAGAAAACGTTCTACGTTTATTGAGATATGTCCTGCCCCCAACTTATTTTGTTATGTCTTACCAATCCATCCGTACGCCGCTGACGCTTATCGAGCCGCGCCTGCGCAAGAACATCGACAAGACGCTGCTTTTCGCGGTGCTGGCTCTGATGGCGCTCAGCCTTCTCACAATTCACAATGCGACGATGTCCCAGGGATGGGGTTCGGTGGCGCGGCAGGGGTTTTATTTTCTGGTCGGTATGGGCCTGATGGCCTGGGCAGCCTCGAAAGATTATGGGCGCGTCACCCGGTACGCTCCGATTTTCTATTGGGCGAATATCATCCTACTGCTGATCGTCCTGAAGTTTTCCCCGGATGTAAAAGGGGCCTCACGCTGGATACGTCTGCCGATTCCCGGCGTCGACTTCAAGCTGCAGCCGTCTGAGTTCGCGAAGATCATCCTAATTCTGACGCTGTCTTCCTATGTGACTCGGCTGGGTCCAAAGCTGCGTGAGTTTCCCTCCCTGCTGAAGACCCTGCTCCACGTCGGGGTTCCCATGGTCCTGATCGCCAAGCAACCGGACCTGGGGACATCTCTGGTGTTCCTCGCGGTGTGGACGGGTATCGTGTTTCTAGCCGGGGCGGACTGGCGTCATCTGGTAGGGCTCGCCGTGGTCGGCGGGCTGCTCTTTACCGTAGCCTGGAAAGCCGATATCCTTCACGACTATCAGAAGAACCGGGTCCTGACATTCCTGGACCCTTACAGTGATCCGCGTGACAAGGGCTATCATGTGCTTCAGAGCCAGACAGCTATCGGCGGCGGCGGCGCGACCGGGCAAGGTTTAGGAAAAGGCATACAGACCAACGGGGATTTCATCCCGGAAAACCACACTGACTTCATCTTCACGGTTGTCGGTGAGGAGGGCGGGTTTGTCGGCGCATGCGTGCTATTATCTATCTACGGACTGATCCTGTGGCGCGGCGTGGCGACTATCGCCGAGTGTGAAGATCCCATGGGACGCCTCGTCGCAGGCGGGATTACGACCCTGATCGCGTTTCACCTGGTCGTCAATATCGGGATGACCTGCGGTATTATGCCGGTCGTGGGTGTCCCGCTTCCCCTGATGAGCTTCGGCGGGTCAGCGGCAATGGCAAATCTTATCGGTATCGGGCTGCTGCTTTCCATTCATATGCGGCGGCACAAAATCTCTTTTTAACCGGGGAAGTTCTTTCTGATGCAGAATCTGCTTGCTTTTTCAACGCTTGGATGTCCCGCCTGGGATCTGGACCGGATCATTTCGAGTGCCGTGGAATACGGCTATGATGCGGTGGAACTGCGCGGCTATCAGAAAGAGATGGACCTGACAAAGGCCGATCCTTACACACTGGAGAATCGCGCAGAAACGCTTGTCCGCTTCTCCGATGCGGGAATCACCGTCTGCTGCGTGTCATCATCGGGCGTAGTAGCACAGAGAAATGTGGATCATGTGCGGGATCATGCAAGGCTTGCCCGCGATCTGGAGTGCCCGCATGTGCGCGTTTTCGGCGGGGACCTGGATGCCAATCTTTCCCGCAGTGAAGCGCTCGCCAAGGCCGCCGCCAGCCTGCGCGCTTTTGGAGATGCCGCCGAAGCGGAAGGGGTAAAGATCGTTCTGGAGACGCATGACGCTTTTTCAACGGGTCAGGGAGTGGCGGAACTGATTGCGCTGGCAGCGCATCCCGCCGTTCAGTCACTCTGGGACCTGCATCATCCGTTTCGTCAGAATGAGCCCTTCGAGGAGACCCTCCGTTACCTTGCCCCGACGCTTGCCCACGTACACATCAAAGACGGCAAGGCAGGCGTCTACACATTGCTCGGCGAGGGCGATGTCCCGCTTTTCCCGATGCTCGACCTTCTGCTCGACAGCGGTTATAGCGGGCCGATCTCTCTGGAATGGGAGAAGCGGTGGCACCCCGAAATTCAGGACCCGGAGATCGCCTTCCCGCAGTATGCCCAGGCACTCCGCAGTTATCTGAAGGAACGTTCCGCGCCTTAGTCGGTAAGCGTCCAGGAATCAGTCTTCGCGTGACGTATGGCGGGACATGAGATCATCGACCGCCTCGCGCGGTGAGGTTTCGCCGGCGAGGAGGTGGGCCACAGCCTCGCAGACAGGCATCTCGATGCCCTTTTGTGCCGCAATGCGTGTGACCACCTGGGCGGTCGATACGCCTTCCGCCACCTGACCTAATCGTTCGAGAATCGCGGGCAGTGACTCGCCTTTGGCAAGCCCCTCGCCGACGCGCCAGTTGCGGGACAGACGCGAGGCCGCGGTCGCCATCAGGTCCCCTACCCCAGTCAGGCCGTAGAAGGTGTCGCGCCGTGCCCCCATAGCGACGCCAAATCGGGCCATTTCGGTCAGCCCCCGTGTGAGCAGAGCCGCTTTGGTGTTGTCTCCGAAGCCAAGACCGTCGGATACGCCGCCCGCGATTGCCAGTACATTCTTGACCGCGCCCCCTATCTCAACCCCGGTGCGGTCATCCGAGGTGTAGACCCGGAACGCGTTGCGGTGAAAGAGACGGGAGACCCGCTCGGCGGCGTCGGGGTCAGGACAGGCGGAAACCGCGGCGGCAGGGATGCCGCGCGCGATTTCCGAAGCGAGGTTCGGGCCGGAAAGCGCGACCAGGGGGAAGTCCGGCCCCAGCAGTTCTTCCGCCACTTGATACGGCAGAAGACCTGTCTCCGGCTCCAGCCCTTTCGAAGCCAGAACAATATCGCAGCCGGATAAGAGGTGGGGCGCGGCAAGAGTCGCTACAGAGCGAACCGCGCCGGACGGCACCGCGAGAACCACGCAGGCCACATCACGCACGGCTTCCGCTATATCCGCAGTAACCGTGATGTGGGGCGGCAGTGGAAATCCTGGGAGATAGTGCCGATTCTCACGATCTGCGGCAATCGCCTGAGCCACCGCAGGCGTCCGGTCCCACAGACGCACTTCCGTCCGCGCCGCGCCCCCCTCTGCCAGAAGCAATGCCAGAGCCGTTCCCCAGGAACCGGCCCCCAGCACCGCGACGTTACCAACGCTCGAACGGGTATTCCCCATTTTGATTTACCGGGTCTATTGAGGTGACTATTCCCAGGCGATCAGGGGCAGTTCCTGCGGCAGGACGGCATCAGGATGAGACGGCACAACGCGCACCGTGAAGCCAAGCTGACCGCTTTTGTCCGAGGGAAGGCTGCCGTGATAGACGTATTTGCCCTCACTTCCCCCCGATCCATCAAGGGCGAGAGAGGCGATGTTTGTCTCCGACAGGTTCCGGTCGGCATCTACGGGCCCGGCATAAAGCTGGACCGTCACATCATCGGGGGTGATGACATTTCCCAGGAGGATCGTCGCCTTGACCGGGGCATTCTCACCCGCCGAAAGCTTGTCAGCCTCCGTGGTTACGGATTCGACCCGAACATCTTTCCAGTGGGAGCGCAGCTTCTCCTTCCAGATTATCAGCTCTTTGGCGCGGGTGAAGTTATTTTCGGCAAGGGTTCGTGCGCGTCGTCCCGCGGTCACGTAGTAGGTCTCCGTATACTCCCGGACCATGCGAGCGGTCGTGTAAACGGGCGCCAGCTTCTTCATGGACGCCTTCATTTTAGTGATCCAGCCGTGCGGCAGGCCGTCCTCGCCGCGTTTATAAAACAGCGGGGCGATCTCACGCTCCAGTGTCTCGTAGATATCCTGCGCTTCCACATGATCCTGGTAACCGAGATCCGTGTAGTCCTCGCCACGTCCGATCTCCCAGCCGACGGTGGGGTCATAGCCCTCCGCCCACCAGCCGTCCAGAACGGAGAAGTTCAGACCGCCGTTCGCGATGACTTTCATCCCGGACGTACCCGATGCCTCCATAGGGCGGCGCGGGTTGTTCAGCCAGACATCGACTCCCTGCACCAGATAGCGGGCCATGTTCATGTCGTAATCTTCCAGGAAGACGATACGGCGGCGCACCGACTCGTCGCGCGAGAAGTGCACGATATGGCGAATCAACTCCTTGCCCGCATCATCTTTCGGGTGCGCTTTTCCCGCAAAGACGAACTGCACGGGCCGATCACTGTGATTGATGATCTGCTTGATACGCTCTACATCCCGAAGCATGAGGTCGCCGCGCTTGTAGGTGGCGAAACGTCGGGCGAAGCCGATGGTCAGCGTCCCCGGTTCCAGAATCTCGCTCGCCTCATTGACTTCACGCTCAGAGGCCCCGCGCTTTTCCATCTTCGCGATGCGATACTGCCGCGCCCATTCCACGAGCTTCGCGCGGCGCGCCTCGTGAGCGGCCCAGAGTTCGGCATCGGGGATCGTGTCCACCTTCGCCCAGAACTCAGGATCGGCCACGCTCTCGCCGGTCAGGTCGCCGCAATACTTCTGGATCAGGTGCTCCATCTCTTCAGAGAGGAAGGTCTCCGTATGGATACCGTTGGTGACACTGCCGACCGGCACCTCATCGAGCGGATAGCCGGGTACGGAGGGCTGCACCATCTGGCGGGAAACGACGCCGTGCAGCTTCGAGACGCCATTCACATAGCGGGCGTGCCGGAAGGCAAGGATCGCCATATTGAACTTACCCGCCGAATCTCCCAGCACGCGACCACGGTCCAGCAGGGCATCGTGGTTCGGCAGACCGAGCTTCGGCGCATAGTTCTCGAAATACTTTTTCATCAGGTCCGGCGGGAAAAGGTCGAAGCCTGCCGGGACCGGAGTATGGGTCGTAAAGAGGTTTCCTGCCGCGGTCGCCTCGGTGGCATCGGCGAAGGAAAGCCCCTCCCCTTCGGACAGACGCCGAACCCGCTCCAGAGCAAGAAAGGCAGAGTGCCCTTCGTTCATATGGCAGACGGTCGGCTTGATCCCGAGTGCATCGAGGGCATGAATGCCGCCGATCCCAAGGACGATCTCCTGCTGGATACGGGTCTCGTTGTCGCCGCCGTAAAGATTTCCCGCGATATGGCGGTCCGCTTCCGCATTGTGCGGCAGGTTGGTATCGAGAAGATAGAGCGCGATGCGTCCCACCTGCGCCTTCCAAATCTGAACGCGGACCTGCCGCCCAGGGAAATCGACATCGATCGAGAACGGTTCGCCGTTGGGATCAATGATTGGCTCAATCGGCAGTGAATAGAAATCGGTAGTTGGGTAGTTCTCCATCTGCCATCCGTCCGAGTTCAGCGACTGGCGGAAATAGCCGCGCTGATACAGAAAGCCGACCGCCGCCAGGGGCAATCCCAGATCCGATGCGGCTTTCAGATGGTCCCCTGCCAGAATTCCAAGACCGCCGGAATAGATGGGCAGGCATTCCGCGATCCCGAACTCGGCGGAGAAGTAACCGATCTTGAAATCCGGGCCGAACTCAGCAGCGTAGTGGCGGCTCCACCAACCGCCGTCCGCCATATAGCTCTGGAAGTTAGCGTAGACCGAATCCAGTTGAGCGGTAAAGGCGCTGTCATTTTCCAGTTCGGATAATCGCTTTTGCGCGACCAGGCCGAGCAGGCGGGCCGGATTGTGCTCGGTGCTGCGCCAGAGATCGGGGTCAATGGTCTCGAAAAGCTGCTTGGTGGGATGGTCCCAGGACCAGCGCAGGTTATAGGCAAGCTCTTTAAGCGGAGCGAGCCGCTGAGGCAGCGAGGGAACAACGGTATAAGTGTGCAGTGTACGCGGCACCATGAGGGGGAAAGTCTCCAGGATCTTGTTGCAAATGTCGTTTTGGGCAATAAGGACAGCGGCTCTGCTTCCCATCAAAGGCAGTTGCAGTATACCCGAAAGCCCGTCTCCCCCCTCACCCTAACGGGTTTTACCCGGTCCTGCGGTTCAGGACCGGGTAAAACCCATTCGTACCTGGTTTATTTAGGGGCCAGGAATGCCGCCGCGTCCTCGGCAATCGCGGGAGCTTTGAACGTGGCGCCGGCTTCACCGGAAGCGACACGAACCGCTTCACGCGTGATCTCACGGCCCGTCCGGGTGTCCCACCAGCGCACCTCGTAGGAGCCGGGCTTCAGGGTGCCGGATGGCAGGGTAATCGTGCCTCCCCCAGTGCCGGGAGCGACACGGCGCACCCATAGCGCGGCCTGCGAGCCGTTGGATTTACCCATAGCCTTCAGTGCAGACCCATAAGGAGCAAGGCTAATCCGATTGAGAACCACCCAGTCCGTCCCGGAATTTTCCAGACGGATCGTGTGCTTGCCCGCAGGGACCTGCGCAGTGACCGTCACATCCGCCGATGTGTCGTTTTCACTTGCCGGAAAGTCGTGTTCCGCCGCGGTCTTGCCGTCAACGGAAAGCACCAGATGCGCCCCTGCCTTGGCCGCCTGCCGTATCCGCACCGCAAACGTGCCGGGCTTAGTGTAGTCCACCTGGAAATTCGCGCCGGTAAACAGATCAGCATGATTCTTCCCCTGGAGAAAAGAGGGAAGCATCGCGATACCGGGCACGTCTCCGTTAGAGGCGACCACGAAGTCCGTTTGTTTCGCCGCACCCCATCCGGCTCCCGGCCCGAGGGAGACCGCTCCCGTTTCCGTAGTGGCTGCCATCGGGGATATGTTCTTCATTCCCTCAAGAGAGGCGAGGTTGGTTTGCTTGAGGAAAGCGGACGCGGCCTGATAATGACGGAATAGGTTTCTACCGTCATTTTCCATTTTGTCCCAGTACCAGAACTGGGCCGCGCCTGCCGTTCCGCTCTGCATCAGGCTGGCCCACAGACTTGCATGAAGAAAATCTTCGTAGACGGAACCACTGAGCCGGTTATCCCCCCCACTGGGGCCGACCTCGCCGAAGAAGATGGGCTTGTTCCATTTTTCTGGTTCCAGGCTGGCAGCCATCGTAATGGCATCCGGGGGATAGCTATGCGGCTGGACATAGTCAACGGTATCGTAAAGCCCCTCAATATCGGTGTCCGAGCTTGTGGCTACCAGATGATGCTCCGGGTCCTGCGCCTTCAGGAAGGCGGCCATCTCCTTATGCCAGGCGATGACGGCGGCGTGGCCCTCGGTGGTTTTGTTTCGGAGCGCATCGACGAACTGCACCTCGTTAAACAGTTCCCAGGCCAGGACGCTCGGAGAGTAACCCCAGCGTGCGATGATATAGCGGTACTTGGCTTTGGTCAGGGCACGCGCGCGTGGGTTAGTAAAGAACTCTTCCGATTTCTGGAGAAAGCCCCCGTTTGCCGCATTCCAGGGATTCTCGCCCCAGTTTGGGTTGACGGTTGACGAGTACTGCCCATGGTGCTGCAGCACCATCTGGAAACGCACCCCACTTTTCTCGGCGGCGGTAACGATACCATCCCACTTACGCGCGACTTCTAAATCCAGGACGCCAGGCTTACTTTTCGAGTCCACCCAGTCCAGGTTTTTGCGGTCCCAGTGGTTCATCCAGATACGGGTCCAGTTTCCGCCTGCCGCACCAAGCTTGGTAATCAGAGTGGGAACGTCTAACCCCTGGCTGCCCCAGGCAATATTGATCCCGAGGGGATAATAGACACTGCCGTTATCAAAAAGAAAACGCCGCAGGTTTTTGGGGTCGCGGCGTACGAAGCCGGACTGTGGGGCAGCGTTTTTGGCGACCGTCCACTTCTGCGTCCCGACGGCGCTGAGTGGTATTGGCGATCCGTTGCGCGTGATTTTCGTGAGGGTATAGTCGCCGGAGACGCGCGGAGTGTAGCGGATACGCCAAGTCCGATTGTCCGTGCCGCCGTCGAAGAAAGCGGGGATTGTGACACTTTTACCATCCGGCTGCCGGAAGGTAGCCTGAATGTCGTTCTCGGTATAGTCGAAGGGGTTGCCGGTCAGATCCGGAAGCGGAAAGCTTGCTTCGATATGGTTATAGGTCATCGTCTGTCCCAGGACTTTGCCGCCGCGTGCCCAGATGAGGACGCCGCAGGCTAAAGGAAGCGTCACCAGAAAGGCGCGCCGCGATTTAAGGTTTTTATTCATACATACTTTCCGACAGTGGTATGCCCCGCGAATGCGGGGCATACATCTCACGCTTTTCTACTCTAAGCCATCCGTTGGCTCGCTATTTAGCCAGCGGAAGAGACTCCCCGGAGGGGGCAGGCTCACCCGACTTCAGCAGTCGAACTTCATCTATATAGACGGTCGGCTGCGGCTTGTCGCTGCTGCCCTGAATCCAGAAGCTGGTCATGTCCGGTCGCTTTGCGAGACTAATCTTGTCCAGTGGAATGGTAACGGCAACCCATTTCTTGGGCGGAAGCGGAGCAAGGCTAGTGCCATCCGACACGTTTTTCTCGGAGCAGGCAGCTCCCACCGCGATCTTCTGACCGCCTGTCTCACCGCCGTTGATGTAAAAAGAGATCCGGTCGAACGGGCTGGTGTTCAGCGGTGCGTGGTGGAATTTGACGCCATCAAAGTTGGTGTACCGAACGCGGATAGCTCTGGTTCCGGAACGCGGGCGCGTTGTGTCATCATAGGAAACATCTTTTGCCCAGGTCCATCCGACCGCTTCCCATCCATTTTCAACACCATCCCGGTAGATGGAATGTCCCCGAACCGACTGATTTGACGGAGAGGAAGCGGAGGGACCAGGAAGCGACCCTGAGGAGGGAGCGGCGGCAGCGGTGTCCGGTGTCGTGTTGGAGACGACGACCGGCGCGGACGCGCTCTCAGGACCGGGTGTGGAGGCTCCCCGGAATGCAAGCACCGCAAGAACACCAATGGCGATTAACAGGAACGCCGCTCCGAGCGGCTTTATGATGATCTTCAACGAACATCCTTACTCAGGCGGTGAGTACGATCATAGTCTTGCCGCCTGTTGGCCTAGGCATGATCCTGTGGTATTTCTACTTAGGCCCGGGTGGTGCGGGTGCAGTTGGTGCTGCCGATGTGGGTGCACCTCCGCGCTTGCTCATGGCCTTCGCCATTGCCTCTCGTGCCTCGGGGGGCATCGGCTGTCCCAGTGGCGCATGAAGCCGCTCCGAATCCGACTTGCTCAGGCCGCCACTGCCACTGCCCGCATTCTTGTTACAGCCACTTGTGAAACAGGACCCCACCATAACAAACCCTGCCATCGCCAGAAGACAGGATGCCCGTGAAAGACACACTATCTTCGAATCTCGTGCCGTCACTCTTGTGCGCATCGTGCTGGATTCTCCTTCCTAATACAAATCATGGAAAATTTCTTCTCCTTGTCCGGACCCGGACACCCAAGCCAGGACTAGGAGACAACGCCCCTGCTTGTTCCCGATAAGCAGGGGCATTATTCAGACTACTCTACCTTAGTCGCGGTAGGCATCCCACATATTATTCTGGGGCTGCGTGGTCCCATTGGGGTTGGTCGCCTTGGGTTGCATGGATTTGACATGCCCGTCTGCGAAGCAGAAGTTGGCTTGGTCCTGATGGGCGGGCAGAATTCCACCATTCGGGCCGGTAGGATCCCCTGCGGGTTTGACGGCCCGCGAACCATCGGGAATCAGACTCGGAGCACCGGAGGTATCCCACCAGTCCACACCCGTCACCATAGCGCCGGGCCCCCAGGTAAGCACATTACCATAGTCATTTTTCTCACTCGTCCATCGGTGTTGCCGCTCCGCAATCATGATGGTTTCCGCAGGCCGCTTCACATCCGCTTCAGCGGTCGTGACGGACCCCATCCAAGACGGCTGTCCCATCCCGGCCATTCCGACCACACGCCACGCATTATCACGCCACATCATAAGCCCATTGGTGACATAGGTGAAACGCGGTCCTGCCCAGGCTCTGCCCGGATCCACTTCAAGGTCAGGGTCTGAAGGGCATCTGAACACACCGTCAGTCTTGACGTAGGGGGAGACTACGCGATACCACGTGCAGTCCCACCAGCCATCTTGAAGACCCATGGTATAAACTTGATCATAATCCTGTGCGTACATCAGCATAGCGATGCCCAACTGCTTCTCGTTGGACAGACAGGACGACTGACGTGCTTTCTCCCGTGCCTGGGCAAAAACAGGAAAAAGAATAGCGGCTAAGATCGCGATAATCGCGATGACAACGAGAAGCTCGATGAGGGTGAAACCGGTTAAACTGCGACGTTTCATAGGTACTCCATTGATCTTTCAAGGATCGGATCTGTTACTAAAGAAGGTGCCTCCCCTTTTCGGGAAGACATCAGTCACAACACGACATTGATGGTTAACTCAAATTGCGCGACAGGAATCCCGCGGGACGAACGTAACGGGAATCTCATGCCGAACCGGCTGCTCGATAAGAGACGAGGCGGACTCACGATTGAGCCGCGCATGAAGACGACGAACTGCGAGCCGCCCCATCTGCTCTTTGGTAACCCTCAGTGTAGTGAGCGGCGGACTGGTATGACTGCTGGAATCTACATCATCGAAACCGATAAGGCTGAGATCCTCCGGAACGGTTAAATTCAGTGTCCGGCAGACGCGCAGTGTTTGCAGTGCGGCATCATCATTCGCCGTCACCAGAGCAGTCGGTCGATTTGCGGCGGAAAGATAATGACAAAGCTGTGCGTTTCGCGCATCATCCGTTGCCCCGCCACGAAGAACCAGATCCTGCTCCGGCACAATGCCTGCTTCAAATAATGCGCTCAGGTAACCGCGCTGCCGGTCCTGAAACGTTGTGACGCCCGGTTCGCTTAAAAAGAAGCCTATGCGACTGTGTCCCAGGTCGATCAGATGCCGGGTCGCAACATATGCCCCGCCGAACCCGTCCGAGATTACGCTCTCGTAGACTCCGGTCTCATCACGGTTGTCTACCAGAACGATATTAGGAACATGCGCCGCGAAAGTAGCCAGTACTTCGGGGTCCGCCGTACCGACCAGCAGCATCCCACCAATAGCCTGCTCCTGGATCATGCGTGGCAGCTCCAGAGACAGGCCATGCCGGGTCGTCGTGTGCACCAGGAGATGTAGACCAAGACTGGACGCTTCTTCCATAGCACCGGCGAATACCGGCGCGTAGAAGGTATTGCCCGCAAGAGTATCGTAAGGCGAATCTGTTGCGGAAAAGAACTGAAACCCTATGGCATCGCGGGTTGAAACCGCGGCAGGCGTTCCGGCAGCAGTACCACTGGACCTGGCGTTGCGGAGCCGGGGGTGGCGATAGTTCATCTGGCGGGCGACCTCGATCACACGCTTCTGCGTGTTTGCATTGATCAAGTTTGGCGTGGTGAAGGTACGCGAAACCGTTGCCGGTGACACTCCCGCCGCCATCGCCACATCGCGAATATTTGCCATGGCTCATCTTGCCTTAAATTTATGCGCTTGTCAATAGTTTTTCATGAATCAATGAAAAGCTTTACAGGAAGTGTTTCACTGCACGGTAAGATAGTTGCAACGCTCGAAAGGTGTGACACCAATGATGATGCCTTGCCGATGGCTGACCGTGCTGAGCTGCGCCGTCATCTTACTGCCGTGCAGCAAAGTAGCTGCTGCTCAGGAACGACCAAGTGCGATGAACTTTGCCGAACTCACCCCCTTGCTTTATAAACAACTCGCCCTGGAAACCGACCAAAACCTTCGTCGGCATGTCCTAGCTCCCTGGTATCCAGGGGCACTCGACAAAGAGAAAGGCGGCTTTTTCGAGACCTATGATGAGCAGTGGAAGCGCCCCACCACTGCCGCAAACATCAAGTCAGTGGTATATCAGTCGCGGCTGACCTGGGTCGCGGCAAAGGCAGCGCAGCGGTATCCCGCAGAGGCGGCAGCGTATCGGGCCGCAGCTCTGCATGGCCTTGCCGCCCTTTCCGAGATGCTCTGGGATCGTGAAGAAGGCGGCTTTTACTGGAGTGTTTCAGAAACAGGTCAGCCGGACCGAAAAGGCGAGAAGCACGCGTATGGGATCGCCTTCGCTATCTATGCCGCTTCCGCGGTCTATGCCGCTTCCGCGGTCTATGAAACAACGCATGATGCCCGCGCTCTTGATCTGGCGAAGCGCGCGTACGCGTGGCTGGAGACGCACGCCCACGACGCAAAGAACGCTGGCTACTACGAGGCGCTAAACCGGGACGGTAAGCCGATCCTGACACTGTCCAACTCCCCGGAGGCTCCTAAAGCGGATCCCATTGGAATGCGCTATGGCTATAAGTCCATGAATGGACATATTCATCTGCTCGAAGCCTTTACCGCGCTCTATGAAGTATGGCCGGATGCGGGATTGAAGGCGCGGCTGGAGGAGATGCTGACGGTCGTGCGCGATAAGGTGGCGGTCGATCCGGGATGCCTGAACCTCTTCTTTACGCCGGAGTGGCGGCCGATTCCCGACCATGATTCCTTCGGTCATGATGTGGAAACCGCCTATCTGATTACCGAAACAAGCGCGGCGCTTGGACGACCGGACGACGCAAAAACCTGGACTGTTGCCCGGAAACTGGTCGATCATGCTGTGGAGTTTGGTTGGGACGAGAAGAACGGCGGTTTCTATGATGCCGGTCCCGCTTTCGGCACGGCGACGGTTACGGATAAGATCTGGTGGACGCAGGCCGAGGGGCTAAATGCTCTTCTTCTGATGCACACCCGTTATGAAAAAGAAACGCCGCGCTACGGCGCGGCGTTTCTGAAGCAGTGGGCGTTTATTAAGAAGTATCAGATTGACTCCCGCAACACAGGCTGGCTCTCCTCGGTCAGCGCGGACGGTGTGGCGGTTCCCGGTCAGGTGAAGAGCGACGCCTGGAAAGACCCGTACCATCAGGGACGCGCTCTGCTGAATGTTTCTGAAACACTCCGGAAATTTGCAGGCGAGAAAGCGCCCTGACAGGCTCAGCGTGTTGAAGCGCTTGGTACCGGGGAAGGAGAAGCGACAGGCGCTTTCGCGCTGGGCTCCTCTTTTCCCTCGCCGGACATGGCAGCCGCTCCCTCAGGCTTTGCCACGGTTTTCGCCTTCGGCGCAGGTTTCGCTTTGGGAGTTCGCAGGGCGGCGACTGTGTAGCGGTTTGACGCGTTCCATAGCAGGTACTCGCTGACGCCCCGGTCCCGGCCCGCCTTTATCTGTGCGCGGACCTCGGGAACGCCGTAGCGGACACCGAGGGAAAAATCCTGCAGCCAGGGCCGGACTTTACAGTTTGTCCCTTCTACTCGCTTGACGGAATCGCGCAGCGCAAGCGAAACCGTGCGGTAAGGTGAGGCATTGGGGTGGGCTATGCCATACTCGCCACGCCCGTAGTGAGAGGGATAGATCATTGGGCAGATGACATCGAGGTGCGGGGTCATCAGGTCGATCTTTTGGCCGATACCCATATCGGACTCCGGTTTTGCCGCCACTGTCAGGCCAAAGACATCCGCGGAGACCGCGACGTTGTAGGGCTTCAGCTTCTCGCGTGCATAGCGAAGGAAGTCGGAGATAACTCGCGCCTCAGAGCGCAGGTCATCCTTGGCTTTCGCCGGGTAACGACGTCCGGCTCTAGCCCCCTCGGAGGGAAAGCGGACGTAGTCCCACTGGATCTCGCCGAACCCACGCTTCGCGGCATCGATGGCGACATCCACATTGTAGTCCCAGTTCGCCTTGTTGTAGGGGTCCAGCCAGTAATGCCCGCTCCGGTCGCGCCAGGGGGAGCCGTCGGTGCGCTGGACGGCGAGATCCGGGCGCTTTCGCGCGGTCACATGATCACGGAAACAGGTAATACGGGCGATGGAGAATATCTTGCGCTTGTGCAGCTCCTCCATTTTTGCGTTGATGTCCGGGATCATCTTGTGGTTCGCGCCGACCTGAACCGCCAGCGGGATATCGGTCGCGTAGGACATCATCCCGTCCTCTTTGACATCAATGACCACGGAGTTTATCTCGGTCGTATCGACAATATCGAGAAGCTGTTTCCAGCGGGTCGTTCCCCCCGTGACCCAGCCGGAAATATAGATGCCGCGCACCGGTTCGTTCAAGGTAACAGACAAAGACGGGGTCGGCGTTGGGGTCGGAACCGGCGTAGGAGTCGATGTGGGTGTCGTTGACGGGTTCGCCTGCTGGCCCGGTGCGGTAGTATTCCCGCACCCACTGCTTATCAAGAGAGGCGTTGTTGCTGCTATCCCCCCCAGCGTGGCTGCGAAAAACCGCAGGGTGCGGGCTGTGAACCGCGCCGCCCTGCTCGAAAATGCTGTCATAAGACTTGTGACTTCCCCAAAGGCGTCGCCCGGCTAACAGGCACGCACTTACATGTCTCTCATCGCCGTGAACCAGTGTTAGTTCCAAAGAAGTATTCTTCAAGGCTTCCGTAGAACTCCTTCTATATGTTTGCCTTTTTGTTGTTTCGACGAGAAGTCGCTTGTCTGTCCCTCGCAGCGGCTGCCGCAACGGCGCTCGCAGGCTGCCCTGCGCGCCCGGTCTCCAAGCCCATTCCTCTGGAGTCAACCGTGTCCGCGACGCCTCCCCTGCCGGGTATCACCGCGCCGCTGAAAGAAGTCGATACAAAGCCCGTCACTGCCCGCCCGCCAAACGAAGGGGGTCTGATACCGATTCTGGAGTACCATCGAATCACCTCGAAGCCAACTCGCTACGACCGCACGGCGGCGCAGTTTCGGAAGGACCTGGAGAGGCTGTACCGAGAGGGCTATCGACCGATCCTTTTGCAGGACCTGCTGCACAAGAGGATAGATCTTCCCTGCGGCGCGAGCCCGGTCGTGCTGACGTTTGATGACGCGGACGTGAGCCAGTTCCGCTACCGCCCGGACGGCACGATTGACCCGGACTGCGCCGTCGGCATTCTCGAAGAGTTCGCGAAAAAACACGACGATTGGTCCACGCGCGCCACCTTTTTCGTTTTGCCGGAGAGCGCCTTTGGACCGGCGAAGGAGCGGACGGGAAAGTTTCGTTACCTCAGGGAGACGCTGGGCTGCGAGATCGCCAACCATACCGTGACGCACCGGAGTCTGCGTTCCCTCTCTGACGAAGCGGTGCAGAAAGAGATCGGAGGCTGTGTCCAGAAGATTCAGGCGATTCTGCCGGGGACTCAGGTAGAAAGCATCGCGCTCCCCATGGGCATCTCGCCGCGCAATCGCCGTCTTCTTGCCGCCGGATCGTTCGCGGGCCACTCTTACACCAATGCCGCCGTACTTCTTGTCGGGGCAAATCCGGCTCCGTCACCGCATCAAAAGGAGTTTGATCCCCTGCGCCTTCCCCGGATACAGGCCGTGGAGGGCGTGGCGGGGATCACCGACTGGCTGGATCGTCTCCGCAAACCGGGAACCGTCTATGTCTCCGACGGTGACCCGGAGAAGGTCACGCGCTCCTTGCAGGAGACGACATCGTCTAAAATCGGTAATTCTGTGCCTGGAAGGTGAAAGTGAAACACTATGAACAAAATTTGTAACGCAGCAAAGCGGCGCACCCTGGTCTCCGCACTGGTACTGGTAATCGGTATCGGCGCGGCCTCCGCGGCGGGCGGTGGAAAACTCATCTTTAACGGTAAAGTCGCCTCAACCGATGTTCGAACCGTGAACGGCAGCGCCTATGTGAAGCTAAGTGATATGGCGACCGCGCTGGGCATGGTCGTGGTCAAGCGCGGCGATGGCTTCGAACTCGTCAAGAAGGGTGGCGCGAACCAGGTAGATGGCGTTCTGCAGGGCAAAATAGGGGATACGCTCTTTGATGGTCAATGGCGATTTACCGTCCTCAGTATTCAGACGCCGGAGAGCTATGTCGTCAAAACGCCCAGTATCCGCGAGATTCTCCGTGGAACCGATAATATTTCCAATGACGAAAAGACAGGGACGCTGCGGGCCGCGACCGGATACAAGCTCGTGGTGATCCAGTGCCGCGTGACCAACGGGCAAAAATCTCCGCAGACATTCTGGCTCGGCAAAGACGCGGTAAAGAACGCTCTGGCGGGCAGGGACGGCCAGTCCCACGCCCCGTTCGGCTATGACCTGGAAGGCGCGCCGACCCAGAGTAAGACCCTGCTTCCCGGCGCGGCGGCGCTGTTCCCCATTCTGTTCAGCGTTCCCGAGGCGACGGAGCCCAAAGACCTTGTCTTCACCCTCCGTAACAACGACTTTTCCAGCAACGGGAAGTCGAGCGACGTGCGCGTTTCACTAAAGACACCATAGATCGGGCTTTGTGCCCGGATTACCTTCCAGGATTGATTAAGGAGCATTTCGTGACGAAGCAGTCTTTTGTCCCCGCGCTCGATGGCGTGGACCCGAACGCCGTTCCCCGTCGGCGTCTTTACACTGGAGCGGAGATACCGGTGATCGGTCTCGGCACTTTCGGCTCCGACCGCTACTCCGGCGCAGAGGTCGCGGCCGCCGTGGTTGATGCCGCCTCAGTGGGGTACCGGCATTTCGACTGCGCCTCGGTTTACGGCAATGAGGCACTTGTAGGGGAGTCTCTCCAGATGATTCGGCAGGGCGGCGTCCCGCGCGAGGATATATGGGTGACCTCGAAGCTCTGGAATGACAAACACGACGAGGACGATGTCATCCCCTCCTGCCAGCAGTCGCTCCGGGACCTCCAGCTGGACTATCTGGATTTGTACCTGGTGCATTGGCCTTTCCCCAACTACCATGCGCCCGGCGTGGATGTGACGGCCCGAGACCACTCCGCCAAGCCGTATATCCACGAGAACTACATGCGCACCTGGCGGCAGATGGAAAAGCTCGTGGACTTGGGCCTGGTGCGTCACATCGGGACATCGAACATGACGATTCCGAAACTGGAATTACTGCTCCGTGATGCGCGTATCAAGCCTGCCGCGAATGAGATGGAGCTGCACCCCCATTTTCAGCAGCCGGAACTCTTTCGGTATATGGTTGAGAAGGATATTCTTCCGATTGGCTACAGCCCTATCGGCTCTCCGTCGCGGCCTGAGCGGGACAAGACTGAAGAGGACACCGTTGATATGGAAGACCCGGTGATCGTAAAGATCGCCGAGCGGCTTCAGGTTCATCCCGCCGTTGTCTGCGTGAAGTGGGCGATACAGCGCGGGCAGGTGCCGATCCCCTTTTCGGTCAAGCGCCCGCAGTACCTTGCCAGTCTTCAGGCCACGGTCAGCGCCCCGCTGACCGACGATGAAATGCAGGAGATAGCGGGCATCGACCGAAACTGCCGCCTTATCAAGGGGCAGGTCTTTTTGTGGGAAGGCAGCAAGGGATGGGAAGACCTGTGGGACACTAACGGAGAAATAACAAAACTATGACAGTAATAGAGACACGGGAAACAGGGTCAACCATGCGGGGGGTCACTCTTCCCGGCAACAGCACGGTCTCCTACCGCGAACAGCCGATTCCGACTCCGGGCCATGGTCAGGTGCTGGTGCAGATGAAAGCATCCTCGATCTGCGGGTCGGATATCCGCGCCATCTACCGGGAGCATACAGGCGTTGGCGATGAGGCCTATCGTAACGTCATTGCGGGGCACGAACCCTGTGGCATTATTGTCGAGACCGGACCCGGCTGCAAGGAGTTCAAGGCAGGAGATCGGGTGGTCCTCTACCATATCTCCGGCTGCGGCCTGTGCGACGACTGCAAGGCGGGCTACATGATCAGCTGCCACGGCGGTCCCGGTCAGCGGGCCGCCTACGGATGGCAGCGGGACGGGGGGCATGCCCCCTATCTCCTGGCGGAGGAGAATACCTGCGTTCACCTGCCGGATAACCTGACGTACCTGGACGGGGCTCTCGTCGCCTGTGGCTTTGGGACTGCCTGGGAGGCGCTGACGCGGATCAAGGTAGATGGACGCGATCGGCTGCTGATCACCGGCCTTGGCCCGGTGGGACTGGCGGCGGCGATGCTGGGGAAAGTGCTCGGCGCGAGCGAGGTAATCGGGGTGGATACCAGCCCGGATCGGATCAAATTAGCGGAGCAGTTGGGCCTGGTGGACCACGGTTTTCTGAGCGACGAGAACGCGCTGGATCGGATACTGGATGTCACCAAAGGCAAGGGCTGTGAGACAAGCGTGGACTGTTCTGGGGCCGCTCCCGCACGGCTCCTGGCCTTGAAGGGGACGCGCCAGTGGGGGCGATGCGCCTTTGTCGGCGAGGGAGGAACGGTGAATTTCGATGTTTCCCCAATTCTCATCCACCAGCAGATCACGCTTTACGGGTCATGGGTAACAAGCCTGCCGCACATGGCGGAGCTGGTGGAGCGGCTGTCACGCTGGAACATCCACCCGGACAAAACGGTCACGCACCGCTTTTCCCTGGATCATGCCGATGAAGCGTATAGAGTGGCCGATGCCGGTCAGTCCGGCAAAGTCGCTATCGTTTTCGATTAACTTCCGGCGTTGCCCTCGCGGTTCGGGCCTTGCGCTCGGACCGCGGTGGGCGATTTTCCCAGCTCGCGGCGCAAACTCTTATTGAACAGATGCAAGTCCGGAATGCCCACAGCCGCAGCGATAACCTTAATGGGCAGGGTCGATTGCCGCAGCAGATGCTCCGCACGCCGCAGACGGCGTTCGCGAATATAACCGACAACAGTTGTCCCGAAAGCCTCCTGAAAAAGACGGCCCAGGTAGCTATATGAGACGTTTGCTTCGCGCGCCAGATCCGCGACACTCAGTGTTTCGGAAAGGCGCAGTTCGATCTGCCGCAAAGCGTAACGGACCGCAGGATGCGCTGTGGGCAGAGGGTGTGACGAAGGCACAGGGGTTGTCAGGTCTCCCAAAAGATTCCACAGGTGTGCCTGTATCCGAAAAGGCGGCATCTGAACATCGCCGATCAGGGTCTCCAGAGCCTGATAGCGGTGGGCGAAATCGTCTCCCAGGTCCTGCATGGCGGGGATGAGCGCAGCCGATAACGGCGTCTGTGACAGAAGCGGCGCACAGCGAAAATGAACAAACAGATGCTGAGAAACCCCGCGAAATTCATACTCTATCGGCGTGTTGGGCGGAATGACGCCGACATAGCCGGGTCGGATCGGAAACCGTTGATCACGAAGACGAACCGCAGCCGAATACGGGTAAAGATGAAGCGCCCAGAGGTGCGGCAGGAGGTACCGCTCGTTTCCGTTCCTGCCATGAACCCCTCTCCCTGCACGAACCACCTCCGGAGGGGTATCCAGCGAAATAGACCAGCAGGTTTTGTCCAACATCAGCGTGTTATGCATTGCGATTTTTTACCACTGATACGGCAGTTTGGGCAATTGGCAGCGATTGCGAACGACGTTAGAATGAGCGTCATCAGGCCACCAAAGGCCATAAACAACACGGAGAATACCAATGCCAACGCCTATTGCTGATGCTCCCACTTTCGGCAGCCTGTCCCCGGAGCAGATTGCCTTTTACGACAGTGAGGGTTATCTCGTCCTGCCTGACCTTCTCAACGGTGCCGACATGGCTCCCGTTCGCGCCGCGATGATGGATAAAGTGTCGATGATCGCTGATGCGCTCTACGACGACGGCGTAATCAAGGACAAGCGCGAACAGAGCGCGTTTCCCTACCGGCTCGCGGAACTCTTCGATGGCCTCAGCGATAAGGAGTTTCTAAAGTACGGGCGCTCCTGGCGAGACCGTCTCCCCGGCTATTTTGACCTGATGGCAAACTCAAAGATACTGGATGCCGTCGAGTCGCTGATCGGCGGGGAACTGTTCGCGAACCCCGTCTACAATGTTCGCCCCAAAGTGCCAAAGGTTGCGGCGGGGGCAGTTCCCTGGCATCAGGACAAATCCTACTGGCCCGGCGCGAACGCTAATCCGGTCATCACGGTTTGGATACCCCTCGTGGACTCGACTCAGGAGAATGGCTGCCTTCAGATCTGGCCGCGCACGCACAAAACGCGGGTGATGTCGTATCACCAGGAGAAAGTGACCGGGACCGGCTACACCGAGATCGACGAGGAGCATCTGGTGAAAGCCCGGCGCGAGGCGGTTTCACTGCCGATCAGCGCAGGGAGCGCTATTCTCTTTAACGACCGTTGCGTGCATATGTCCACACCCAATAACTCCGACCATGTCCGCTGGAGCGTCGATCTGCGCTACCAGCCGACAGATCAGGACCCGATGCCGCAGCACGGGGCAGGATTTCTCGCCCGGAGCCGAAAATCCCCCGACCGGGTAGCGACTCTGGAAGACTGGCTCGCATCACGTACTGAGCACGAACCTTTCGAAGAAAGACTGTAAAACCTTGGAAACCATTGACTCCGTCGCGGCTGCCGGTCCCTTTCAGCCGAACTGGGAATCTCTGAAAGCCTACACCATTCCCGCCTGGTACGAAGATGCGAAGTTCGGCATCTTTATCCACTGGGGTGTTTACTCGGTCCCCGCTTTTGGCAGCGAGTGGTACGCGCGCAATATGTATCAGCAAGGGACAAAAGAGTTTGACCATCATGTGGCGACGTACGGCCCGCAGACCGAGTTCGGCTACAAGGACTTTATTCCCCAGTTCACGGCGGCAAACTTCGACCCAGTAGCCTGGGCGGCGCTGTTCAAGGAATCGGGGGCAAAGTTCGTGGTGCCTGTCGCGGAGCATCACGACGGTTTCCCTCTGTACGCGACTGACCGGACGGAGTGGTGCGCGGCCAAGATGGGTCCGAAGCGCGATGTCATCGGCGAGCTGGCGGGCGCTGTCCGTGCCGCCGGAATGATCTTCGGGGTCTCCAGCCACCGAGCGGAAAACTGGTTCTTCTTTGATGGCGGCAGGCAGTTCCCTTCCGATGTTCAGGATCCGCGTTATGCCGGACTTTACGGACCAGCGCAGCCCAAGCCGAAAAACAACCATTCTATTGATTCTCCGGAACAGCCGGACGAGGCGTATCTGCAGGACTGGCTGGAGCGGACCTGTGAACTTGTGGATAAGTATCAGCCGCAGATCGTCTGGTTCGACTGGTGGATTCAGCATCAGAGCTTCAAGCCGTATCTGCAGAAGTTCGGCGCGTACTACTACAACCGGGCCAAACATTGGGGACCGTGGGACACGAGCGGCCCTGCCATTAACTACAAGTACGATGCCTTCGAGGAAGGAACCGCGGTCTTCGATATTGAGCGCGGGCAGCTTTCCGGAATCCGGGAAAAGCTCTGGCAGAACGATACTTCGGTCTCGAAATCCTCCTGGGGCTATACGGAGAACCAGCAGTATAAGACGGTCGACTCGCTGATCGATGATCTTGTCGATATCGTCAGTAAAAACGGCGCCTTGCTGCTGAACATCGGCCCCAAGCCGGACGGCACGATCCCAGACGAAGAGCAGCAGATGCTGCGCGAGATTGGGCAGTGGCTTTCCGTGAACGGCGAAGCCATCTACGGCACGCGTCCCTGGAAGATCTTCGGCGAGGGCCCGACTGAAGTCGTCGAGGGCGCTTTTACGGATACCAAGCGCGCCGCATTCACCGGCGAGGATGTACGGTTCACCGCGAAAGACAATGCCCTGTACGCGACACTTCTGGGCTGGCCCGGGGACCAGGCAATTATTCGGTCGCTGGGAACCGTTTCCGGCCTGCTGGATGAGAAGATTTCCCAAGTGCATCTGCTCGGGCAGGACGCGCCACTGGAATGGTCCCTTGGTGAAGAGGGGCTGACGGTTCACTTGCCGACCGAGAAGCCCTGCGATCATGCGTTCTCTTTGAAAATTACGCTTTCCTAGAGCACTTGAGATTATGAAAACGCCGCTGCTCGGAAGCAGCGGCGTTTCTTGACTGTAATTAATTTCTTAATCTGCGCTTAACCTAAGGCAACAGTGACGCGGATAGACTGCAGACATAATCAGAGTTTTCTCTGGAGGAAAAATGTCTCGGACACAAAACGCGTTTACCTTGATCGAACTTCTTGTTGTTATCGCTATAATAGCAATATTAGCGGCTATACTTTTTCCTGTTTTTGCACAGGCACGGGAGAAAGCACGGCAGTCCGCCTGCCTGTCCAACAACAAGCAGATTGCCAATGCCCTGATGCTTTATGTGCAGGACTATGATGAGGCCCTTCCGATGGGAGCGTGGTCATCCGGGTCCGGGGCGACTGCTATCTCAGGACGATGGTTTCGTGACCTGTATCCCTACCTGAAGAACGTTGATGTGTATGTCTGCCCGAACATCACCGACGATCCCATGGGCATCGCGGGCTACTACCGCCCCAAACTTGCCGCAGGCTTTCCTAACTTCATCGGAGATACGGCACTTTATCCCCAGAGTCCCGGCGGCTATGCGATGAACGCCAACCTATTTGGCGGGACGCTCAGCAAAACGCTGGCGGAGATACCGGACTCCAGCGGAACGTTTATCATCTGTGATGCCAGTCGCGTGACCAGTGATGTTCTTAAGGACCCCTACCGCTATGACCCGGATTCCTGGCCCAAACTGCAGGACCGAGACTCGGACTGGCAGGTAACGCCGCCGACGGACTGGATTGGGGGCAGCGCCACGCGCTACACCATTGACGGGAGTGACCAGCGCCGTCGTCCGATTGCACGTCACAGCGGCGGCCTGAATGTCATCTACTGCGACGGTCACGCCAGGTGGAGCAAGATAACTCAGTTCCTCGGGCCGCTTTCCGCAACGCAAAATGGATGGCCTTATGGGCATCAAAACAACTCATGGGACGACAAGTAATTCCGACGTTTATGCTGAAAAATTGCCGTGACTCTGGAGATATTCCAATGAAGCGTTCCGCTTTCACTCTGATCGAACTGCTCGTTGTCATCGCCATAATTGCGATTCTGGCGGCTATACTCTTTCCTGTCTTCGCGCAGGCGAGAGCGAAGGCAAGGCAGGCGTCCTGCCTGTCCAATCTTCGCCAAATTGGGACAGCAACGCTTATGTATGCCCAGGACGCGGACGAAACAGTAGGACGCAACTGGTATGAATGGCATGTCGATCTGGAACCGTATGTAAAAAGCGACGCTATTTTCGCCTGCCCCGGTTCGGATGCCCCCCTTCCTGAGCGGCGTACATTCACCAATTATACGTTTACGGATACCTCGGTTCGCAGCGGTTCCTGGCTTGCCAACTATCCCGTTGGCGTAACCCCGGGGAGCGGTATTCGACCAACGATTTACGGACACTACGTTCGCAACGATGAATTGCTGCACAATGTCGGCTGGGTCGGCGGCAGTACATCGTCGATGGCGATGTGGCAGACAACGGCGGACGTTATCCTGTACGGCGAGACCCGCTCCGGTTCCGAGGATGACGACAACAACGATTGGGATGACGACAACGCGAACTATTGGGAACCGGGTGGGACAACCTGGCTTCAAATGTTTGCCTTGGGGTCTCCCCGGCATAACGGAGGAATGAACCTTGTCTTCGCGGATGGTCACGCGAAATGGGCGAAATGGGACTGGCTCAAGAGCCCTGCAGGTCGGTATGCTCTATGTCCTGGAAAACAAAACCTTTCAGACACTGCGGGATTTTGATCGTTTACGGATAGATACTATGAAAACACTGCGAAAACTGCGTTTGCTGCCGCTGAGCCTGCTTCTGCTGCTCCTTCCCACTGGAATGGCGAATGCGACGGACATCATCGCGCATCGCGGAGCCTCTTATGATGCCCCGGAGAACACGCTTGCCTCGGTGCGGCTTGGATATGAGCAGAAGGCGGATGCGGTCGAGATCGATATCTATCTGTCCAAAGACGGTCAGATTGTGGTGCTGCATGACAACAATACCAAACGCACGACGGGAGTCGATAAGAAGGTAGTAGACCAGAACCTGGAGGAGCTTCGGCAGCAGGACGCCGGGAGATGGAAAGGGGATCGTTTCGCCGGTGAAAAACTCCCGACACTTGATGAGGTGATTGCAGCCGTCCCCAACGGGAAACGGCTGGTGATCGAGGTGAAGTGTGGCCCGGAGGTTATCCCTGCCCTCCGACAGTCACTGACACTTTCCCGAAAGCCGGTCAATCAGTTTCTGATTATCGCCTTCTCACAGCCGACCCTGAAAGAGATCAAAAAGGCGCTTCCGAGAATCGAGATGTACTGGCTTACCGCTTTTCGCAAAGAGCCCGAGACCGGTGTGGTCTCGCCGTCTGCCGAACAGCTAATTTCGAAAGCAAAGGATGCAGGCATCGAAGGCGTCAATCTCGCCAGTAACGGAGTAATTGACGCCGCCTTTGTTCAGAAGATCAAAGCCGCAGGCCTAAAGTGCTATGCATGGACCATTGATTCCCCCGATGATGCCCGCCGTCTCATAGCTGCCGGAATTGATGGCATTACCACAAACCGTCCCGGATGGCTTCGTCAGCAGGTACTGCCCTAACTTTCTGAAATTGTCGTTGCTGCGTTACTCCATCAAACAAATCGTTTTTTACGCTTCAAAACCTCTAAGTTTGCCGTGACAATCCTCCGAATAAATTTGTAGCGTCCTAGCGGGCCGTTCCCTTATGGGTTCACTTTTTGTTTTAGGAGTTTTGTTCGTATGAAACGTATTGCTTTACTGCGTGTCGGCGTCGCAGCCAGCGCACTATTCGCCTTTGGATCGATTGCAGCGGCAGGCTATGCCCAGTATCAGAACCGTGTGGAACGCTGCTTCGGAGCGGTAGGCTCGGGCTGTGCAGGCGCTCCCTTTGCGGACGCCCGTAAACTGCCGAATGGGAACCTCATGATGAAGGTGTCAGTCGGCAGCATTCTGCACGATAACTGTTGCCTGGCAAACCCTAACGGCAAGTGGTGCGGCAAGTTCCAGGAGTTCGGTCACGACGGGAACTGCGATAAAGAATGGAACAAAGCCGTCTGGAACTCGCAGCCGACAGATAACCGCCAGTGGGACACAGAGTTTAACCCCAATGAGAATGCCAACCTGACCGTCGTCAGCAACCCGCGCACGGCATCTCTCGCTTCCAACTACAAGGGCGGCGGCATCCCCCGTAACTTTGAAGTGGTCGCGACGCGCAAACTGTCAGCCCCCCGAGGCACCAACCTGGATGTGGGCGATCAGGCGTTCTGCGCCAGCGGCAAGGCCTCCGCTCCCAAAAGCTCGTTCAACAAGCAGTGGATCACCTGCGAGTAAGCAGCCACCCTTAATGTACCGTGCGGCAATGGATAGGGCTTCGCCTGAAGCTGTATCCATTGCTCCGTCTGCTCCGTCCACCGGCTCACACCAGGATCGGCAGCCCGTTTTCCCAGCGTATCTCACGGCGCGATAAATACCAGGTTACGCCGTTGTCCGCGTTTCCCTGATAAAAGAGATGGGTGCGGCCATCCAGCGGGTCGCGGAAGATGAAGGGATGCCCGGATTCGCTCTGATTCCACTCGCCGGGCCTGCCGTTCGGGAGCAGCGGCGAGTCGGAGACTCGCTTCCAATTTATGCAGTCATCGCTGACCGCGCATCCGATCTGCTGGGGTGCGTTGTTGTAAGCGCCGCCGTAGAACTGGTACAGCCTGCCGCCCTCTTCACAGACAGCGGCGGCCTCGATGCAGTCCTGCTCCCAGGCAAGTTCCGGCTTGATCGTCGGACCATCGCCTAGCTGACGCCATGTCTCTCTTCCAAAGCCGGAGGAGAGCGGGCTGGAGGCGACGCCACCCATCTGTACTTTCCCTTCCGGATCGCGCGTGGAAAAGAACAGCAGGAGGTCTCCTTTCCATGGGATCACGTCCGCATCGATCGCGCGTCCGTTGTTCCAGTCTCCGGCTGGCCGGAAGATGGGGTTTGACGGGTTTCGTCTGAAATGCACCCCGTCGCCGGACACCGCATGACAGATCGCATCCCTGGGACCATTGCCATACGTCTGGTAGAACAGGTGAACCTCGCCGTTCAAGACAATGGCTCCCGGAGCGCAGAATCCATTTCCCTCTGGCGAATGGTCGGACGTATCCGGAGGCACTTCGCCAAGGCGAGTCCAGTGGTCCAGATCCTGGCTCTGCGCGATACCGATTCCCCAGCCTGTCGGCGGGCCGGGCGCTGCTGTGCCAGCGTTATCAGACGAGTATGCCGGTATCGAATAGTACAGCAAATACCTTTCGCCAAACCGCACCACGGCAGGGTCTTTGGCGAAAGGCCGCCCCAACCGGGAAGTGTCCCCATAATACATGCCTGGCAGCGGGAAGGGTGCTGACATTATTTGCGCCTGTATTCCAAACGATGGCTACCGCCGCCAACCGATTCGACGATGAAGAAGTTCTCGACACGCTTCCCTTTTTGCGCTTTGCCGTTCATCATGACCGACACCGCATTAGAACCGGCAATCGGGAGCCAGATATCTGCCGTCATGTTCGCAGGAAGCCGGACTTCCATCAATATGCTGCTGGGGCTATTGTCCAGCGTCATCCGGATCGGCCCACGGATGGTAGGCAGAAGCATTTCAGCATGACGCAGACTGCCCGGCTGCGGACGAATCCGGACCCGTCGGAAACCCGCCTCCAGCGGCTCGATACCCATCAGGTAACGAGGAATGATATTTGCCGGGGCCGCACCCCAAGCATGGTTCCAGTCAAGGTTCGGCTTGTATTTGGCATCCCAGGCCTCAAGCGCAATGGTCGTGCCGACCTCATGAATCATGTGGTACCAGCCGCGGTCGTGCTTCGCCGTCATCAGCGCAAGCGCCTCGTTGCCCTGCCCTGCTTCGTACAATCCCTCCAGCAAAAACTGAGCGCCGTAAACACTGCAGGCCATGCCTTTGCCTACGACAAATTTTGCAACGGCAGCGCGCCGCTCGTCCGGCACCACACCAAGTGCCAGAGGGAAGAAATTCGCGTGCAGTGAAGAATGGGCGCTTCCTTCGCCGTCGATGTAAAGACCTGTCTTTGGGTCGAACAGCTTTGTGTTGATAGCCTGCTTCACTTTGGCGGCCTGATCCGCGAAACTCGCCGCCTCTTCCCGCTTTCCAAGAACGCCCGCGATTCGCGACATCCTTTCGAGTGCAGCATAGTGGAAGGCATTCACCACGGTATTGATCGGCAGCATCTCGTAGCCGTCGCGCTCTACGGGAGGCCAATCGACGATATCCTCGATCCTTCGGGTCTTCGGCGAGTGGTATAACTCCTGCCGGATGGCCTCCGGAACAAGCGGTTCGGTGGTGGAAATCAAGCCGCCCGCGCGTGCGAGGGCTTTAAGTGTCTTCGCGGCGATGTCGGTATAGAAAGCGCCCATGCTGGTGGGATCGCCCGTGTACAGGTAGTCATGCCAGGCCAGCAGAACCGACTGCAAAAACCACTCCGTCGGCCAGGTCGGCTGCCGGATCAGAAACTCGTGCGTGTAGCGGGCAAGAGTGAACTCACGGTCGCAGGCATAATGACCTAGCTGGTTTATATAGGCATCCGCCTCGTAGGGCAGACGCTCTCGGTCGCCGTCCACATACAGGCCACAGAAGGTCGTTGCCTTGATCGTGTGATGGCAGAGAGCCCATACCTCGTTCAGCGTCTGATCCGAGGACATAAATCGTGCTGCCCGATCATCAAAAGGATAGTAGGCGGCGACCTGGTGGGCGTCTCGGGCAATCAGCGGAGCGTGAAGCCCCTCGATCTCGACATACCGGAACGGCATCACCGCACCGATTTCCGGCGGCATGCGGCGCTTATCCGCCTCTCGGAGCGGGACGACGTAATCGTGTATCCCAGGCTGCAGGGTCAGTTCCGCCTTGTGATAGCGCACCGACCCACCTGGCTTCCGGTTGACATGCTGTCCGCTGGCATCCACGGCTTCGCCGATGTGGACGGTGACTGTCTCGTCTCCGGCAGAGCCTCCCGACAGAGTCAGTGTCAGGGCCGCAAAGGCGGCTTTGCCCCAGTCAAGGAACACACTGCCGGGCTGCAGCGGCAACACTCTGGAAGGGGTACGGGTCTCCTGAACCAATGGATAACGCGCAACAGTGTGCAGAAGAGGCTCCGATAAGGACGGCGGAGTGCGCGGGGAAGCGGTACGGAAACTTTGCTTTTCGGACCATCCGCTGGCACTGCCGGCTTTGTTCCAGGTCCGTACCTCCCACGTATAAGACTCCCCTGCCGGGAGAGACGAACCCAAAAACGGCACGGCGACACTCTGATCAGAGGCAGCTTTGCCGCTGTCCCAAAGAGGCGCTTTGCTGTTCGCGCGATACACCCTGATCTGATACGCGGTCTGCAGATCGCCGGGCAGTGTCAGGGGAACGATCCAGCTGAAACGGGGTTTTTCCGAAAGGATCGCTGTCCGCTCGGGATGCGCGAGAAGGTCGCACATGAGTCCTGTAGGAGCCGCCACTATAACACCCCATTCTGAAGCAAGCCAATTTTCACGCTCTGAGAGTCTCCCCTTTTTCGAGCTTTATCATTTCGCTTCCCGCCAGCAGAAACGCCCCGACACCAAACTCGACGGTGTTTTGTTTGGGAAACTTTACCGGGCGATCTCCCCCCGGCTGTACCATCGTCAGCTTTCCGGTGGGCTCGACTGCGCGAACCAAGCCGGACCACGCTTTACGAACAACGGGTTCATAGATCGCCCGGTCCAGCACGCCGTGATTGATCCCCCAGGCGAGCGCGTAGCAGAAAAGACCGGTTCCACTTGTTTCAGGCGCGGGATAAGATTCCGGGTCCAGCAGGCTTGCCCGCCATAAGCCATCCACGCCCTGCAGGGGAGCGATCTTCGCGGCCATCTCCCCGAGCAGTTTTTCATAGACGGTGCGGCTCGCATCGTCCCTGGGCAGATAATCCAGAACCCGAGCGGTTCCCGCCAGCACCCAGCCGTTACCCCGGCTCCAGAAGATCTGTTTACCGTTTGGCTCGCGCCACTTTTTGGTATCGGCGGGAGACAGGTTCCGCGGCTTGTAGCGGGCATCACGGAAGAACAGGTGCTCGTTCGTGTCGTAGAGCAGGGCCGTAGCTCGCTGCCATTCCCGGTGCATGAACTCCCGGTATTTGGGATCGCCGGTGGCGATGCTCAGCTGCGCGAAGGCGGGCGGGGCCATAAACAGGGCATCACACCAGTTCCAGTCCAGCCTTTTGGTCTCTTCCGGCACCATAAGCATGGCATCCAGATTCGTGCGCAGCGCGGCGATCTGCTCCGGGTTTTTGGATTTCGCGTCTTTTTCCAGCAGGTACAGTTCGCAGTAGCCCTGCCCCACGCACTGATCGTCTGCATTTCGAATCCGGGGTCCAAGCTGCCACTGGTTCGTCGTGCCCTGGGAGACAGCGGCATCCTTGAACAGAGGATCACGCGTTGCCCCATAGGCGGCAGTGATTCCGGCGAGCAGGACTCCCCGCTCCCAGGCCTTCGAGGGCTTCAGACGAGGCATTTGCCAGTTCAGCACCCGGCGCATAATCACACGGGTTCCGACACGAGGCACGACCGTTTCGGTTACTGCGCCCCCTTGTGCTTTCGCTGTTTGCGAGCGCGCAGGCGTTGTGGGGTGCAGCAAGGCCAGACAAAGAAGAGAAAAAACCGTAACACGGCAGGATTGTTTCAGCATCGGATTTCAGAGA
>JAZKEA010000328.1:5673-6996 GCA_040387315.1 Armatimonadota bacterium | reverse complement strand
AGTCTCTGGATCTCCTATCTGCCGGGCGGCGACGGTCGCGGCAGGAGCGCTGTAAACTGGGTGCTGAATACTGGGCACCAGGGGGGAAGGGGCGTTTCTAACCTTCCCTCCTAGTATCTTGTATCTTCTCACGGCGTCTCGCTCCGTAAGAATGCCTTAGAGTATCCAGAACATCCAGAGTCTCTTCCCTATCCTAACAGCCTGCCGTACCCCCAACCGTACCCGAATCGCAGGTATTTTCAGGAATGTTCAGCCCAGGCAACAAAAAACCCCGTGAAAATGGTTCCCGTGCAGAAGGTCGCCAGCAAGCAGAATAGCCTGCCGTTCCGGCGGCGGAAAAGAAGAAGAATGCCCAGCCGACACACAGGAACGTGTGTAAAAAGGCAGAGCCTGTTCAGGGTTACTGCGTTACGGTCGTTTGAACATTTGCCTACTAAAGGGAAATAGCCCAGCGGCAAAGCGAAGTAACAGCCACCCGGGAATGATAAGGCAGCCCGCCAGAAAGTAACCATAAAAGGCTATAGCTTTATGTATCTGTTCCACCTGACACGCCAGTACAAAAGAAGCAACGGCGAAAAAGAACCAACCTGTAACCACAAAGGGGAAGCCAATAAAGCGGGAAACAACCCGTCCCGTCCGGAACCTATCCAGCGGCTCTGATTGCCCTGGCTCCCACGGAGGGACTGCGGTGGTATTAGCGTGTTGTAAGTTCGACATTATCGACATTATAGTTGACTAATCAATCCCTTCACTCAGCACCTACAGCAAAAGCCCTCATCACATGCTCGCCTGTGAGCATCGGCGGAGTCCCATACACCGTTACCGCCACTGTTACGATCCACGGTCATCTCCGTCATCTACGGATCTCCGCTCTGCGATTGGTCGCAGACCCCGAAGGACACCATTTATTCTTTCGTGTGACGGTTTATAAGGGCCAGAATCTCCGCCTGGTTATCTTCCTTTGCCCTCTCCCGAGCCGTTCGCCGGGAACGACCCGGTTTATCAGGATCAACACCATTCTGGAGGAGAATCTTCACCGTGTCGACATCGCCACTTCCAACCGCAGCATCCAGTGCTATCTCTCCCCATGGGCTCGACACCGATGCCCCGTGACGAAGCAAGAGAGTCAGCATTTCGCTGTCGCCTCTCGAAGACGCAAAGTAAATGGGCTTATCGCCTTTGTAACCTTCTGTGTTGGGGTCGTATCCCTGATCAAGCAGGGACTGAACAGCAGTCATATTAGATCGTGACACGGCACCAGTTAGTCTGGCCCCCCGGTTCATCCGGTTGTTATGCCTTGTGACAGCAAGCAAACTAACGCCA
>JAZKEA010000328.1:5324-5663 GCA_040387315.1 Armatimonadota bacterium | reverse complement strand
AGTTATGGCAACTGCAATCCGCTTTCCCAAGTTCTTCGCCATGGGCTCTATACACCCCTCTCAAGAAGCCCTCATCACATGCTCGCCTGTGAGCATCGGTGGAGCCCATACCGCCAATAACCACCCGGCCGTATTAGAACTATTCAAAGAGCCTGCACGCATGCGCAAGCGTATGCACACGTATGCACAAGCGTATGCACAGACACGGCCCGTGCTTGGACCACCACATGCGCGCATGCAGGCATCAGACGCTTCAACGGAACCACAACCGCGGAACTACCTGAAATCTAGGAGCAGACCTTAGCGAGGCGCAATCTCGCCCGTTATCTGCAGTTTGCC
>JAZKEA010000328.1:4705-5308 GCA_040387315.1 Armatimonadota bacterium | reverse complement strand
TAAGGGTCATCTGCGAGGACCAATCAATGCGAAAACATCCCGAATCTGAGGGTCCCTCAATGCGTCCGTACTTTACCTCGTATTTCTTGAGGCGAGTGTCCAGGTGGCGGATGGTCTGCTCGTAGGCGTCGATCTCCTCTGTCAGTGATTGATTTCTTTGCAGAACCCCCCTGTTGTCTTCGTTTAGCGAGAAGGTATGGTTCTGCTCCTTGATGTAGGCACATCCCAAAGCCAGCAAAGCAACCAGCAGCGCCGCAATCGTAATGCGCTGCCACTTGATAAGTCGAGTCGTTCTGTCCATCTTTTCAGTCCCTGCCTTGCATCCCATTCACGTCCTGCGGGAGCTGGATCGCCATCACCTGGTCACCTGGTCACCTGGTCACCTGGTCACCTGGTCACCTGGTCACCTGGTTATCTGCAGGCGTTCCGCATAGCTGATACCCTCGCCGGTGCCATCGATCCCACCAAGGACATCGTCAACGGTGCTAACAAAGACCTCCTCTGCCTCAACGGCGGCATGACCATCAGCGGATCCAACGGCACCGGCATCGGCCTCTGTCCGATCGATTCTCCCATCGTCAGCCTCGGCGAACCCGGGCTATG
>JAZKEA010000328.1:2187-4695 GCA_040387315.1 Armatimonadota bacterium | reverse complement strand
TCTTGAAGGCGTGGATTGAAAATCCCCGTGTCGGCGGTTCGACTCCGTCTCCGGGCACCGTTTCTCAATGATTTCGCCACTTGGGTCCGTCCCATGGGTGCCATCGATCCCGCCGCGGTCACCCCTCGCGCCTCCAGAACTTCCACCAAGCTCTTTGTTCCTTTCGTTGCTGCTCTTCCTGCTCCTCCATCTGCTGATCGAGATCAAGCATCCCTCGCCTACCTGGCAGCAGTTCGACCGTCGGCAGCGTCAAGCCGGATAAGAAGTCTCGCACTACAGGGACGAATTCTGCCGTCAGATCATAGCGAAGAACTGAGGGATGATACTCAGAGATATAGAGAAGAAAGGCCGCCTGACGCAGATCTTCCCGGGGAGAAGCGTTGTTGATCGTGCGGATTACCGTGCCGAACTGCTTCAATGACTTTATATCCATCCAGTGATCGCTGAACAGAATATCTATCTCCATGCCCTCTGTCGGCTGTGCTCCACAATCAAGGCAGGGCACAAGAGCGCCAAACTTCACACCGCCACAGCTAAGACAGAGCGCCTGCGTCATTCTTGTTTAATCCCGTTCCCTCTGCCCCATGCACAGGTAGGTGTTTAGAGCTCACGTCCTGGCGGTGCCGCCATGGTTCTGCCATTGTACTGCCGAGGCTGCAGCACCATCCTAGGACTATGATCGCTTGTCCATTGCGCACTAGGGTTCATCGACGCGTCGACCCGGTGCTTGAACGCCCCTGGCTCGAAAGGCTCCATCTCACCATTAATGCTCATAGAAGGAATCACTATCTTGGCGCCGCCGTCGTCGTGGTCAGGGAAGCAGTTCGTATTGATCACGTCATAGACAATTTCTCCCTCACCAACTACCGGTTCTATTTTCGGACCTATCTCACCGTACTTGTTACGGTAGCGGGCGAGTTCTGCTTCGAGACCGTCGATGGTCTGCCGGTACTCATCCCGTTCCGCTTCACGCGCGGTATTAGCGGCGGCAGTAGCGGCGGCATCAGAAGCCTCATGCTCTTTATCAGCGACTTCGCGCTCAGCCGCAACCAAAAGGTTGCTCTGGACAAGCCTCTGCAGCGCAGCGCGTGTCGCGTTTGCCTGCTGACGCTCCTGGTACGAGGTATAACCCAGTGCCGCCACGGCAAGGAGCAGCGTAGCGACCGTGATTCTCTGCCACTTGATCAGTCTGCTTGTCTTGTCCATTACCAGTCTCTTCCCTTCAATCCCTCAACGTCGAACGACAGCGGCAACACCAGCGTGCTCATCGTTTCGCCCCAGCCCATACCCCGCGACTTCCTTTCCCCGAGCGGGACCTTGTCCGGGATGACAATAAAATGGCCGCGCGCCGCACCTTGTCGCGACATCTACTTCGCATTGTCTACTTCGTCTCGATCTTGTCGAGTTTATTGCGGGTGACGGTAATTTCCTTCAGGTACCAGCCGCTGTCGTCGGCATCCCAGCGCTGCACGGTCTGCCACCGGATGGGCTGCATCCCGCGGCCCTGCATACCGACTATGCCCGTGCCTCTGGCGACCCAGATGGTGGGGTCGCTTTCCTTCTGCCCGATCTCGACGATGGGGGCAAGGATCGCCTCGCCGGTTGACTCTTTCTTCAGGCGGACCGCTTCGCGCACGAACCCTTTCGCCGCCAGGATGGCAGCCTGAGAAGAGACCTGCCGCGGTTCAGACGACGGACCAGCGAGTGGATCAGAGGGACGCGGTCCAAGCTTTAGACCGAAGAACACCGCCGCTGCTAAGAGAACGAGCACGAGGGTAGCAGTAATACAATGCTTCATTTTTTGCCTTTGAGAGAACTAATGATAGACAGGCATCCCTGTAATTACGGCTACCGTACACCGTACACCGTACCACAGCACCTCAGTACCACAGCACCTCGTTTCAGGTTACTCGCGCCGAAATCCGGTACGGGATTTATCCCTATCCAGCAACTCCTCAACCGTCAGAGCTCCCACCAGTTTCTGAATCGCGACAAGAGCTGTCTCGGCCTGTTCTTTGGTTGATTCTTTCGAGATGAGGTTGTTGTACTCTGCGTAGGATGGCTGCCCCTCCCCGGGGGAGACCGCTTCCCAGGCAAGAAGATAATACGTGTCTTTGCCGCTCGAACGGATCTCAATGCTGCTGATCTTGTCCAGGTTGACCAACTCGCCTTTTGTCGTTTTAATCCATGCCATGTGGCTCTTCTCCTGTGTTTTTCTGTTTGTGTTTTCTGATTTGTTAGAAACGCACTATAAAGGGTTCTCTTGCCCAAACCCCAATGCCCACGAACTGCTCCAGCACATGCCGTAGCAGGATGTGCGTCTCGCCATCCACGACGAGCTGATTGAGCTGCCCGTCCACATCCTCACCGACCTGCGACACGACACCGTAGGACACACTGGCATCATCTCGGAAAGACAGCACCTCCCGCAGGACGTAGTAGCCGGGGTTCAGTTCATAGCCGTCGCCATCGACCTGATGGCGCAGTTGGAGCACCTCACCCTCACGG
>JAZKEA010000328.1:243-2177 GCA_040387315.1 Armatimonadota bacterium | reverse complement strand
GGGATCTCGCCGCCTTCACTCTCCACCCAGCGACGCAGCTGCAGCACCTCGCCTTCGCGGCAGTCGGTGAACGAGTGGCTCGCAGTGAGGCCAGAGACACCCATCAGCGAAACGCCCGCTTCCCAAAGGGGAACAGGCTGTCCGCGAACCGGTACAGGAGCCACGACACCAGAAGAAGGCAGCCGACGAACTGAAAGTAGGATATGGCATCGGCGACCTCCTCGGGTCGGAGCGGGCCCATCAGCGTCGACAGAAATCCCCAAAAGAAGAAACTCCCGCCGAGTATCCCGAGGAAGCAGGCGACACTGCGCGCGACACTGCAGGCGATCCCCTGACTAACTAACCGACACTTCACCGCGGAGCCTGTGCCTGTGCCAGTGCTGGTGCTTGTACTGGTGTCTATGGTTCGGTCAGGCCAAGCTTCCCGATGGAGACGCCTTCTCCTTTACGTGGCCCCAGTGGTCCGTACCGGGCCTCGTATCTGTCCAGCCGCTCCATCGCATCACGAATGACCTGTTTATCGAATGCCCGCTCCACCTGGCGCTGCCTCTCCAGCGATTCCCACTGCCCCACTTCCATTTGGTTTGTCTGAACGAGGCCCGTCACCGCTCCCAGAGCCCGCTCGGCGCGCTTGTGCTCTCGGTTGTGGTTAATCCCTATCACGACAACAAGCATCAGCAGGGTAGCAATTGTGACGCGCTGCCACCGGATCAGTTTTGTCGTTTTGTCCGTTGTGGGTTCCATTATGCGTTCCATTGTCGGTTTTCTAATAACGATGAATCATCGATCATTTGTCTGAGATCATTTGTCTGAGATCGTACGTCGGAGCCAGTTCAGCAGGGGTGGCTCCGGTAAATTCGGTGAACCCGGTGAATGGGGTACCCGCGTTGGCAGGATGGCTTTTGTCTGGTCTGGCCGACTCGCCGGGATATTATGCTCGCTGATTGCAGGCACGCTGATGGCGCTGTCAGAACTGTCAGGACTGTTTGAAGTGTCAGCAGTGTCCGGAATATCTCCCAGGCGGTGGTAAGTGACGGTTACGGGACTGTAGGAGCACCGGCATCCGCGCGGTCCGGTACATCCGGCGTGGGGCAGGGGAGGTACAGTGTCCAGGGGGAACTCCCGGTCATCTATCGTGCAGACAGGGCAGCAGCCGGGGGCAGAAAGGATACGGACCGCGCGGATGACCCCGCGATTCTTCCGGTACCCCTCGAGTGTCTGGGCATGAACCGCCGCACGTCCCAGCGTTACCTCAGCCCCGGTTTTCTGGTCACGCTTGCGGCCACAGCTGCCACAGGCGCGGGCGCGCGGGGCATAGGCCGCCTGGCAGGTGGGGCAGACACTGCGGGTAAAACCGGACAATTGGGTGACCTTCTCCTCAAGGGTAACTCATAGGGCAGCAGTTTTGCGCATCTAGAGCGACTTGCTGTTCCTGGTATCGCTGATGGTGATGCTGGCATTATGCCGGAGCCGCGGCCTGCCGTCAACATGGGCGGCAAGCGGGCTAGTGTATGACTAGTTCAAGGCTGGTTTGGGCTGGTTTGAGCTGGTTTGAGAAGCGTTCTACCCCGGTGGTACGGATGGTACCGGTGCATCAGGAAATCAGAAACGCTTCCGGTACGGGTATGAACCCTGAGTATTACTTATGGTAGTGCTCGGTGGTACCAGCTGTAGCGACCTTGACCTTCTTCTTTATGTTTACTCCTGCCTTTGCGCGCTTCGACAACCCCGCCTACATCTCGGTTCTGCTGGGACGCAGCTACTCCTCGTCGCAGCTGCTGGAGGTGACGGCCGCGCCGTCACGCGACATTTCGCTGATGCCGCTGATGCGCTCGTCTTTAACGAGCGCACCGATTTCCTCGGTGAGCGCGTTCCGCGTCACTTGGAACGGCACTTCGGTGATGAGAATCGTCGGCGACTTCCCCTTGCCCTCT
>JAZKEA010000328.1:0-233 GCA_040387315.1 Armatimonadota bacterium | reverse complement strand
TCACCTATATCGAGCGCTCTGGAATCAACAGCCTTGATGGGATGTCATGGGCTGACGTTAAGGGGATGCGGGATGCGGTTCGAACCACGCGCCTGATCGACGCGCTGAACCGGGGCCGCAAGTGGGCACGACGAAGCTTAGCGGAGCGGCTCTCCCTCATGCTGGAGGGTGACGTCGCCGTTGCCGTGGTTCCCTCGCACGATCCCTGGGCAACGGATACGCCGATGCGGCAG
>JAZKEA010000327.1:0-7475 GCA_040387315.1 Armatimonadota bacterium | reverse complement strand
CACAAAAGGATGTCCGTAGAAACTGCCCTCAGTGTACTGGTTAAATTCGCAGGGAGGGTTCCAGTTGGTGATAGGCTGACGAGTCTTGGTGTCGCCGAGCGGCGCTCCCACCCAGTCCGAGCCATGATCCGCGCCCCATACCTCGCGTGTGCCAGGGCGCAGGCGCAGCTTCTCCGTGTTCCGGATGCCCCCGACAAACGGCGTTTTACCAGTCCCGTCTTTGGCGAAGCGGAACAGCTTTTCCCGCTCATCCTTACGATGGTCGTTGATATTGCCGTCATCGCCGATCCCGGTGTAGAGGCCGCTGGGTGTCACCAGAATAGGCCGCCACCAGTGCCCGCCTCCCTTGGGCAGCTGTCCATCCGGGATGATGGCCTGCTCGTCGTCGGCTTTGCCGTCACCGTTGGTGTCGCGTGCCTTCCAGATGACGCCACTCTGCGTGTACCACAGCCATCCATCCGCGAAGCACAGGCCATGAACGCTCGGTTTGCCGGAGGTGAACGTTTCCCGTGTCTCGTAAACGCCGTCGCCGTCTTTATCCCGCAGGGCGAGGATATCGCCGGGACCGGGACGACTCACATAGAGCGTGCCTTTATCGTCCACCTCTAAGAACCGCGCGTTGGGGATCTTATCCGCCGCCAGCGTGATTCGGTAGCCGGGACGTACCCAGAAGTCGGGAACTCCCGGACCGACGGAACCGGATACTGCCGCTGTTTTCGGCTGTGTCGTCTGGGCGTGAATAGCTGCGCCGGCGCTCAGGACCAGTGCTCCCAGAACCGCGGCAAAAGTTGTCTTCGTAGTCTGCTTCATAAATCTCTGATTCTATTTTTATTTGGCCTCGTCCGGGCTGTGCTCGCGCAGCCAGACGCGCAGGGGAACATCTTCGTCGGTAGGGGAGTAAAAGCCGTTCGCATTTACGCCCCATCCCAGAAGCTGACGGCGCACCGGGTCGGATTTTTCCCAGAGCGACGAAACCGTCATGTCATCCTTGGTTCGGATCCAGCGGTACCCGTAGCCGTAAAAAAGGATTTTGCGGGTGACATCGGACCAGTTTGGACTGGCCGTATGCCAGGTGCGCCGGTCGAAAAATACTGCTGTGCCGGGTTTTGCCAGAACTGGGACTGCCCCCTCGGGCTGCCCCTCGCCATCAGAGGGGCGAACGAGCGTATCGTCCTTATGGCTGCCGGGAATAACCCAGAAGTTGCCGCGGCCCTCCACACTGGTATCCGACAGGAAGTAGGCGACTTTCAGCGAAAGACGAGGCCGGGGATGTGATTCTATCTCCTGATTGACACGCCCGCTGTCCTGATGCCAGCCAAAGGTCTTGTTGTCGCGCGCCTTTCCCGAGGGTGGAGTGACTATCAGGTGGGCGTGGTACTGATAGATATTCCAGCCAAGAATGCCCCAGACCTTAGGCAGCACCTTCTCATAATCAACCAGATCGGCAAAGAGCGGGTTGTCCGGGATGAAGTTTGGATAAAAGAGGGCAGTCTTTGGATCGTGACCGGCGTTGACTTTGGTTTCATATACTCGGTCAGTAACTTCAGTGAGCGCGGCTATCTGATCCGTTGAGAGGACATTCTCCACCATTAGGACGCCGGTATCCTCGAACGTTTTTCGTTCCGCATCCGTAAGCCGGTATTGTAGATAAGAGGGATTCATGACAGCTCCTTTGCATTGACAGAATTGCCGCAGGTCTGCGGCGTCATCACCGTGGCTCTTTCGATAAGAACTGGGCGAAGTCGTTCGGTAACGGTCGCGGCCTTTGGCCCCGCTGCGATCCGTTCCAATGTTAACCGAGCGGCGGCCTCTCCCAGGGCTTCCGTAGGACGTTCTACTGTGGTAAGTCCGGCAAGCAGAGCTCCCGGATCATTATCGAACCCCACGAGGGAAAACAGCGCGGGAATCGGGATATTACGGGTCGCCGCCGCCTGAAGCATGCCCAGGGCAAGGGCATCGTTCGCGGCGAAAACCGCTGTCGGACGCATGGCCTCCGGCAGCGACAAGAAGTAGGCGAGCGCATCCGCGCCATTCTCGGGAAGCGGCAGGCGCTCACGACTTGTTTCGTCCCGACCCGGATAATAAAGCAGGGGGGCTTCCGATTCTATTTCCGCGGCTTCCAGAGCGTCGCAGTAACCCTGACACCTCTCCTGCATCCACTCCGGTCCATCCGGCGCCCCGGCGAAACCGATACGTCGGTGACCGTGCTGAATGAGGTGTCTGATCGCGATATAGGCCCCCCAACCGGAATCGAAGTAGACACGGCTTGCCAGCCCCGGATAAGATCGTGCGGAGATAATTACCGGATGGACGCCTGCGTCGTGGAGAAGGGCAAGGGCGCAGGAGATCTTCTCTTTTGGACCCGTGGGATGCAGCAGTACCACCGCCTGTGCCCCGTCGGCGACCGCCTGAACCGATAGATCTTTGACAGAGCAGGGGTCATCGACAAAAGGGGATTGATCTTTCAGTAGAAGCTGCGCCTCGGCGGGGAGAGCGACGCGCTCAAAGGCGGATACGACGCGATAAAGCCAGCCGGAATCTGCCTCACGCCCAGGCTCATTGGTCCCCTGGAACGGGGCAATCAGCGCGATTGTCGCTCTGGTTCTTGTGGAGGCAGGCAGGCTGAGAAGAAAAGTCCCGGACTGGGGGCGGCGTTCAAGAACGCCCTCTGACACGAGAAGCTCTATGCAGGGGCGAAGGGCGGTTCGCCCGACACCAAGCGCCGCGGACATATCCCGCTCGCCGGGAATGCGCTCCCCGATTTGCAGTTTGCGGTCGCGCAGGTAGTCGCGCAGCCGACCGCAAAGGTCGCCCGTGCTTCTACCCAAGTTGTTGTCGCCACTGGTTCATAACTGGTGCATTATGAACCAGTGACAGTATCAAAGTCAAGCGAGGGTCAACTGACCCGGATGACTATTTTCCCGAAGTGAGCGCCGCTCCTGAGATACTCGTAGGCGGCAGAAGCTTCGCTGAATGGGAATACACGGTCTATAACCGGCGTCAGTTTCCCCTGGGAAAGAGCACGGTTCATGTTCTCGAACATCGCCCGCGAACCGACATAGATTCCCTGCAAGCGAATACTTTTCTGCAGAATAAATATCGGGTTAACCTGGGTCCCAAATCCTGTCAGGACCCCGATCAGTCCGACTGTGCCGCCGTAGCGCACAGAGCGCAGGGACTTCTCAAGGGTTCCCGCTCCGCCCACTTCGACCACATGATCCGCGCCTCGCCTGCTCGTCAAGTCCCAAACGACTTTTTCCCAATCGGGCGTGGTTTTGTAGTTGATGGTCTCATCCGCTCCAAGCCGTTTCGCCCGCTCCAGTTTCTCATCCGATGACGAGGTGATAATCACCCGTGCGCCCTGCTGCTTGGCGAACTGCAGCCCAAAGATGGAAACGCCACCGGTACCAAGCAGGAGCACCGTCTCGCCCGCACGAAGGCCGCCCTGCTCCACAAGGGAATTCCAGACGGTGACGGCGGCGCAGGGAAGCGTCGCCGCCTCTTCGTAGGACAGATGATCGGGAATCCGCACCACACCTTCCTCTGAAAGTAGTACCTGTTCCGCCAGCATGCCGTCGATAGAACCACCGAGTGCCTGATCGTGAATTTCGGCGAAAGTGCCGCCAGCAGGCCAATTCTGAAAGAACGTGCCCGCCACCCGGTCTCCGATTTGGACGCGGGTGACACCTTCGCCGACGGCAATAACCTCTCCCGCACCGTCGGATACCGGTATTCGGGGCGTTGCCTGCGCCGGGTTACCCAGAATCCCCAGATCCCGGTAGTTCAGCGACACGGCCCGAACCTGTACAACGATCTGGTAAGGCCCCGGTTTCGGTTCGGGCCGTTCGGTTAACACAAGGGCGTTGGCATCGCCCTTTTTCTGTATTTCGTAGATCTGCATTGGGTCGATATCTCTTTCTAGAGCAAGGCACGGATGACGCCGCCATCGACGCGCACGGCTGCCCCGTTGGTTCCCGATGCCAGAGGACTGGAGAGGTACGTGATCGTATCCGCGATCTCTTCCGGAGTAAGGAACCGCTGCAGCAGCGACGAGGGCCGGGCAGTCTGGAAGAACGCCGTCTCCATCGCGGCCTCGTCGATCTTCTGTGCTTCTGCCATCTGCCGCACAAAGGTACCGACTCCCTCGCTTTTCGTCGGGCCGGGAAGCACCGAATTGACGGTGATTCCCGTGTTTTTGGTCGTTTCCGCAAGGCCCCTGGCAACTGCGACCTGCGCGGTTTTCGTCATGCCGTAGTGGATCATCTCTGCGGGAATCTGGACCGCTGATTCGCTGGAGACGAAGATAATCCGACCCCAGTCGCGCGTACGCATACCTGTCAGGTAGTGGCGGGATAACCGGACCCCGCTGAGGACGTTGGTCTCAAAGAAGCGGAGCCAGTCCTCATCCGGAATCTCTTCAAAGGGCTTGGGCTCGAAGATACCCACGTTATTGACCAGAATATCCGTCTCGGGAACCTGCGCGACAAGCGTGGCTGCCCCTTCCGCCGTGCCTAAATCCGCAGCTACACCCGTCGCCTGTGCGTCCGGAACTGCGGCTCGGAGGTTGGCGAGAGCCTCGTCCACACGGGCCTGTGTTCTCCCATTGATCACGACTGCGGCACCCTCACGCGCCAGGGCAACCGCGGTCGCGAAACCTATACCCGCCGTGGAACCGGTCACGACGGCTGTTTTGCCTTTGATCTGCAAATCCATGTTCGTGTCGCCTTTAGAACGGGAACTTCTCGTCGAAGTGGAAATAACCACCGGTGGGGCCACCGTCGGGAAGCGTGGCATACTGTACGCTGGTTTTCGCGCCGTCCGCGATTTCCATCATTGCGCCTTCGCCACCCATTTCGGTCTTTACCCAACCGGGATGCACCGCATTAACTTTGATCGGCGTATCCTTTAGCTCAGAGGCAAGATGGACCGTGTACATGTTGACGGCTGCTTTAGAAGCGGCATAGGCCGCGCCCGTTCCGGTTGCGAATCCAATGGGAGATGCCGGATCGGAAGCGTAGGTGGTCGAGCCGAGAATACTGCTCAGATTCACAATGCGGCCCGCATCGGACTTCCGAAGCAGCGGCAGGAACGCCTGGGTCGTGTTAATCAGACCAAAGACGTTGGTCTCAAAACTCTGCCGCCAGAGAGAATCACTGACCTCGGACGTGGGGACGCCGCCGTCGAGCAAAACGCCTGCATTGTTAATAAGAATATCCAGCCTACCGAACTGGGCATCGATCTTTCCGGCTGCCGCCACAATGCTTGCTGTGTCGGTCACATCGATAGTCACCGGATAAGCCGTGATCCCCTCCGCCTTCAGCGTGGAAACCGCTTCCTCGCCTTTGGCGGCGTCACGAGCGCCGATCAGGACCGTGATCCCCTGACTGCCAAGCTGCCGCGCCGTTTCAAGACCTATCCCTTTGTTTGCGCCGGTAATCAATGCGACTGTTTCTGAGGCCATAATCTTCTCCGCTAAAGTTATTGAAGTTACTGAAGTGCGATGATGCATATCATGGCGCTTCACTGCCTGGTACAGGGTGTTTTTTCCTTCCGTTCCGTTTATTTGTCGAAGACAGATGCAGGTAGTGTCAGAGGGAAAGGTAGGTGCAGGCAGCCACGCTGTTGATGTACCACCTATAGCATTTACGAAAGGTGCTTATGACCTACATTGGTACGATAATACAAAGATACAAAATTAGATTGCGTGGTGCAACAGGCGTGGATGCCTATGCCTATATGGGGAGGTGTTTGACCGGAAGGATATCACCTCTCTTTCCGGGACAGCCTGACCTGAAACCGAAAGCGGCACGTCAGGCGTCGATGAGTGGCGGCGGCGGGGGAACAGCACGTGCACGCAGGACCTCGAGCGGATAAAAGGTGCTGCGCCAGGTAATGCCGCCGTTTCGCTCTGTCGTTAAGGCGGAGCGAAACATGACCACGATCAGAAGCAGCGTCGAAAACGGCAGCGTCAGGCTGTACAGGGGGGCGATGTTGCCGGTTCGCGCGTGGTAGGAGCCGATAAGCGTGATCGCCGCTGTGCAGAAGGCATAAGCCGCACGAGCGGCACGATTCCGCGCCGCGATCAAGCCAATATAGGGCCACACAACCGTAACGAGAAGCAGCCCCGAGGATGTCACTACCGCTGCCCAGGAGTAATGAAGAGCGGCATAAGCGTTTTTCGTCAGGCCGTTCATCAGGCCCCCGAGTCCCTCCTGCCAGCGGACCTGCACCAGGTCTTTCGCGCCTACCACGTCGCTGGAAAGGCCCGCTATTTTCACTCGGCGTCCCAATTCCATATCATCCGCGACTTCGAGCGCAATAGCGCGGTGCGTGCCTATAGTCTCATAAGCACTGCTCCGAATCAGGTTAAACCCACCGATGCCCAGATACTCTTTTCGCCGGGGATTGCGAACGTGCCAGGGACGGAAGCGCAGAAAGAAAAAGAGGCTGAAGGCGAGTCCGAAGACATTCTCCCAGAAGCCCCGCAGATCAAGCCCGAAAAACGCGACCAGGTGGTCCAGCTTTTCCCGCTCCGCAAGATGGACACCCCGCGACAGCGCATCCGGACCAAAGATAACGTCCGCATCAGTAAAGAGAATCCAGGCTCCGGATGCCCTTTGCGCGCCCTGATAGAGTGCATGGTTCTTCCCCAGCCAGCCGGGCGGCAAACTGTCGAGATGAAGGACGAGGACCTGCGTTCCAACCGGGGCCTCCTGCGCCAGCTCGTCCAAGAGGGCTGGAGTTCGGTCTGTGGAGCGGTCATCTATGGCGACTATTTGAAGAGGACCGGGGTACTCCTGAACCATGAGGGACCGGAAAGCCGGGGCGATTTTCTCCTCCTCGTTGCATGCGGCAACCACGATCGAAAGAGACGGAGCCTGCTGGTCAGGCGAAAAAGGCGGCTGACTTTCCAGAGTGCGGCCACGGCGGGCTCCCGCAGCATAATCGGCGGCGACTCCGGCCCAACCCACAGCAAGCAGACCCCCGAGGAGGTTTACAACAAGACGCATGCTGCTAGGGTACCCGTTTCCGGGGCTAATGAATGCGCAGATACCGGTGCATTGAGAGAAGCGAACCGCCTGCGCCTACCACGGCCCCCGCGCCTACGAGCGCTATGCTGGAGGTAAGAATGTCAACCGGACCACCATACGGCACGAGCATTGGGACGGTATCCCTGATCAGTTCGCCGACGTAATGCCCGACAAAGTAGAGACACAGACACGCGATGGCACCGCCTAATGTGCCATGAATCAAGCCTTCTAGCAGCAAGGGGATGCGGATAAACCAGGGGGATGCCCCCACGATCTGCATGATCTTGATTTCACGATGCCGGGCTGCGACAGAGGCCCGGATCGTGTTCGACACCACGACCAGTGACCCAAGCAGCAGCAGGACACTGCTGATAAAGCCTGCTGTTCGCAGGAAACTCGCCAGGCGACGCACTCCTTCCAGTTCGTCTTCCGGTACGGCGGCTT
>JAZKEA010000326.1:359-8152 GCA_040387315.1 Armatimonadota bacterium | reverse complement strand
CCGCGCCTGCGAATGCGAATCCCGTTCTTCCTGCCGCCGAGAGCCTCAACATGGAATCGAGCCGCATGGCGATTATGAAGAAAGGACCGTGGCAGGTCTATTTTCACTATGGACAGCTTCGGGTATCGCATTCCCAGGCGGAAGCGCTGAACTTTGAGGCGTTCTATGAGAAGACGGACATCACGCACGACCCGAGCACGGTGGGTTACGGCTCGCCGCTGCACAAGGAGTTCTACTCCAAAGCCTACGCGCACAACGTTCCTCTCGTGGACGGTATCGGTCAGGAAGGCTGGAATCCGGGCACACTGATCGCCTTCGCGCCTGACGGCACGGTGGCGCGGGTCTCGGCAAGCCAGCCCGCCTACCGCAAAAACGCTCAGGCCGAACGGGAGCTGGTAATCCGCGGCAGCGATCTGATCGACACGGTCACCATCGCGACGACCGACAAGAAACCGCATGAGCTTGGTCTGCTTTTCCAGATTCAAGGCAAGGCCGAGCTTCCCGGCAGTTTCCAGCCCGACAGCAGTCTGGCGAACGGGACCGGTCCTCTGGCGGGCTTCAGCTACTGGAAAGAGGTTCGGTCCGCGCCGTACACCGACCGAGCCGCTTTTGTGGTCACCTACCCGGACGGGCGGAAGATGCAGTTGACTTTCACCCTGCCCGGCGCGTTCACGGTAACCCACGCCCTTGCCCCCGATGCGCCGCCCAAACGACGCGAAACATTTTATGTGCGCGTGCCGGGAGAAAAAGCGGTCTTCAAAACGACAATCACACCGCTGAAGGCTGCTGCGGTCAGCACGGGTGAGCCTGTGCTGCCGGGAGAAACGGTTCGTTGACAACACCTGAGACAAATACCGAGCCGTCGATCCTGATGTATTCCGGCTGGGCGACGCACAATATCGGCGACATCGGGCATACGCCGGGGACGCTTCGCTACCTCACGGAGCACGTGCCCGGCGCTGCCATTCATTGCTGGCTGAAACGGTCAAATCCCGCCGTTCTGGAGATGCTGCGACGCCGCTTCCCCGCCGTGACCTTCGTGGAAGGGGCGCTCGACCCCACGGGTACGCCCACGACGCCCGAACTCCAGCAGGCATTCGATTCCGCAGACCTGTTTCTGTACAACTCGGGGATGCACTTCACCCGCTTCTGGCAGTCGCCGTCGGCGATTCTTCATGCGTGTATTGCGCGGGGGATTCCGTTTGGCCTGTATGGGCAGAGCTTCGATGGTTTCCGGGACGAAGAGGCGGCGACTCTTCCCGGACTGTTGTCACAGGCCGCGTTCATCTTCTGCCGCGACACCGAATCGCTTCAGTTTCTGCGGAGCGTCGGCCATGGCGCGGGCGTAACGCCGCCCGTTCTGGAGTTCGGTCCGGACGGCTGCTTCGGCATCGACGTGCGCGATGATGTTCGAGCGGACGCCTTTATGCGCGAGCACGATCTCCAGCCGAAGAAATTCCTGACGGTCACCCTCCGAACGGACCGGGAGATCTCGACCAACACCGGAGATAACGAAGCGGTCGCCCCAACTGTCGGCCCCGCGGAGTGGGCCGCGAAGCTGCGGGGAATTATGGTCTCCTGGGTGCGACGCACCGGAAACAAGGTCGCCCTGGTGCCGGAGGTGGAGAAGGAGATCGAGCCTGCCCGCACGATGCTCTGGGAATTGCTGCCGGACGATGTCCGCCCGTTTGTCGTGCATCGGGATCGCTTCTGGAGCGCCGACGAGGCAGTGTCGCTGTATGCTCGGGCGCACACGGTGCTCTCCCTGGAGCCGCACTCGTGCATCATGGCTCTGGCGCAGGGAACGCCCGCGCTGCATTTCTTCACGCGGCGGCATGGCTACAAAGCCTGGATGTTTCGGGATATTGGACTTTCGGAGTGGCTTATCGATGTTGACGAGGAACCGTGGGAGAGGGTGACTGCCGCGCTTATCCGCATCGACGAGCACTACGAGCTTGCCCGGACCAAAACAGAGCGCGCGATGCGTTTTGTAAACGACCGTTCCGCCGAGATGATGCGCGAGGTCCGCGCCGCGCTGCCGCCTCGAACACCGTCAAAATAATCTCGCCAGCTCATTGCAATTACTAACTCTCTGATGTAAAATTGCTCAACCCTATGCATGGGGTTGAGCAGACATTGCAATGGGCAGGGCGGCCTTGACTTGATGACGGTAACGGACACAAACAAACTGTCGGAGCGGTCTACCAAGCATGAAGCGCTGACACAGACGCTGCTGGAGATGGCGCGCGGCCTGCAGGCAGGGGACCGTTTTCCCTCGCAGTCGGAACTTCGTCAGCGCTTCGGTGTTTCGGACCGGACCGTGCTGCGCTCACTGCAGGACCTGGAGCGGGCGGGCTGGATCGTGCGCCGACCGGGCAGCGGAACCTTTGTCACGCACCCCAATACCGGAAATCCGCCGTCGCGGACAGCGACCGGGACGGGCGTGATAGCTGCCCTGGCCCTGACTCCCGGCCCCGCCCGGTATTTCTACCAGTTCTGTATCGATCACCTGTCCGTCCATGCGGTTGGGAAGCACTTCTCGCTTGTTTGTCATCACGCCCCGACGCCGGATTTCTATCCCGATGTCCTGGCGCTGGAGGCGCTTCATCCGCAGGGGTTCGTGGTCTTCAACTACACCCTGGAGCCGGTCGCACTGCGGCTGCAGGAGCGGGGGCACCGGGTCGTTATCGCCGGAACGCCGCCCGCTGATGTTTATCCGCGCGTGCCCACGGTCTACGGGGACCATGAGATCGGCGGCTATCTCGCGACCCAGCGCCTGCTGGAGCTGGGCCACAAACGGCTTGTCTTCATCCGCTCCACCCATATGCGGGCGGGTCTGCTCGCCTCGCTCCGCTGGAAGGGGCATCGTCGCGCCCTCCGGGAGTCCGGTATCGAGGACGAACCGCTGCTCCTGGATTCGTCCACGCTTGCGCTCTGGCGGGACGATCCGGCTCTCGCCGCCCGGTTCTTCCGGCAGCCGAACGCGCCGACGGGAATTGTCGCCTGGAACGACAGCGATGCGACAATGATCCTCGGACTCCTGCGGAACGGCAGTATCCGTGTCCCCGAAGATGTCTCCCTGGTCGGCTACGATGCCCTTCCCGAAGGCGCGGAGAGCCGCCCGCGCATCACCACGGTCGATCAGCATATCGACCATCAGATGCGCTCCGTTGTCGATCTGCTGACCCGACCAACGCCGCCGCCGCCCACCCAGACCGTGGTCGTGGTTCCTACCCTGATACCGCACGAGTCCTGTGCGCCGCCACCGAAGGCGACCACAGGAAACCGCGAGTAAGAGAGTAAAAGAAAGCCGGTTATGTTGTGCCGAGATGCCCTTCACTGTGGAAAGGAATTCGAAGATGAAACTGCGTTCTCGTTTGATACGACCCCGGGGGCTTACCCCGAGTAAATGCTCCGGACGAACGTCGTCTGCGGCATTTACGTTAATCGAGCTGCTCGTCGTTATCGCTATTATCGCGATACTCGCGGCTATACTTTTTCCTGTCTTCGCCCAGGCGCGGGAGAAAGCGCGGCAGGCAGCCTGCCTGTCCAACACCCGGCAGATCGGGACCGCGCTGATGATCTACTGCCAGGACTACGATGAGGTCGTTGTCATTAACGGCTACAGCGCCGTTGCCGCACCCAATCAGCGGACCTGGCCCGATCTGCTGCAACCCTACACCAAAAACACCCAGGTCTTCTTCTGCCCGAATGTCGGCCCCGAGGGTGCGTTTTCAGGCGGAACCAACCCCGGAACGAACCTGACGCTCGACGGCTGGACCACGCAGGGGTCTCCTGCGCTCCGGATCAACTACACGCTGAACAACCTGTACTACAACAACGCTGCCTGGGGCCAGATCTTCGAGCAGGGACGAGGCGGTACATCGCTCGCCGAGATCGAGGATTCCGCGAACACAGTCTTCTGCGCCGATGGCAATACCTCGCAGGCGGTCTTCACCGGAACGATGACCACGCCGAACATTGTCGCCAGCGGAACGGGAAAATGGCCCATGCTGCAGTTCTCGCAGGCGGGAATGGTCGCCCGGCACAACGGCGGCATGACGGTCACCTGGTTCGACGGGCACGCGAAGTGGATGAAGTATCAGGAGCTGGGAAAATCGAAAACGGCACCGAGCGGTCAGGTTTATCTGCCATACTTTACAAAGATCGTGGACTGAATCAGCAAAGATGCGTAAACGTCCGAAACAGTTCTCCCGCCGCTATGTGTGCGCGGCCCTGTCCGCGGTCACCGGGATCGCGATGACAGGAATCACCATGGCAACAGAAACCACGAATGCGCTTGCCGCGCCGCCAATATGGAAAGAGGTCGCCCCGGGCGTCTGGTCCTGCCGGGCCGGAGCCCCCGAGGAGTACACCCTTCTTTCCGCGGCGGGCGGGCGGCCCCGAACCGATGCACTCGCGGCGATGAAGAAGGCGTCCTTTCCTATCGACTCATCGGAGATACGGGTCGAGATGAGGAGAGGAAAGACGTACCTTCGCTTCCCGCTGGCGGACCGCGAGGACATGTACGGGCTCGGTCTTGACTTCAACAAAGTCCGTAAAAACAAGACCGTGCAGACCCTTCACCTGGATGCCTGGGGCGGGCAGTCGGGACGTACCCATGCCCCGGTCCCGCTTCTGATCTCCAGTCGGGGCTATGGGATTCTTATCAACAGCGCGCGGTATCTGGAGGTTTATGTGGGGACCGGCGTCCGTACCGATTCCAAAAACCCGCCGACGCTCTATGACCGCAACACCGACCGGGGCAAATGGCAGTCCGCGCCAAAATCCGACAACATCGAGGTGATGGTCCCCGCCGACGGCGTCGAAATCCTGGTCTTCGCCGGGCCCACCCCGCTCGATGCCGTTCGGCGCTACAATCTTTACTCCGGCGGCGGCTGTCTTCCGCCGAAATGGGGATTGGGATTCACGCTTCGGACCCCGACCCTGTACACCGACGACCAGGTGACGGCGGAGGTGGCGGAGTTCGAGAAGCGCGGCTTTCCCCTCGACTTCATCGGCCTCGAACCAGGCTGGCATAACCACGCGTATCCCTGCTCCTTTGAATGGGACAAAACGCGCTTCCCCGATCCAAAGGCGCTGGCCGATGATCTGCTCGCAAAAAGCGTGCGGCTTAACCTGTGGTTCAACCCGTATGTGACGCCCGGAACGCGCCTGCACAAGAGCCTTGCCGGTTTCGCTGGTTCACACACAGTCTGGAACGGCATTGTTCCCGACTACACCCTCCCCGAGGCGCGAAAACGGTTCGCGGATCATCTGAAACAGAACCAGGTATCGCTGAGTCCCGGAATCAGCGGCTTTAAGATCGACGAGGTGGACGGGCACGACCACTGGCTCTGGCCCGATGTCGCGACGTTCCCGTCCGGTCATGATGCCGAGCAGCTTCGGCAGACCTACGGTATGCTCGTGCAGCGGATCACTTACGACCTGTTCCACGGTATGAATCGGCGCACGTATGGACTGGCGCGGGGCACGAATGCCGGGTCGTCGTATCTGCCGTATGTTCTCTACAGCGACTCGTACTCCTACGAGGGCTATATCACCGCGCTCTGTAACTCCGGTTTTTCCGGCATCCTCTGGACCCCCGAAGTCAGAGGGGCCAAATCGTCCGAGGAGTGGCTGCGGCGCATCCAGAACGTCTGCTTCTCGCCCCTCGCGATGCTGAATGCGTGGGCCAGCGGAACGAAGCCGTGGACCTTCGACGAGGTCACCGAACCGGTCCGGCAGGTAATGCTGCTGCGCACCCGCCTGCTGCCCTATCTATACACGACGTTCGCGCAGTACCATTTCGAGGGCACGCCCCCGATACGTCCCATGCCCCTTGTCGAAGGCTTTACGCGGAGCGAGACGACGCAGCGCACCACGCTGGACGACACGACGAACCCGTATGAGGAAGCGCTCTCCCGCGATGTAAACGACCAGTACCTGCTCGGCGATTCACTCCTGGTCGCGCCGATGCCGCTTGGGAAGACATCGCGCACGGTCATTCTTCCCCGGGGGAAGTGGTTCGATTTCTATACCGGTGCGCTCGTCGGCGAGGCAGCGGTGATTACGGTCACGCCGGGTCTGGAAAAGATCCCGCTGTTCGTCCGCGACGGGGGCATCATCCCGCTGATTCCGGAACGGCGGCACGCTCCCCGCCCCAGCGAGACCGTTCCCCTGGAGCTGCGCCACTTCGGCGACGCCCCCGGCGAGATCCGCCTCTACGACGATGACGGCGAGACCTTTGACTTCCAAAAAGGCGCCTATAGCTGGACCCGGTTCGCCGCCTCTCGCGACAGCGCGGGACAGTGGCGCGGCGAACGCGGCCCTGCCGCGCCCGGCAAGCCTTACTCCTACGGCGAAACGACCTGGAAATTCACCAAATGACATTCAAGAAACGCGCGGTCACGAGCGCCGCTGTCCTCTGCTGCGGTCTTGGCATCATCGGCGATGCGACTGCCGCGCCGAAACAGAATGCAGCCCCGGCGCGGGACCGGATCAACTGGGCCGACTTTATGTCGCGGCAGGACCCCGTCTGGACCGAAATTCCCCGCGAATGGCATGAGGGACCGTTTGTCGGAAACGGTCTCCACGGCACGATGATCTGGGCCGAGAAGGACGAGCCGCTGCACTGGGATGTCGGACGCTCCGATGTCACGGATCGAAGCTACCGGCTCCCCATCGGGAAGTTCGTGCTGAGGCCGCAGGGAACCGTGACCGGGGGGACGTTTCGCCTGGACCTGTGGAATGCCGAGGCGCGCGGGACGCTCCGCACCGACCGGGGGCAGATATCCACCCGCACCTTCACCCACGCCACGCTTCCGGTGACAATAGTCGAGCGGGAGGGAACGCAGGCGGAACAGGGGGCCGGACTTGAGTTCGTGCAGACGCCGCCCCTGCCCGCGCGGGAAACGTTCCGCAATGAACCCATCCCACCGGACCGGATCAACCCCGCCGCCACTGTCGGCGAGTCGGATACCGTCCGCTGGTGCCGACAGCCATTCAAGGCAGGCGGCGGCTACACGGTCGCCTGGTCGGAGAAACCCGGTACCGATGGAAAGAAGCTGCTCGCGTTTACCGTCGATTTCGCGAAAGACGGCGATGCTCCAAATCCCGATAAAGCCGTGGGGATCGTGCGGTCCGCGCTGCGTGACGGCACCGATGCCCTCGCGAAAAGCCACCGGGCCTGGTGGCACGCCTACTGGCCGCAGAGCTTTGTCTCCATTCCCGATACGCGGATGGAGAACTTCTACTGGATACAGATGTACAAGATGGCGGCGGCGACGCGGGCCGATAAACCCGCGCTCGACCTCATGGGACCGTGGTTTCGCTCGACTCCCTGGCCCCGTATCTGGTGGAACCTGAATATACAGCTGACCTACTGGCCCGTTTACACCGCGAACCGGCTCGAACTCGGCGAATCACTGACCCGCATGATCGATACGAACCGGCAGAACCTGATTAACAATGTGCCGGAGGAGTGGCGCGGCGACTCCGCCGCGGTGGGCCGGACATCGTCGTATGATGCCGTCGGTAAGGTCGGGGATGAGCGCGGAAACCTTCTCTGGACCCTCCACAATTACTGGCTCCAGTACCGCTACTCCGGCGACGAGAAAATGCTGCGGAACGGTCTCTACCCGATCCTGACCCGGTCGGTGGGCTACTATCTCCACCTGCTCGAACCCGGCGACGACGGCAGACTTCACCTGCCGCTCTCGACGTCGCCGGAGTATCCCGACAAAGCGCCCGACACGAACTACGACCTGTCGCTTCTGCGCTGGGGGCTCACC
>JAZKEA010000326.1:0-349 GCA_040387315.1 Armatimonadota bacterium | reverse complement strand
CGACAAGCGACCGACTGAGGCTCAATGACCCGCTCGTCCCCCTCTGGAAGGAGACCCTGGCGAAGCTGACCCCGTATCCCGTCGATGCCGAGACCGGCTATATGGTCGGGCGCGGCGTTCCCTTCGTCAAGTCGCATCGCCACTTCTCGCATCTGATGATGGTCTATCCGCTCCATATGGTCGATCCGGGCTCGCCCCAGGACCGCCCGCTGATCGAAAAATCGCTTGGCCACTGGATGGGGCTCGGGAACGCCCACCGGGGCTACTCATTCACCGGGGCCAGCGCGATGTCGTCGTGGCTGAACCGACCGGAAGATTCGGTCCGCTACCTCAACTCCTTTCTGGACCG
>JAZKEA010000325.1:301-4561 GCA_040387315.1 Armatimonadota bacterium | reverse complement strand
TCACAGCTGACTCCGAGTAACGCCTCGCCGACGCGTCGCGCCTGAGGAACCACCAGGGGAGCCATTTTTGGCCCGAAGGCCAGCTGAAGCCGTCCCTCAACCGCGCGGTCGAAACGCGCATACGGTGAATCCGCGACGACGGCTTTTACCCGCTCCGTTTCCACTGCCGCCACCAGAAGAGAGACGGATGCCCCCATGCTCTCGCCCAGCAGTGCAATAGGCAGGTGCCCCAGATCCGGATGCGCGCTTATCCAATCCAGGGCGGCAATAAGATCCTCAGGCTCTGTGGAGCCGAAGGTAGCCATCTTTCCCCCACTCCATCCATGAGCTCGCCAGTCAAACAGCACGGCGGCGTATCCGGCCTGGTGGAGAAACCGGAGATACGGCAGCATCATTGCCCGATTGCCGTGGTAGCCGTGACAGAGTACGACCACACCAAGCGGCGTCACCCTCTCAGGAGCGGGTACATACCAGGCCGAAATCGTCACGCCATCCGTGGCACGCAGGCGAACACGCTCAAAGTCGATACCCAGCCAGGAACGGGGTGTTTTGTGGTGCAGCCGCCGGGGTGGATGCAGAAATACCCACGCCAGAACAGCGGGAAGCGCCGCAGCCGTCGCGACTCCCGCCCCTAGCGCGATGAGGCCAGTGGCGGTGCGGCTTCGGTGCTTTCGCTTGATATCAGTCATCGTTTCCCTCTGATTTTACGCCCTTGTCCCCCTGGACCGCAAAGCGGGAACCCGCTGAGAGGGTCGTTTGTTCCATCGGTACCAGTGTCTCCGTTACGCCACGATAACAAACGGGTAAATAGCTAGCGTAAGGGTCTCCGATGAGAGAGGAGACTGCCTAGTGAAACTAAATTAGCCCGGAAAATCGTACTGGAGATAGGGTTGGTGAGCGGTGCGGCTTAACCAGGAACGCGGCAGCCGCAGGGAAAATAGTCAGTGCGACTCGATGCGAGATGCATTTGGAAAGTGCGGCGATGATGAAGCATAAGCTAAAACCGCTGGTGGATCTATCACAGCGGGTCTATACATTACAGCATATTGAAACGGGCGAATATATCTGCATCAGGCAGCAGACGACAGAGTATCTTGCCTGTTTTTCCGACGGAGATACTGCCGGTCAGTTTCGAGGAGATGTCGGGCTCATAGAACATGTTGATATCGTTCCGATGCTTCTGAGTGAGGTTCCCTTTGACCATTACTGGCTGGATGGAGAGATGCTCGGCAAGAGCGTTCTGACCAACCACGGCGCGGCATCCTCTCCCACCGGCTAGAAGGAGCAGGCGATTTAGCGACAAAGGAACTTCCTTTCAGGTTGCCATAGCGCTGCTTTCGTGTGATATAATCAGGTCGCGTTTTGGTAAACCAGGACGTTATGGCCTCGTAGCTCAGTGGATTAGAGCATCGGTCTTCGGAACCGAGTGTCGGGGGTTCGAATCTCTCCGAGGCCACTATAACCCCTAAAGCAGGGACTCATAGTCTCCTGTTAAACACTCAAAGCCTTGATATGTGCTTCGTATCTTAAAACGAAGGACTTATCAGGGCTTATGTTGTTTCTGGACGCCCTCGAAGATTATTTGAGGCATATCAGCCTCGAAAAGCATTATTCTCCGCGCACCGTTGGCACGTATAAATGGTGGTCTCACCACTATGGACGCTTCCTCCTCGAAAATGGCTATGACGCCCCGCTGACCGTTTTAGACGCCTTTAATACCCCAGTCCTGCGCCGTTTTCAGCAGTCTCTTTCGGAACGCAAGCTGAAGGGACGCACAATCCTGGCGGCCTTCTTCGGATTGCGTGGTTTAGGTGATTTCCTCGTTGAACAAAAAGTTCTTCCAGCTAATCCCGTTCGTGATTTGACGATGCCAAAAAAGGGAGCTGCGGAGCGGAAGGTTGTCAGCGATGAAGAACTAAAGCGCCTGCTTCTTGCCGTGGGCCTCCAGCGGGATCAGGAACGGATCGCTTACGAGCGGGCACTGCTTTCCACCCTGATATATACGGGAGTACGGGCGCAAGAACTACTCGACATGCGCCTGCCCAACATCAACTTCGATGCAAAAACCCTCCTGGTGCCACACGGGAAAGGTGACAAAAGCCGCCTACTTTATCCACCCAATGAGTGGTGGTCAGCGATGCGTGAGTGGGTAGCACAGCGGCCCAAATGCAACCACGACTGGATATGGGTGTGCGACGTGCGGCGGCGTATTTCCGTTGAAACTATGCGCCGCGAACTGGAAGAGATCAAAGCCAGAGCTGGACTCAGCTATGCAAACCACATCAAACCGCATAGCATCCGCCATGCTCTTGCAACCCGAATGATGGTTCAGGGAGCGACTATCCGATCGATTCAGGCGAGTTTGGGGCATAGCGACGCCCAAACGACCCTGCACTATCTGCATCATAAAGAGCAGGCCGCACAGGATATGCGGACTGCTGCGTCATTCAGTCCTTCTCCAGAACAAACTACTCCCCTCCCGACCAAAACATCCCGTGCTGAAACAATCTCCCGTATGCGACGCCGTTCCGCAGGAGGCAGCAAATGAAGAAACTGAAATTGCAAAATTTTGAGGCCCACCCCGTGCTCGAAGCGGGCCAGGGATATGTGATACTGCGGGTCTGGCACACTTACTCGTGGCATACCCTACATATCGACAGCGAGGGAAATGTAGACGCTTGGAACCGCCTTGTGATGCGACGCGAATCAGCAGAGGCAGCCTGCGTCCGCCACTCCCAGAGAGGTAATTGGGATGATCCAGATGAGACTCTCGATTCCATCGGAGACGGAGACGGTGAGTTTGGCGATTTAGAGGCTAGTAACGGCGATTAAATAAGCGCCCTTAAATTTCAGCAGGGAAATGAGCTTGCACCCCAAATCCCTGCCTGCTCCTCGCCGCTTTTAAAGGAGGACGGCGAAGCATGTCTAGATATTACCAAAACCAAGGAAACATGGACCCTGTCGCGGATCTGCTGGCAGGTGAGCATCCCGTGGCTTATCGCGTCAGTTTTGCCCGCGTTTGCGGCGGCGCCTGCCCTGCCCTGTTGCTGTCCCAGATGTATTTCTGGGGCAACACCAAAACTGCGCAGGAACGCGACGGTTGGTTTTACATGACGCAGGCCCAGATCACAGAGCAGACAGGGCTGAGTTTACGCGAGACGGAGACAGCGAGGAAGCGACTGCGAGAGGCGGGCATCTTGCGGGAAGAAAAACGTGGCTTACCGATGAAACTCTGGTTCCAAGTAGATAAGGCCGCGCTGTATCGGCTACTTCGCACCCATCTCGGCGTTGATACGGATACGGAGCCCAATCTTCGACAAAACGTCGAAGACTGCGGCGACAAAACGCGGAAGATCGCCGCGCGAAATGTCGAAGATTGTCAACACGAAAACGCATCCCATCTTCTACGAAACGTCGAAAATACTACTAATAACTTCGCTAAGACTCCCTCTGAAATATCTACAGAGACAACATCAGCCCCCTTGCCTGCTCCCGAACCCACTGTCGTTGTTCCTCGGGATAAAGAGATAGATGCTCTCTGCCAGTCTATGGCGGTAATCCTTGGGTCAACTCAATCCGCCGAACGTCTGATTCGCGACCACGGAAGAGACGTATGCGAACGTCAACTCTCCATCTGGGGATCGCGCCGCCCCCTTAAAAACCCAGGCGGCATGTTTGCGCGATCGATCAAAGAGAACTGGGATTCCCCAGAATTGGCGGTTCCCTACGCACAGAAAAAAGCCGCCAGGCATTATGTCAAGGTACCGTCGCCTGCTTCAGATTCAGAGAAATCGGCGGATTTCTCTGGACTCTCCCCATCCCAAAGGTTCGCACGGTTGCGCTGCAGGCAGAGCATCCTTTCGCCTGCTTACAACGAAGAGCGTGTTGAGTCAAAATCTCAAAGTTATCAACGAAATGGCGAATGACAAATGCAACAGTCGGCGTGGTTTGCACCAGAGCAAAGTATCAGCAACAGAACAGACGTCAGCAACAGAAAGTGGATCTGACTCTGCGTGGCCCTTCATTGCATCCAAGGACGGTCGTGCTCGCGCTGCTCCATTCTTCCTCGCCTGGCAGATACCCCTCCAGTCACTTTTCAGCAATATTTTATTTCGGCAAGGAATCAAAGGTAGAACGATATAGTTTTTCGCCGAGGACGTCCGATAAAGCGGACATCGTATCGGCGACCGCTGGCCTGCCGTCACTGTAACTTTTCTCTTCGTCGAAGAGAGCCGTTGCAACTTCAGCCCGTAGTTTTTC
>JAZKEA010000325.1:0-291 GCA_040387315.1 Armatimonadota bacterium | reverse complement strand
AGCCGCCACATAAATTTCGTCGCCCATCAACCATCTGTTGGCAGAAACTAAAGTTTTAAGGGCACCGTCTGCAGCACTGTACTCCGTTAGTGCGGTCGCTTCGCGGTTGAATTCAGGCTGTATGTCCCTCCAAAGCTTTAACGGCGGAACTTCTAGATCTCCCTCCATCTTAAGTTTGATGATTTCCAGAGCATTTGGTATAGAATCCAGTTCTGCTTGCAGTGCTTCAACAGAATCGTTCCTATCCTTTTCTTTCAGACCTGAAAATTTTTTAATCTCGTTTTCTAGAAA
>JAZKEA010000324.1:1994-3638 GCA_040387315.1 Armatimonadota bacterium | reverse complement strand
GATCTGGATGGAGATGGCGAATACGATATCGTCGTCAAGCAGGAACAGCGCCCCAAGGACAACTCGCAGAATGGAGTCACCGGCACCACCAAGCTGGAGGCCTACAAACAGAACGGAACCCTCCTCTGGCGGATCGACCTGGGGAAGAATATTCGCGAGGGGGCACACTACACCCCGTTTATCGTCTATGATTTCGACGGAGACGGCATCGCCGAGGTGACTGTCCGAACCGCCGAGGGCACAACCGACGGAACGGGTGCTGTGATTCCGGATACGGACGGAGACGGCAAAACAGACTACCTTAATCCGGAAAGCGGACGTATTCTGGAAGGACCGGAGTTTCTCTCCGTTTTCAACGGAAAGACCGGGAAAGAGATGGCGCGCGTTCCGTATATCGCGCGCGGCAAAATGACGGACTGGGGTGATGGCTACGGAAACCGGGGCGACCGGTTCCTGATGGGCCTTGCTTACCTGGATGGTCAGCGCCCGAGCATCGTCATGTGCCGCGGTTACTACGCGCTGACCAAGCTGGAGGCGTGGAACTGGCGAAACGGCAAGCTCTCCAAGGTGTGGGCCTTTTCCAGCGGCGATCCCGGCAACGAGAAGTACGCGGGCCAGGGCAATCATAACCTGAGTATTGCGGATGTGGACGCCGACGGCAAGGATGAGATCATCTATGGGGCAATGACCTTGGATGATAACGGTAAGGGCCTGTATTCGACCGGATACGGGCACGGAGACGCCCTCCATGTCTCCGACCTGGATCCGGACCATCCGGGGCTGGAGGTGTTCGATATCCAGGAGCGTTTCGACGATGCCGGAGCCAACTTCCGTGATGCCCGAACGGGCGAGACCTTGTGGAAGAAGGCGTCCGTGAAGGCGGCGACGTCCGGTGGCGACAAAGGCGAAGGGCCGGGACGCGGGCTTGCGCTGAACATCGATCCTCGCTACCGGGGGTCGGAGTGCTGGGTCGCGGGAGCGGGTATCCGGGGCATGTTCGACGCTAAAGGCAACAAAATAGCGGACAGCACACCCGCCTGCAATATGGGTATCTTCTGGGACGGCGATCTGCAGAGCGAGATCCTGAACGGGACCACAGTTGAGAAGTGGGACTACATCAACGCAAAGACGACCATGCTGCTGCAGTCCAGGGACTTCGGCTGCGCGTCGAACAACGGCACAAAGGCGAACCCGGCGATCTCAGCCGACATCCTGGGCGACTGGCGCGAGGAGGTCATCTGGCGGTCAGAGGACAACAAAGAGCTGCGTATCTTCACGACCACGATCCCTACGAAGCATCGACTATACACCTTTATGCAGGACCCGGTTTACCGGCTGGCAGTAACCTGGCAGAACGTAGGCTACAACCAGCCGCCGCACACCAGCTTCTATATGGGCGACGACATGAAGATGCCGCCCCGACCAAGCATTCGAACGGTCGGCACGACCTTAGTTCAGCCTCGCGCCGCTACTTCCGCTCCTCGCGTGCATCAAGCCACACGGTAAGAAGCAGGATTGTGGACTCTGTGAAAGGGATAGGGGCCGATGCCGGGGCGCAGGTATTCCGACTGTCTAAATCCAGACAGTCGGAATACGGCACTGTAACATCGTTTCGGCATTAACGTTGAGCTAAACCAACAATTG
>JAZKEA010000324.1:695-1984 GCA_040387315.1 Armatimonadota bacterium | reverse complement strand
GCTTTTGGTCTCAGGAATTACCCAGAGGAAAGCGGTATAAACGGGGGCTGTTCTCCACAAGCAGGCTGCGCTGGTCCAGTTGCGCGACCGTCACATAATCAATAATAGGCATGTGCCGCCGGAGTCCTGTTGCGGGAACACGATCTATGGGAAGACCTCGTGCGAGTGCCCATTCTATGTCCGGTGAACGTGGAGCGTTTCGCTTCATTCCCGGCAGTCGGCTCATGAGGTTAGGCCGCGCCTCGGGAAGCAGGCTGTGTTCCGCAGTTTCAGTGACGACACCCTCCTCCCAAACAGTAAAGCCCCATTTGGCGGGTTCCGTAGAGGTTGCAGACTGACGCCGCAGTAGCGTCACGCGAGGGGGAAAGGCTTTGGAGAGTGTGGGACCGAGGGAGCTTATCCAATCAAACACCAATGCGGGCTCGACTGCTGGTTCCTCTACGGTCAGACATCGAATGGAAGCACTGCCGGAGGCATCGCTGAGAAGAAGTCGGTTTCCGGCCAGGGAATGGCGGAAGTTACGTTCAAAATAGCGCAGAACTTGCCCTGGTGAAAGGGCACAAAGGAATAAGATTGCGTAGCTCACTGCCTTTAGACGACGACAGCGGGAGGTTCATTCGCAAATTGACGAAATTTCCGCAACATATTATTGATCAGCAGAAGATTGCATCCCGCTGACACGCTGAGCCAAAGCTTTTTGGCCCGGTTTCTCAAAAAGAAGCTATCTTCGTAGGAACCGGGCCAAAACACTTTGCCGTTACACCTAGTTACCGGAGGCGGGTACCGGCGCAGCCTCCGTTGTTGTGGATGGCGCCGCGCCGCCTCCGGAGAGGCCATCGGATCCACCTGCGGGGGCCGGTTTGTTGGTTACCGGGGCGGGCGCTTTCGCATTCGGGGGGGCTGGAGGAGCGGCCCCTATAGTGTCGCTGTCCGTTTTGCCCTGACATCCTGATGCGATGAGTGCGGCTGTGATAGTGACAACACTCAAAAAGAGGGTCGAGACTGGGCGGGTGTTCATGGATGAGATTTTCCTAATACTTCAAAAGAAGAAGTGGGCGATTTTAGTCAGTTACTTGAGATCCCAGAGGAATGTGTTTGTGTCCGTGATGAGGACAGAAGCCAGAGTTTTAGTCTTATTCCAGTCTGTGCCGATAGCAAGCTGCCCTGGTGTGTGATACTTCACGTGCCCATCCATAAACGTTACATTGCCGCCTGAGTTATGGCGAGGAGCGAAGCGGCCCGCACCAAAACCTTTTGGATCGGTGACTGTCTCGAGCAGGTCATCACTG
>JAZKEA010000324.1:0-685 GCA_040387315.1 Armatimonadota bacterium | reverse complement strand
TTGGTGAACTGAACGCAGCAATCGGGCGCGGTAGTAGCAGCGGGGCTGGGGAGATAACCGCCGGAGGAATACGAGCTGATTCCCGTCGCAGTAGCGGTAACTGTCTGCTTGAGGTCAGCAAAAGCGACCGTGCCCGCGGGACTTTTTATATCTGAATCGCTTACCGGAGCAGGAAAGCGTGTATTGGCGGGATCAGCCACATAGATAAATTTGCAATTTCCGTCTAATGTCTTATATAAATACTCCGCATTGATGCCGAAGTTGGGACCATACTGAATATAACCGGGGAACCCAGTATCCAGAACGCTTGAATTCTGCTCCGAGGTGCAGCCAAATAATGCATAGCTTTTCATATAAGGCTGGATCAGGCTGGGCCAGTAGGTGCCGGTCGCACGACCCGCCTCCGAATAGACGCCGAAAGAGACGCGGCCCCCGGTGGCATTATTCCAGAAGAACTGGTCCTGAGTACGAAACAGCGGAACCACACCATCATAATCAGTCATGTACTGGAGCATCCCCAATCCAACTTGCTTCTGATTGGAAGCGCAATTGGTTTGCCGTGCCTTCTCCCGAGCCTGCGCAAACACGGGAAATAGTATCGCGGCGAGGATAGCAATAATCGCGATGACGACTAACAACTCGATTAGGGTGAATCCTCTGAATTCCCCGGCGGTGGTGTGACGTT
>JAZKEA010000323.1:0-7294 GCA_040387315.1 Armatimonadota bacterium | reverse complement strand
CGAACGATGCTCCGCTGCTGAACAGCCGCTACACATTTGAAATCTTTGTGACCGGGCCATCCAACCGACTGGCGCATGCGGGTGCGAAAGCCGTCGCTCAGTCGCCCGGTCAGATCTATAACCCGCTGTTCCTTTATGGGCCGTCGGGACTGGGTAAAACGCACCTGATGCACGCCATCGGCAACGAGATCGCGGGTGAAAAGGGGATAGATCCTCGGCGCGTTGCGTATTTTTCCGGCGAAACGTTTACCTCCCAGTACATCACCAGCCTGCGGGAACAGCGTGCCGACGAGTTTCGACGCAAGTGGCGCTCCGTCGATCTGTGGCTTGTGGATGACATACAGTTTATTGCCGCAGGGGGCAAGGAACACACCAAAGAAGAGTTTTTCCACACGTTCAACGCCCTCTACCAGACCGGAAAGCAGATCGTCATCAGTTCAGACCGTTCGCCACGCGAACTCCGGATGATGGACGAGCGGCTGCGTTCGCGTTTCGAGTGTGGCCTCATCGCCGATATAGCGCCGCCCGATCTTGAAACCCGTCTGGCAATTCTGCACCGAAAGGCCGATGGCGAAGGAATGCGGATTCCGGATGAGGTGCTGCTCTACATGGCCAAACTGGTGCAGAGCAACATTCGGACGCTCGAAGGCGCGCTCGTCAAGCTGGTGGCCTACGCCTCGGTTATCAACTCGCCGGTAACCACCGAGCTGGCATCCAGCATCCTGGAGCGTTACTACATCGCAGCAGGTATTGGAGCAGACCCGGACGGTAAGCCCTCTCTTGGAGATGATCCTGCCGCCACAGTCTCTGCGGCGCTGGGACGCCGGTACGACGGACGCGGGGAATATGGTGCCATATCCGCTGAACTGGTCCAGCGGGTCGTGGCAAAACGCTTTGGACTGCCGCCCGATGCCCTGTCCGGAAAGAAGCGGGACCGGGACATCGTGAACGCCCGCCAGATAGCAATGCACTTGATGCGTGAGCTGACCGAAATGAGCCTGCCGGGTATAGGGCAGATATTCGCGAGAGATCACAGCACCGTGATGCACTCGTGTGACAAGGTAAAAACTCAGATACCCTATGACGATGACCTTAAAAGCCTCGTGGAAGATTTAACCACACAGCTTCGCGCCCAGGCCGCCGGATGACCCCGGCGGCCTTTGGTGTTTATTGGAGGCAAAATGACTTTTCGAGCAATAATAGCAATAGGAAGGCAAACAACGATTTCCACAGGAATAGTTCACTAGGTAGTTTGCCATTTACAACCGGTTTAACAAAGAATCACAGGGCATTTTCCCGGCGCTAAGACACTATTGTTTAACTCTTTTTGACAAAGCAAACAACGATTTCCACAGCCTGTGGAAAAACCTGTGGAAACAAAGTGTTTGCCAAAACAGCGCCTGTGGAAACTGTGGATAACTTTCGCCGATTTCCAAAGTTATCCACAGGTTATCCACAGGCAAACAACGTTTTCCACAGGTTTTTGTTTGCGGCAAGTTTGCCGTGAAAAGTATAGTTTTTGCCAAGTGACTTGGGTAGAAGATGTCTCTCCAGAGTTATTTCACAACTTTTTCAGACAAAGCAAACAACGATTTCCACAGTTTCCACAGGCACTGTTACTACTGATACTAATCAATATAGATATAGAACAGTAATAAAGAGATTAAGACAGGCGCTTTCTTATCTTTAAGAAAGCTCGCTTTATTGTGGTAGAGAATAGCCAGGGAAGGGAAGAGGGATTAGCAGGGCAGGGTCGGTTCATCTTGACAGCAATGTCTGACCGTGGCATACTAAGCGCGTCTTCATAAATTCAGGATTCCTGTTTTTGAGGACGATGAGGAACTGTTTTTTAGATGCCTAAAGTCACCGTCACCGTTACGCTCAAACCCACACTGCTCGATGCTCAGGGAAGAACTGTCGAGTCTGCGCTTCATGGCATCGGATTTGATGACGCGGACGGCGTTCGGATTGGCAAGATCATCGAGATGCGAATCGCCGACGGAACTCCCGAGGCGGAAATCAAATCCAGAGTCGCCGCGATGTGTGACAGATTGCTGGCTAACCCGGTCACGGAAGATTACAAGATCGAGGTTTCCGCATGACTGCCGTGATCGCTGCGGAAACCTCTGAGTTATCCACAGTTTCCACAGGGTTATCCACAGGGCAGAGTGCAAAGTCCAGGCCGCGTATCGGCGTAATCGTTTTTCCCGGCTCTAACTGCGACCGGGATGCCGGTAATGCATTCCTCGAAACGGAGCATGGGGATACGGTATATCTCTGGCATCAGGAGAGCAGTCTTCAGGGGGTAGATGCCGTTGTCGTTCCCGGAGGGTTCTCCTACGGGGATGCTCTTCGTGCCGGAGCTATCGCGCGCTTCGCACCCATCATGGCCGAAGTCGCCCGCTTTGCCGATGCGGGCGGATTGGTTGCCGGAGTCTGCAATGGCTTTCAGATCCTTTGCGAGGCTGGCCTGCTTCCGGGCGCGCTGATCCGTAACGAGAGTCTGCGCTTTATCTGCCGCCATGTCAATCTTCGTGTCGAGACCACCGATTCTCCCTTTACCACCCTTTATCGGCAGGGAGAAGTACTCTCAATTCCCGTCGCGCATGGAGAGGGGTGCTATACCTGTGATGATGCCACCTATGCTCGCCTGATTGCTGAAAACAGGGTTCTCTTTCGCTATTGTGAGCCGGATGGCTCCCTGACGCCGGAGGCGAACCCGAACGGTTCCCGAGACAATATCGCCGGTATCGTCGGCGGACCGAAACGCAACATCCTTGGTATGATGCCGCACCCTGAGCGCGCTGTTTCCGCCACCCTCGGCTCCTCCGATGGCGCGCGTCTCCTTGCAGGAATCCATCAAGCTCTATCAGCGATTTCCTGAGTCGCTGGGAAGGTAGGTATGGCGTCGCCATGCTGACAGAAGAAGCCCTTACCGCTGTACCACTATTTTCCGGGCTGAACGCGGAGGAAACAGCGCTGGTTGCAAGTCGGCTCCGCCGCCGAAGCTTCTCCGAGCGCGAAGTTATCGTGCACCGCGACGGCCCGGGGGATGCCCTCTATATCCTGACGTCCGGTAAGGTAAAGGTCGCGTGCTCGGGCGAGGATAACGAAACCATTATCGCACTGATGGCGCGCGGGGATTTCTTCGGCGAGCTTTCTATTCTGGACGGGGAAGGGCGCTCCGCCGATGTGGTGGCTCTGGAACCGACCGAGGTGCTGATGCTCTCCGCAGACGACTTTAACCGCTGTCTCGCTGATATGCCCGGTATCGCTGTTTCGCTTCTGCGGCAGATTGCGGGCCGTCTTCGCCGCTCTACAAGTTGGATACAGGTCCTGTCCTCGCAGGATGTTTATGGCCGGATTGCCCAGCAGCTTCTCTTTCTTTCCGACACGCACGGGGTGGACTCTCCTGAGGGGAAACGGATCGCCCTGCGCCTCACGCAAAACGACCTTGCGGGTATCGTCGGAGCCTCTCGCGAGTCTGTGAACAAGGCGATGGGCTACTTCAAGACAAAGGGGTATATCAGCGTCGAGGCTTCGTCCTTTCACATTACGATCCATGATCGGGCAGCTCTTCAAAAACGCTGTCAGTCATAACCCCGGAACGCAGGCGTGGACAAAATTTAGTGAATATCGCAAATATAGGTCACATTTGGCGCCGCGTCGACGTATCTATAGATTGAAGGTATGAGCTAAAACGACCTCAGCGTCGAAAATGTTACCGTTAGAAATGAGCCGAAGCGGATGACAGGGAAACAAAACAGAATAGCCACCGCCGCCGCCGCTTTATCGATTTTTGCTGCGGCAAGCGCCCAGGCACAGAATTATGATAGGAATCAGGATAGGAACCGTCGGCCTCAGCCTGCCAGAGACACCCGCTCGTCGCTTCCCGGCTGGATGTTTACACCCTTTCCGATTAACGGAGCCAAAGCGGCTCCTCCGATGATGAATCCGTTTGGCGGTGGCGCACCGGTGAACGTAAATCCACTCAATGGCCCTTTGGGGGGGATTAACTCGGTAAACGGCGGCACGATCATCATCCAGCAGCCGGGCTACCCGACTTACCCTGCCTATACGGGATATGGCTATCCCGGCTACCCCTACGGAGGGGCGGGAAACGTGGTGATTGTAAACCCTGACCCCTACCCCGTGGGCCAGACTGTCGTGCGCCCCACTAATCCCTTCGCCGGGTACGCTTTTCCGGGTTACACCACAACGTTTGTTTCCGGTCGAACGTTCTTTTCCCCTTTTGGGTATTATGCTGGCTGTCCGCGCTACGTCTCGTCTCGTTACGTCGTTCTCGGAGCGCCCTATCCGTATCTGGACGGACGCGACACCAACATCGTGATCTCTCCCTGGTCCGCAAGCGATCCCTATCTGATTGCAAACGCGAGCCGCGGACAGTCTCTCGGTGTTGCTTTACGAGATATCATTCGATTCTGGGAGCAGGATAATGCCGCTGGTCTGCGACGCCGTGTGCAGCCGGATGTTCCTGTCGCCGTGTTTGATGGGGACCGCCTCCTTTACTCGCTGCGCCGCGTGGACTTTTTAGCGCTGGCGGCAGACGCTTCGGATCAGGTCCAGACGACCTCATTCCGGTTTACGGATGTGCGCGAGCGCAGCGACGGCCTGGTCAATGCGTATGCGCAGCATACCTATCGCTCACGCAGTGATGGCGCTACGCACACAGCCCAAGTGCGTTATACGCTGGTGTATATTGACGGTGACTGGTATCTGAGCGCTACGTCGATCACCCCCGGCACTGTGTGAAAAGAGTCCCGGTTTGCTTGGAAGTTGAGAGGGCAGTCGTATTGCTGCCCTCTCACTCTGTTTCTTGCCCTGTCGTATTTTTGTTTCTATCGTTTGTCAGCACCTCGGAGGTTTTTGTCTATGTCCAGGAGGAGTATCTCCCTTCCTGCTCGTCTGGTGGCGTCCGCTGCCTTTTTAACCGCGGGAGTCGCATCGGTCGGGGCAGCCCAGACCCCGGCGACGCCCGGTCCTTCCCCCGCTTCCGCTGCGATTGAGCCCGCTGTGGCGGCAGCCAATCCGGTACAAGCGGTAATAAAGCGGCGTTTGAGCGCCCCTGCTCCCGCCGGAACCGATGCCATTCGAGTAAGTATTCTGGGCGATGGCTCGGGCGCGAAAGTCCAGATTCGTCTCCTGTCACCCACCAGTAGTGCGGTCGGCGGGGTCGAGGCCTATTACGCTTCCGCTCCCGTCGTGCTGGACTACAAGGGATGGAAGACCGTGATTCTGCCGCTTTCGGAGTTCACCTTCCAATCGGAACAGAGTCCTGAAACCAACTCCTCGACCGCCTCCGACACTCTATTCTCCCTGCTGCCGACGATCAACACACTCCAGATTGCGGTGACAGCCGCGCCCACGGCAAAAGTCTTCGTGGACGACCTTGTTTGGGCTACTGCTGTCAGCGGTCCGACGGACCCGTCCCTTGGGGTTATCGATGATTTCGAAACCGCGCCGGCGACTCCTTCTGCCGCCTTGTGGAACCCCACCGGTGACTACGAGCAGCTGCGCGCCGCGCAGGTCGGGTCGAATCGGGTCGCGGCTTTTGTCAAGACCGGTCAGGGATCGCTTCAGCTCGTCGTGCGTCCCGCCAGTCTGGATGAGAAGCAGCTCTATGCCCCGTCACTCGTGACCCGGCTGAAGAAGCAGGCTACGCTGCCGTATGCGCTGTATGTCCGGCCTCCGTTTCAGCCTATCCGTCCGGAATCTGCTCCCTCACCGCAGGAACTGGCCTCTCCGCCACGCCTGGATGTCACTGCCTGTGCCGGGGAATCGGAACCGGTCACCTTCAGCGTGTTTTCCGCCGTCGATCTGAAAAACGCCACGGTTAAAGCCGTTGGGCCGTTTCGCTCCGAGTCCGGTCAATCCGAGCTGCCTCTCTCCGCGATCAGCCTGCACGTTATTCGTCTCGGGGATGGCAAACCGCGCACCGACCTTTCCGCGCCTGTGCCCGAGCTGATCATGAAGGACGATAGAGAAGAGCTGGAAGGGGATCTTCCGGCTGTACGCCTCACCGGAGACCCTTTAACCGATATTCCCGCAGGGACGAGCAAGCAGTTCTGGGTGACCGTCAATGTGCCCAGGAATCAGGTCAACTCGATCTACAGCGGGCAGCTTGTTTTTTCGGCCCTTGGGATGAAGCCGACAACTCTGCCGCTCCGCGTCAATATTTTGCCAATGCAGCTTCGTACCGCCTTTCTGCAGTACGGTATCGACCTGCGATCCCGACTGTCGCCCGACGGCGCTGCGGCGGGAGAGCGAGTGATGACGCCTGAGGCGTACACGGCGCAGTTGATGAATGTCCGTGATCACGGATTTAAGATAGTAACGATCAGTGATCCTGTTTCGTCTCTTCCCCAGGCGCTCAGTCTGTATAAACAGGCGGGCCTTGCCCTCAACGGTCCCGTGGTCGTTAATACGCCCCTGCGTACCCAGGAGGAGATTCAGCAGGTCGAGGCGCTTCGAGCGGGGGCCGGTCTCAGCTCTGCCTTCGAGATCTACTACAAAATGCCCTCCGATCTCGCGTCCGCCGGGGCAGCCGCCGCTTCTCCCGCCCCGACGCCGGGGAAGAACGAGCCAGCCGGGCCGCTTGGTGAGTACGTTAAAGTGGTTCGAAAGGCATCGAACAACAAAGCGCTGATTGTTGCGCCCGTGGGCTCGAAAGCGACGTATGATTCGCTGTCTCCCGCCCTCAGCAGTGTCTTCGCCCCGGTCTTCGCCGCCAGTTCCGACTACACCTCAAACCTGGTGGCTACCGGTAAGCGAGAGATCGGCAACCATGACTACTGGTCCTGGAACCTGGCGCTGCAAAACCCGCTGCGCAACCGCCTGCTGGCAGGCTACCTGCTCTGCCGCACCGGATTGAACAGCTCTCCTCTGTACGGCGCTATCGTCGATCCTTATATGGAAATGACATCGACGGGTACGCCTTCCGGCGTCTTCTACCCGGTTCAGGGCGGGGTCATCGACACGATCCAGTGGGAAGGGGTGCGCGAGGGGATAGATGATGTGCGCTACTTCGGCGCGCTGAAAAACTACATTCGTGATCTGAAGGACCGGCAGCTTCGCAAAGACCTGACGGATGCCTCCGATGTGTATGTCGCCGCCGTCCTCAAAAAACCGCTCTGGAGCCTGTCACCGGCAGATTATCAGAAGACACGCCAGGGGATGGTGAATCAAGCCCTGAAACTTTTGACCGTTATCCGCTCGGCGGTGCCGACCTATCCCGGCTAATAATTGACTAGGTAACAAAAAAAGACGGACCCGA
>JAZKEA010000322.1:0-1591 GCA_040387315.1 Armatimonadota bacterium | reverse complement strand
CACCCTCAATCTCAAGTCCTGCCACGCTGCCCAGGTCCCAGAGAAGTCTTGCGCCGAGGGCGCTCTTGTACCAGGCGACAGCCGCTGGTGTATCGTCGACTGCCAGCATCACGGAAATGACCAGCTTGCTCGACTCTGACATCAAATCCGACATCATCCCGTCTCCTTTCTAACCTCTCCTGCAATGGGGCGCTTTGGGGAGTCCGGAGTAGAGTATACACGAACTTACACGCTATTTGGCATCCCTATTCCTGATACTAACAACAAAGCTTCCTCAGCGTATATTTCCGTTCCGATGATGTCCAGACCCCTGGTAGAGCAGGCGGCGCACCGGGATGCCGAGAACCACAAAGCGACCTGCCCGCGCGGCGATCCGGCGAGGGCTAATCCCAGACATATCTGTCCTGGAGGGGCCGCTTCGACCATTTCGCGGTTTTGAGGTATTGTAGTCGCAACCGATGCAAGAACTGCCGACCGCCTGCCTCAACTGCACCACGCCGTTCGCCGACCCCACGTCTGTCTACTGCCCGAAATGCGGTCAGGAGAACCAGCCGCGCGTGCTCCCGTTTTCAACGGTTGTGCGCGAAGCGTGCGCCGAGTTTGTGCAGATCGACGGGAAACTGGCGCGGACCTTCTGGGCGCTTTTGTTTCGGCCCGGATTTCTCACCAATGAGTTCGTGCAGGGGCGACGCATCCGGTTTCTGTCGCCGCTCAAAATGTACCTGTTCACGTCCGCGTCGTTTTTTCTGATCTTCTCGCTGCTCTATCCCGTAACCGGCAACGATATCGAGAACTTCCTGCAGCGGCGCATGCGGGAAGAAAACGCGGGGAAGCCTGTTCCGAGATCGGGCGTGACGGTGAGTACCCGCACTACCACCGCTCGGGCGACGGTGCGGGGCACCCTGGACAAGACAAAGTGGGTAAATGTCCCGCCTTTTCCGATGTACGGTCAGACGATTGACATTCAAAAGCTCCCGGCGAGTGTCTTCGACTATCGCGAAGTGCAGGACCAGAGGGCGCGAACCGGACAGCCGACAGATCCGCCTCTGATGCAGGCGGTCAAGCGAAAACTGATCCGCCTGCGAGAAAGCCCCGGCGATGCGATCCGCGCTATCGCCGTCGGTACCCTGTCGAACATGACGCTGTTCGCCGTGCCGCTGCTCGCCCTGTTTATGCTGCCGCTGTATCTTCGCCGCAATAAGCGCCTTTACATTGAGCATTTCGTCTTTCAGCTGCACTGCCACACGTTCTTTTTCGTGGTTCTGACGCTGGTTTCAATCGTCAATTCGGTGAAGGTGACGAACGCGGACAACTACGCCAATCTGCTGCTGCTGTGGCTGCCGGTCTACGGGGCGTTTGCGCTGCGCCGGGTCTACGGTCAGCGATGGGGCAAATCGCTGCTAAAGGCGTTCCTGATGCTGAACGTGTACGGCGTGATCCTGGCGTTTGCCGCCCTGCTCGGTGTCGTGGTGACGCTGATTTCTATCTTGATCACGCTCTAGGAGCTATTGGGATTCTCGCGCCCCTCCTGTCCGACCCTCACCCCCGTCGCTTAGGCTCCTTCCCCCTCTCCCGCAGACGGGCGAGGGGG
>JAZKEA010000321.1:0-11487 GCA_040387315.1 Armatimonadota bacterium | reverse complement strand
GTGCTCACGTTCCGGCACGGGCGGCTGGCGCACCGATCCGGCAGTCAGCGGCGGCGGACACTTCTTCGATGTCGGATCGCATCGTATCGATATGCTCCTTCATCTGCTCGGGGATGTCGCGGAAGTCTCCGGCTATGCCGAGAACCTGTTGGGGCATCATACGGCGGAGAACGATGTGGTTCTGGCTTTGCGGATGGCATCAGGGGCGCTCGTCTCGGCGGGCTTTCATTATCAGGCGTCTCCGTCCCGCGATACCCTGGAAATCTACGGAACCGAGGGAACCCTTATACTCGATCCCTTCGACGGCGAGACGTTCTCGTTGCATCAAGGCGGGGGTGCTGCCCCGGAAACCTTTGCGTACCCGATACCCTCTCCCGTTCATCTCCCGTTTGTTCAGGCGCTGGTCGATGTTTACAAGGGAGACACGACCTCCCCCCACGTCACGGGCGAGGAGGGGGCAAAGACAACCAGAATACTGGACCTCGCGCTTCGTTCTCTGCCATCACCTAAGTTGGGAGCATAAACATGAGACGATGGACGGCTTTTCTGCTGCTATTCCTGCTTTCAACAACTATTCTAATGGCGGCAGAATTGCAACCACAGGCACCACGCCCCCGCAGAATAGCCCTGCTGGAACTAGAAGGTCCTTCAGAGATTCAGTTCCGCTCTCGAAATCTAGAGCGGGACGCGACCGAGGCCATCTCAGCAGTACTGAGACAAAAGGGTAACGAAGTCATTCCACCTAAAGAGGTAGAGCAGGCCATCAAGGATTTTGGTTTTCGTCTGCCACTCAAAAAAGGTGAGATGCAGATACTAGGGAAGAACCTGAGGGTAGATCGCGTCGCGTCAGGGAAAATAACCGAAGTTATCCCTGCCGTCAAACCACGCCAGAACAGTGTCATGATACAACTCTCGGTAGTTGATCCCGTCACCGGCGACTTCGTCAACACTGGCCTCTCCATGTTCCGTCTGTTACCTGCTGTCAGAGGAAATAGCGATGTGGAACAGTTGAAAGAAGCAATACAACAAGCAGATTATTACGCACAAACATTCATCAGTTCGATTTCGATGCCTATAGCAAAAGTAACGGTGGGCGATATTCCGGATGAGGTAATCGTGAATCGTGGTAGTCGTGACGGTCTTCGTATTGGCGATGAGGCGTTTTTGATTCGGGGCGGCGAGCGCCTTAATTTCTTTCGTCTTTATAAAGTAGGGTATGCGCAATCATGGGTGTCCTTTCCTGAAGGAGGAAGACGTCCTCGGCCTGGACATCCAGATCAGGCGGTATTTCGACCAAAGAGGCCATAGGAACTATCGCTAGATGCAAGATGAATCCAATATATGGACACGACGAGTTCTAATAACTATATTGTTAATGCCGCTGTTGATGGCACTAACACCCGCTTTGCAAGCGCAGGCAGAGACTGTTCCGACTGCAGCGGTGCTGGAGATTCAAGTTCGAGCGCCCTCTCATTCTTCTACAACGCTAAGTCAAGCAGCAACAGAGGCAGTGGCTGCGGCAATGTCGCGGAAAAATCTCTATTCGGTCAAGGACCGCAAGGATACGGAACAGGCAGTAAAGGAACTTGATCTTCATCTGCCGATGAGCAGCAACGCGGCGGTTAAATTAGGTCAGAATCTGGGTGTCGATAGGGTTGTGAACGGCGAGATTACAGAAGTGTCCTTCACGGACAAACCGCGACGTGCCCACGTCAAACTGTCTATTTCTCTGATGCACGTAATCATCGGGGAGATAGTCTACAACACGTCCGTGGTAGGCAGTTCATTGCCCGCTGCTACAGGAACGGACGCAATGCTGATAGAACAGGCTATAAAAAGAGCCGCAGAATCCGCCTTTTATTCTTCCTGCGAGATGCCAACCGCGGTGATAACTACCATGGAAGAAAATTCAACAACGATCAATCGTGGCAGCCGCGATGGCATCCGTGTAGGAGATAAAGCGATAGTTATCCGAGGAAATGAGCGCGTAAACTTTATACGTGTATTCTCGGTAAGTGCTTCGGAATCACAGGTGCAATTTCCAGAAGGCCGAAGGAGCAGGGTTCGTCTAGGGAATCAAGTTATTTTCGTGTCTCGAAGTGCTAAGGTGGAACAGGGACAATAAGCTATGCGAAAGATAAATAACCAAGAATTCAAGCGACCTACACGACGCTCTCTGATTGCGGCACTGTCGCTGACAGTGTTGATGGGCGTTACCTCTGGGGTTCAGGCCCAGGTGAAGCGTGTGCCAACGGTTGCTATGCTAGAGTTCAGCGTTGTGCCGCTGTCGAGTTCGCCCGCTATTCTCGGACGGGCCGCGACGGATGCGGTCGTTCTGGAGATGACCCGTACGGGACGCTTTGACAGCATACCCCGCGCGCAGATGGAACAGCAGATCAAGGCATCAGACCTCACGCTGCCCCTCAGCCCCAACGAGGTACAGCGACTCGGGCAGGCAATCGGGTCCGATTATGTGGCCTATGGAGAGATCACCGAGATTTCGTTCACCGAGAATCCACGCCGGGCACGGGTTACGCTCGCGGTTCGGCTGACGGATATACAGACCGGTGAGCTGGCGAACGGGGCGATTCAGATCGGCAGCTCGTCCGTGAAGACCAAGGCCATCGACGAGGACACGCTGATTCAGCAGGCGATTACGGATGCCGCTTTCAGTGTCGTTCGTGAGATGAACAACTATAAGCCCGCGGAGGCGACGGTTCTCCTGGTACGAGGCGGGGCCGAGGTCAACCTGAACCAGGGAAGCCGGGACGGTATCAGTCGCGGTCAGGAGATGGTCGTGATGCGCGGCGGACGTTACGTCGGACGCATCCGTGTCTCGTCGGTCGGCGATACCGACTCGCGGGCGGAGGTCCGGGAGGGCGGTAATGGTATCCGGCCCGAGGACCGCGCCCGCGCGATTTTCAAGATGCCCAAAGCCCCCAAGCGTCCGTAAGACAGGAAAATTGGACTCCCTGACCGAAACTACCGGCATGAGCAGCTTACACAGCAGTGATCCTCTTACCGATATCCGTATCGGCACCATTGTACGCGGTAATGACGCCGATCCGGCGAGTTATATCCGTCAGATACTTCCCCATGGTTTTGAGAGTTTTCAGATCATGTTCTGGCAGACCGCGAAGGGTGTAGACTTTTCCGATCTCGCCGCGCGGGTCCGTGATGCCGCCGGGGACCAGGCGATTATCAGCTCGGTCGGTATCTTCGGCAATCCTCTGGAAAGCGGGGAGATTGATCTCGAAACGCTGCGGGGGTGGGAAGCGGCGATCGACCACGCGCACCTCTTTGGCGCGGACATCGTCAACGGGTTTACCGGACGAGTGCGGGGCAAGTCTCTGCCGGAGTCTTTGCCGCGGTTCAAGGAGGTCTTCGGCCCCCTGGCGAAGCGTGCCGAAGATAAAGGAGTCAAAATAGCCTTCGAGAACTGTGCGATGGGCGGCGACTGGAAAAGCGGCGACTGGAACATCGCGCATAACCCGCGCGCCTGGGAGCTGATGTTCGATGCGGTACCATCGGATGCCCTGGGGCTGGAGTGGGAGCCCTGCCATCAGATGGTGGCTCTGATTGACCCCCTTCCCCAGCTTCGCGAGTGGCTGCAGAAGGGCAAGATCTACCATGTGCACGGTAAGGACGCGACGATCCTCTGGGATGTGATCCGACGTGACGGTGTTTATGGCCCGACCCCGTGGAGCTTCCATAGGACACCGGGCTTCGGGGACACGAACTGGACCGATGTCATCAGCGAGCTGCGCCGGTTCGGCTACCAGGGCACGATAGATATCGAAGGCTGGCACGACCCGGTCTACAAAGGCGATTTAGAGATGACGGGTCAGGTCTTCGGGCTGAACTATCTGAAGCGCTGCCGGGGCGGGGCGAGCTTCGTGACGAATCCGGCATAAAACGAGCATGATCAGCGCAGAGGATTCCGGTTCGGGCGGGGTGATGGCGGATATTCTGCCTGGGGGTGAACCACTCCTGGCGCGGGTCCGTATCGAGGCGTCGGCGGCGGGAGTGAGTCGTATCCGGCTGGCTCTAGGGTATCTCTTTGTTCCCGGTCTTGCTCCCGTATGGGATGCACTGGACCGGAGCGGAGCGACCGAACTGCATCTCCTGATCGGTAATACGGCAGGGACACTTACGGAGGAGCAGCAGGTGGCTCTTGCCGACGAGGCATCGGCTAACGCGGGTCCCAATGATACCCGGTCTCCGGAGATGGATGTCGCCGCCGCGGCCCGGGCGGAACGCGCCCGGATCGTGACCGAAACGGCGCAGGCGCTTCGCGAAAACCTGGCCCATATCCCGGTAGACGATGCCGCCGCAAAGAGCCTTCTGCTGCGTCTTGCCCGCGCGGCAAATACCGGCAGGCTGCGGGTCCGGATCTACCCGGAGGGACGCCTGCACGCCAAGGCGTATCTGTTCGAACGTGCCAACGGCCATCCAATGGTCGCCCTGGTTGGTTCCTCGAATCTGTCGCTTCCCTCCCCCGGAAACCCGACAGAGCTGAACGTGATTGTGCGCGAAACGGAGGCGACTCTGGGGCTTAGCGCGTGGTTCGACACGCTCTGGGACGTTGGACAGGACTTCTCACGAGAACTGCTGACGGAGATACTGGATGCCCCGTGCCTTCAGTCAGCGTAGCTCTGTTGTGCCGCAGGAAAAATAACAACCTCAATGACGTCTTATTTTCGCCGTGGCAGGGTTCCCGCTGCCGCTTTTGCAGGAATTTTGCTCTCTTTTTCACTATTAGGCTCACGGGCGGCGCACGCGCTCTCCTTTGTTTTCAATCCGCAGGCCGGCACCAGTCAGCAGGCGCTGCAGGGATTTACCGCTGCGGGAAATCTCTGGTCCAGCTTTCTCAGTGATGATGTCACTATCAACATTACGATTGGCTTCCGCAGTCTGGATCCAGGTGTTCTCGCACAGGCGAATTCGACGGCAAACAGCTATTCCTACAGTGCGGTACGGAACGCTCTGGCTGCCGACGCGACATCCCTCCTGGACAGCATTGCCGTATCAAATCTTCAGGCGGGCTCCGCGCTTCAGTTTCTGACGAACACCACCTCAGGTTCCGTTGTGCTTGATAACAATGGCACCAGGAATAACAGTTTCCTGCGTGTAAACTCGGCGAATGCAAAGGCTCTCGGTCTTACGGCGGTGAATGGTTCCGCGCAAGATGCACTGATTGAGTTCAGCTCAGATTTCACCTATGACTTCGATCGCTCTAATGGCATCAGTGGCGGTTTTGATTTTGTCGGACTGGCAGTGCATGAGATCGGTCACTCACTGGGTTTTATCAGCGGCGTAGATATCGTGGATTATTACTCCGGACCAAAAACAGGTCCTAACGGCACGCTAAATCTGGATGGCTCTGCCATTTTCAATACACTCGACCTGTTCCGATTCAGCAGCGCCAGCACCGAGGCTGCGAGCGCAGGTTTTGGCGTTCCGGATCTGACCCAGGGGGCGGAGAGCTACTTCTCGATAGACAAGGGTACGACGAATCTGGGCGATTTCTCGACCGGTCCGTATGACGGAGACGGCAGACAGGCCAGCCACTGGAAAGACAACCAGGGAATCGGTGTCATGGACCCCACCGCGGGCCCAGGTGAACTGCTCACACTTACCGCGACCGACCTCAGAGCTTTTGATGCTATCGGCTGGAATCTGGCACCGGTAGAGATTCCGGAGCCCTCCGCTCTCCAGTTAATAGGCGGCGCCTTTCTTTTCTTTGGAGGCACTCGTGTTCTTAGGCGGCGTAAGCGGTAAGCAGTCCGCACTGAGCCTCGAAGCGCGGGGTACAATAGCGTCGTGCCTATCATTCGCCGACAGTTTCAGATTTTTATCGACCGCTCCCTCGAAGATGTCTTCGCCTTTCATGCGGATGTGAAGAATCATGCCCGCACCAGTCCTCCGGATCAGGCGGAAGAGGTCACTGCGGTTGTGCCTCCGGGTCCGCTTGCTCTTGGCACCCAGGTCACCTTCAAGGCGAAGCACGGCGGTGTCCGGCGTACGCTCGAATCGGTAATCGTGGAATGGAACCCGCCCAACGGATTCACGGACCGGCAGGTCAAGGGACCGTTCGCCACCTGGACACACCGGCATAAGTTTGTCGCGTTTCAGGACGGGACCTTGGTGACCGATCAAATAGAGTACGAAGCTCCTGCGGGTCCCCTTGGCGCTCTCGCGGATAAGCTCTGGCTCGGGGAACACCTGGATCGGTTCTTCAATCATCGGCAGGCCGAAGCGAAACGGATCATGGAGCAGATGGGCCGCATCAAGGGGCGTCAGGAGGAGCGGCGTCAGCGTGCGGAAGAGGCAGGAGAGGATATTCTTGAAGTTACTCGTCGCCCCGGACTCCTTTAAGGGCTCCTTATCCTCCTCGGAAGCGGCAGACGCTATCTCCGTCGGTTTTCGCCGCGTTTTTCCCGATGCTGATTGTGTGCTCCTGCCTATCGCCGACGGCGGCGAGGGTACGGCGGCAACCCTGGCAGCCGCGACAGGCGGCAGCCTGACCCCGTATACAGTGACCGGGCCGCTGAACCAGTCTGTTACAGCATCGCTGGCCCTGCTTGGTGGCGGCGAGACAGCGGTGATCGAACTCGCGGAGGCGGCAGGCTTATCACTGGTTCCTACGGATAAACGCGACCCGAATTTGACCACGACCTACGGCGTCGGTGAACTGCTTCTGGCTGCCGTGCGGCATCCCACGGTCCGGCGAATTATCGTTACCCTGGGCGGGTCGGCTACCAATGATGGCGGCGCGGGTCTTCTCTCCGCGCTGGGCGTCCGCTTCCGGGATGCGCGGGGGCAAGAGCTGCCGCGCGGCGGGGCGGCACTGGCGGATCTGGCGTCTGTGGATGTTAGCGGCCTGCTCCTTGATCCTGCCGCTGTCAATCTCAAAATCGCCTGTGATGTCGATAATCCGCTGACAGGGCCACGGGGAGCATCGGCGGTCTTCGGCCCGCAGAAAGGCGCGACTCCCGATGATGTCCGGCGGCTCGATGCTGCGCTCGCGCATTATGCTGATGTGCTGGAGGCGTCAACGGGGCGACGCGTGTCGGAGGTTCCCGGTGCGGGGGCCGCGGGCGGAACCGCCGCGGGCCTGCTCTGGCTCTTTCCGCAGGCGGAGCTGGTTCCCGGCGTGGAGCTTGTGCTGGATGCCCTTCAGTTCGATACGCATCTCGAAAATGCGGACCTGGTACTGACCGGCGAAGGACGGCTGGACGCGCAGACACTGGGCGGCAAGGCTATCGCGGGGGTCGCCAGGCGGGCTAAGGCGGCAGGCGTTCCGGTGGGCGCGGTCGTCGGCGGACTGACAGGCGAGGTCACCGGCGAGCAGCTTGCGCGAGAGCTGAATCTGGACGCCGTGATAGCTCTGCCACCCTACCCCTGCAGCCTTGATGAGGCGGTAGCACATGCCCCGCAGTGGCTTGCCGATGCCGCCGAACGCGCCGCGCGCTGGCTGCGGCTGGGTCAAGCAGCCCGATAAATCGGAACCTTACAGCGCGACCAGGGCATAGGTAACGCCTCTCAGGTGCCCGGCCTGACGGGCGGCATTAAGCAGTTTGTCTACGGCAACAGGTGGCCCGAAGACAGCGAATAAGCAGCAGCCATCCGCTTCACAGTCCAGCAGATCAACAGAGCCGGGCGTGTCCGGTGGCAGGGTCGGGGCAGGCGCATTGGGCGCCAGGCGAACGAGGGCGCTCTTGCGGATGGTTGCGGCGTCCGCGCTATGCTCAACCAGGGACACGACCCGGGACAGGCGTCGCAGGGCGTTCCGCAGCGCCTCCTTACGGGCGGGAGTCGCCGTGAAGGTAACCAGGACGATCGCCCGGCCCTCAGGGTCAAGCGTGCCGTCGTTGCCGAGGGTGGAGGAGAGCGAAATGCCCCGGTGTGCGAAGGTCGCCGCGATCGACTCCATCGCGCCGGGGCGGTCCGTCAGTTTTAGCACAAACGTGTAGAAGAGTGCGCTTTCGTCTGCGTTCGTCTCTTTTTCGCTCATGCCTCGGCCTCCATGGTCTCGATCCAGCGGGTCACTTTAGCCGTAATGTCTGTGGAGAGGCCGCGCACCTGGTTCTCTTCGGCGCGCGTGAGCGGTATCTCCACCACACGCATGATGCCGCTTGGGCTGGCGATCACCGGAACTCCGAGAGGGCCGGTCAGCCCGTAAAACTCGCCGGGTTCCAGGGCAACCTGCCCTGCCACCAGCACCTCGCGTCCGTCCAGCAGGGTCTGAACCAGATCCACGGTGACATTAGCGGTCGCCATGACTGTTTTTGCGCCGGAAAGATGGGTGACAAAGGGTTTGACGACGACGCGCACATCGGGCGGCAGAGTGTCCGCGTAGGCGAACGCCTCCTGAATTCGGCCTTCCGCCACCAGGTGCGAGAGTGTTTCGCGCGACTCGCGGATCAAGTGCTGGAAATCGAGATCTTCCGTCCCGCGACGCAGCCGTGTCACGGCGCGCTCCAACTCTTTCTTCTCCATGCCATGCACGACAACGCTGGACCAGATAGGCGCCTGTCCATCGCCGTGCTCACCGATCATGAAACCCCCGACCCGCTGCCGTCGAACGCCCAGGTCCCAGGCGATCTCGCGCCGAAAACGAAGGGTGTCCTGATAGGCCCCGATCCCGATGACCCGGTCACGACCGATGGCTCGCGCGAAGATAGCAACGCCAAGCTCGACCGGATTGGAAACGATGACGACGACCTCGGTCCCCTGTCCATGCGTCGCCAGTGCCTCCGCGTACTCAGCGAAGATGCGGGCGTTGTTCAGTGCCAGATCATCGCGGTTTACAGACCCGCTCTTGGTCGGCGCTGTCTGCCCGGCGGCGAACACCCACAGATCCGCGACAACGTCCCTGGGCGTGAGAGCGACATCGAGATCGGGGACGTACTCGGCATGAGCATCGGTGAGATCCGTCACAAAGCCGTAGAGCGCCTGCTCGGATGCCCCGCCTGCGCGGCCGACCAGCTGCATCCGCTCCGTGGGAGCCAGAAGGCGCGAGGAGACCAGCTGGGCGGCAATCTCCCTGCCGCAGTCCCCCGATGCCCCGAGAATCGCAACATCCATACCGTGGTCCTTCCGGCCTTTACGGCGTTTGACAACGGTGTCAAGACGATTTTACCCGGCGAACGCCCGCCCCGCCGCTGCGACGGCCCGCGTGATGTCGTCTCGCGAAATATCCAGATGGGTCACAAAGCGCAGACGGGTACCGCCCATCCCGGAGGCACGGACACCATGCGCGAGCAAACGTTCCATCGCGAGGGGTCCGGTCAGCCCCGTGCCCGCGACATCGAAGTACACGATGTTCGTTTCCGGAGCGGGGTCCAGCCGAACGCCGGGAATGCCCGCGATCCCTTCGGCAAGAAGGGCGGCATGCTGATGGTCCGTGCGGAGCTGTTCGAGATTGTTCTGGAGCGCGTACAACCCACCTGCCGCCACGATTCCCGCCTGACGCATCGCGCCCCCGAAGACATGCTTCCAGCGGCGTGCGGCTTTTATAGAAGCGCCGTCCCCGGCAAGTATTGCCCCAACCGGAGCCCCCAGCCCTTTGGACAGACAGAGGGTGACCGTATCGAAGGGAGCGGTAAGCGTCGCGGCAGGCAGATTCAGAGCGGCAGCCGCATTGAGCAGGCGCGATCCATCGAGGTGCAGGGCAAGGCTGAACTCACGGGCCGCATCCGCCACCGCCTGCTGCTCGCGGGGCTGCCAGACGCAGCCCCCGGCGGCATTATGCGTGTTCTCCACACAGACCAGGCGTGTCCGGGGAAAGTGCGGATCGTCCGGAAAGACACTACCGCGCACGTCTTCAGGCGTAAAAACACCACGAATGCCTGGAAGCGGTCTCAGGAGACAGCCGGAAAGCACGGCAGGGCCGCCGCCTTCGTAGAGCCGGATGTGCGCCTTCTCGTGGCACAGAATCTCATCCCCCGGCTGGGTGTGGACCTTGATAGCGATCTGGTTCGCCATGGTCGCGGAGGGAAGGAAGAGCGCCGCCTCTTTGCCGAGCAGCCGTGCCGCCTCGTCCTGCAGGGCGTTGACGGTCGGGTCTTCGCCGCGCTGATCATCGCCGACCGGAGCCTCTGCCATCGCCCGCCGCATGGCGTCCGAGGGACGGGTCGCGGTATCGGAGGAGAGATCAATGAACCTGCCGGAATCCGCCTCGCCCGCTACCATAAGAACCGCCGTCGCTGCCGCAGTTTGGGCTGATCCGGCGTTTTCTCACGCTCCTGGATGGAGGCCAGCGTTGCGGCGATATCTTCTTCCAGAGTTACCATCTCCCGCTTAATATTGAAAGACCGGAAGGGCTGCTGAGCCGTCACAGGGGCAACAAAGTTATATTTCAGGATCAGCGTGTTCAGCGTGTCCATCCGTTCATGGTGGTCGCCGCGCAGCTTTTCGACAGCCCGCTCCCGCGAGGCGGCGTTCTTGGCGAACAGGATCGCCTTCAGACCACGTTCGCGTCCTGCCGGAACCGCCAGGGTCTCCTGCTGAATCTCTTTCTCCAGCTGAAGCCATTCCGGGAGGGCACGGGCATTTTTCAGTACCTTGTTTGCGATCCGCAGATGCACGGGCGTAAAGGGGTCAACGGTCAGGTCTACCGGCTCTCCCATGCCCGGAACGTTATCGAATTCGCCCGCGTCGATCGCTTCCTTGATCTTCCGCTCGGCGACAATCTGTGTCCATTCGAGGTTCGGTTCGGTTACGTCGCTCATGTACTATTTTACCGTAAAGCTATACCGTTCCTAAACGTCTACGCCTCGCACCGAGGGACTCAGTAGTGATATTTAGAAACAGGTACACTAAGAAATGAGTCTTACGTATAACAACTTTTCTCTGGATCGGATGGTGAGCGCCGTGGAAAAAGTTCGTGACCGATTGCTGCGCGCAACCGCCGCCTTAGAAAAAGCCGGTATAGACTATGCCGTTGCCGGAGGTAACGCGGTTGCCGCTCATGTGACACGCGTGGATGAGGCGGCGGTACGCAACACGCAAGATGTAGATGTTTTGATTCGTCGCACGGACTTAGCGCGTGTGATTCCCGTTTTGGGAAGTGCAGGTTTTGTGTACCGGCATGTTGGCGGTATGGATGTGTTTCTCGATGGTCCGAACGCCAAAGTACGCGATGCGGTCCATCTCGTTTTCTCCGGGGAGAAAGTTCGTCCGCACGAAGCACTGCCTAATCCCGAGGTCACCGAATTCCTGAACGCAGACGGTTACCGTATCCTGACCCTTGAAGCGCTGGTGCAAATCAAGTTGACGGCATTTAGGGACAAAGACCGCGTACATCTGCGGGATCTTTTGGAAGTGGGATTGTTAGATGAGACCTGGGTAGCTCGCTTTCCCGCGGCGCTCGCAGAGCGTTTGCAGACACTTATCGACACTCCAGAAGGATAGCGCAACTTAATATGGAAGTTGTTCTCCACGAACCGGCGTCCTGGTACCTTTTGAAGAAGGGCAATACGT
>JAZKEA010000320.1:6832-7196 GCA_040387315.1 Armatimonadota bacterium | reverse complement strand
AGAGATTGTTTCCAGGACGAGGCTCGCAGAAGAACCGGCGAGGTACGGAAGGGTTCTTACTGCCGACAAAAGCAGCGTAATTGTTTCTTACGAAAATCCCAAGAGGGACTGGGATACAGTCCATTACTACGATTGGGGATTGTGACAGATTATCGGGTTATCGAGAAATGGGAGACAAAGCGGCTCGGGCGATTCGCACATCTTCGGGTTTGTCGATGTCTACCCCGATCTCCGCATAGGGTGTGATAATAGCCCGCGCTTTCGCGCCGCCGATCACGCGGCCTACAGCCGCTTCCAGATGCGTGATACTGAGCATGCCGGGAACGACACGGGATGCCAGCAGTCGCAGAAGAAGCCCCGGTCC
>JAZKEA010000320.1:6415-6822 GCA_040387315.1 Armatimonadota bacterium | reverse complement strand
TTGGGAACATCTTTGCGACGGGCGTAAGCATCACGTATTACCTGCTGATGCTCGCGCAGGAAGGCCGGGTTCAGCAGAACGAGGTTGCCCCCGGTAAACTCCCCTTCTTTGATGCGCAGCGTGGTGCGCTTCATCTCCGGGAAACGCTCCCGGCAGCGTGCGGCTTCCACGATTGGGTAGCCAAAATCGGCATTTCCCCCCATGGCGTCGGCGCGCTGAAGTAGGTCGGTGACGGCCTCAGGCGTCAGGAAGGGAACGTCGGCGGTCGCGACCAGCAGACGCGTCTCCTCCGGGGCGAGTGCGGCGACGCCGTTAAGCAGCGTATCCACCAGCGTTTCTCCCCCCGGAACGGCAACGCAGCCGTCAGGAAGCGGAAACCAACTTTGCCCGGGCCCGCGGGGCCGTGG
>JAZKEA010000320.1:0-6323 GCA_040387315.1 Armatimonadota bacterium | reverse complement strand
CCGTCAGGAAGCGGAATATTGTCCCCTGCCAGCAGGATGCGTCCGCCGCCGTCCTGTGACTGGACGAACCCTTTCTGCAGAGCCTCGACCACATAGTCCAGCATCACGCGACTCGGCGCGAGCGGGATCAGAGCGCGGTTGGTCGCGCCGTCCGCGACGGCGGCAAGGTCCGGCGACATCCTGCCACCGGCAAGTATCAGAGCCGCTGTCTTCATTGAGTGGTTGCCGTCTTATCCGGCACCGCGATAATGCTGGTCGCCATTTTTACCCAGGGATACTGTCCGCACAGGTTTTTTACCAGGGTCCGTGCATGATCGCGGCTTTCAGCGAGCCCGAAAATCGCGGAGCCGCTGCCGCTGAGAAGAGCACGTAGGGCACCGGCAGTCTTAACGGAACGGTGGGCCGCGGCGACATCCGGGTACGCGGGCAGGATAGCGCTCTCGAAATCGTTGTGCAGAAGCGAGGCGAGCTTACGAACCCCGCTTCCTTTTGCCAGGGCATCCAGAAAGCGCAGGGTAGACTCTCCCGGCGCTCGGTCGGGCAGTGCATCCAGGGCGGCATAGGCAGGGCCGGTAGGAACTCCCACCTCGGGCTTTACCAGAACCCCGTACAGGGTCGGCAGAGGATGGGGCAGAGGATCTATCAGTTCGCCGCGTCCCCGCATGCGTACCGGTTGTCCCTCCTGCAAGAAGAGCGGCACATCGGAGCCGAGGGAGGCGGCGATATCCCGTAATTGCTCCATCGTGGCGGCCTCGGTAAGGCGGTTCAGCGCGATAAGGACGGCGGCGGCGTCGCTGCTCCCACCGCCAAGGCCCGCCTGTACCGGGAGACGTTTATCCAGCTTTACGAAGACCCGACCCGGGATCTGAAACTGCTCCTGGAAGGCAACGGCGGCGCGATGGGCCAGATTCTCCGGTCCTTTGGGAAAGCCGTCGGGGACATGCTTGCAGATCAGAAGAACGCCTTTAGCTGCGCCGGGCGTGTGACGCACGGTGATGTCATCCGCAGGCGGTGCGAAAACGGCGACGATGGAGTCGATGTCGTGGAAGCCATCCGCGCGTGGCAAACCGACATCCAGGGTCAGGTTGACCTTGCACGGAGCGTCGAGCGTCACGGCTTTATTGGTTACGGAACTCATTATTTTGATGTTTTCTTTTTGGTGCGGGCGGATCGGCTTGAAGACGGACGTTCTTTTTGAAGCGCGACAAAGAAGTCCTGTGGCCGGATACCCTCGATGCTGCGCAAGGCGTGACCGGTAACCAGCGAACCATGCATAGTATCACTGGCCAGCACACCACCAATATAAAGGTCCATTGCCGCCTGGTCCATGGCACTCAGAACCTTTACCGCAGGGCCGGATTTGCTGAACCGCGCTATGAGGGGGCTGATTTGGCGTTCATAGTAAAGATCGAGACCTTCAGGCACCACACCGTCGTTCGTTTTTACGGGAAGGTTTTTGTCGGCCCGAAGCCACTTCAAGTAGAGACGCTCCCCGAGAAAGCCGCCCGCATCGTTCTCCGGTTCTCGGAACCCCCGGGCGGCATTCATGGTCAGATGACCCCACTCATGCACTATGGTACGGGTCCATTCTATCGGGGAGCGCGGCGCTCCCGTCGCAAAAAAATAGACCTGGTTGTCCCGTGTCTCCCCCCCGAAGTCACTGCCATTCGGCGGAGTGTCCGGGGCGAGCCAGACATCGGCGATATCGGCGTCTCTTGGGAACGTCGCGTCACGACCGAAATGTTCATAGTGCAGGCGCAGCAGACGCGCTATTAAGCGTCCGGTCTGCTGCGCCATCCTAAGGTCGGCTGGCTCGTGATGAATGATTGTAACCAATCGCAGACCGGGCGGCGGCTTCTGATGTCCCGTAGTCTTCCGCACGGGTGCATAAACATAAATGGCTCTCGAAAACCGCCAGTTATACCGGGCTTCCCGCAGGGGTACAGGTGCGGCAAACGGCTCCGGAAGTACCACCGCATATTTTCCCGGCAGCGATTCCACCGCCGCATCACGTACTGCCGCCTTCAGTGAAACGGCATCCGGGGTAAACCAGGGCATCTCCACCGCGAACGCCGCAGAGGGTGTAACGCCAAAGACAAAGAGTGTGATCAGGAGTGCGCAGAAACGAAAGGAAACAAGCATGGCTCGTAAAAATTATAGCACGGAGCGAAGAGGCGCTGCCAAGCTAAGAAAGGAGGAAGGACGAACCTCTGCCTCTGAAGAATGATCTGTTGCGGCACAGTGCATGGGCAAAGAGAGGCCGATAGTCATAAGAAGATTCGGGACGGGGGAGGGAACGCTTATGTGGCAGCGATTTACGGAGCGGGCACGTCGGGTGGTCTTCTTCGCACAGGAAGAGGCGGGACGCATGGGCGAAAACTTCGTCTCGACGGAACACCTGCTGCTCGGATTGATACGCGAACATGACAGTGCTGCCGCCAGAGCCCTGGAACGGATTGGGGTGAGCCTGGACAGTGTTCGAGGCGCTGTTGAGCGGCAAATAGGCCATGGCGACGGAACTCCGGGACAGGATATGCAGCTAACCCCTCGGGCAAAGCAGGTCATCGACCTTTCTTATGACGAGGCCCGGCAGCTGAACAGCGGCTATATTGGAACCGAACACCTTCTGCTCGGCCTTGTACGTGAAGGTGAAGGCCTGGCTGGTCGTGTCCTGAAAAGCCTCAATGCTGGTCTGGAGAAAATCCGCGCAGAGGTAGTGAAAATGCAGGATGAGGCTAACGAAGCAAAAGAGGGAGCCTCCGGGGCGAAGCGCCCTGAACCGATGCCACAGCTAACACCACTTGCTTCGCCTGCCGCCGGTGACCTGGGGCGACTGACCAGTCCCGAAAACCGTCTTGGGGTTGAAGTTGCTGCCGATGCCGCCGCGGTGCGCGAACTGCGGGACGTCTTTCTGGCACGAGATGGCTATGGCTACCAGGAACTGCTGGATCTGGGCAAAGTCTTTGTTGCCGCCACCGGGGAACGGGTCAAGTATCTCATCGTTCCCCGTGATAACAGCACTGAGGCCCCTCCGATCTCGAGTATTTTCGTGCGCATTCTGGAAGGTGTCCACGAGGGCAGGAAAGGCTGGATCGCCGCCAGCTGCTTCGCCCTTATCGGACCGGACGAAACCCCGTTTCCTCCGGAGGAGTCCTCGCTCAATCTGGAGTCGGACGACACTCTGCAGTAAACGGCAGTTAAAGCAGCTGAACCGCGGCTACGGCTTTTTATCGGCTGTGGGAACAATGACGGTATCCTCGGTGAACAGCTCCGCATCACTCGCAAGGTGTTCGCTATCGAGGGTATAGGCGAAGAAGCAGGTGCACATCTCGTCCGAGGTGGATTCGCCCCACCGCACCAAGCGCGGCGGATGATGCGGCTGATCCGGGTTCTTGTCCGTGTTATCGAAGTGGGCGGAAACGTCTAAACGCGTGCCCCTCGGCAGCTTCAGCGGGTTTTTAAATCGGTAGGAGGGCTGCCACCGGAAATCCCATCGCGGGACATCGACAACGGAACGTTGCTGCCCATTCGGAAGCGTCGCCGTCATCGCCATAGATCGTCCCAGGTTGTGCAGGTGCGGTGTGACGGACAGAACCGTGATGTCAAAAGGGATTTGCGCGGTTGCGGTCGCCACATAATCCGGATCGTCGGGCGGGATCTCAAAGGTGATATTGCTGACGTCGCCCATGCGCAGGCGCTTATCGATGGGGCCTTTGGCGAAGTACAGCCCAAAGCGCGTCTGATCCGTTTCGGGTTTTCCGCTGGGGTGGTAGTGAACCTCTATTACCAGGTCCGCTCCTTTGGGCAGAAAGAGCGCAACCCCTTCCGGGAGACGGCGCGGCGCGTGACCGGGTGTCCATCCGCCCAGCGCTCCGAAAGGCGCGGTGAAGCCGGGACCATTGCCGGGTGTCGGGTTTGTGTAGCCCGGCGCGGCATCCAGGGCATCGAGCTTACGGGCGGCTCCGGAGGTGTCAACAAATACCGAGGCGTGATGCACGACGGTGCGGTTTCCCGGTGCGAACGCGATGCCGGCGATCCATTTGTCGGTCGAAAAACCGCTCGGGATAATAAAGCAGCGATAAATATCACGTCCGTCGGGAGCGACCTGATGCGCCTCCGGCATCTGGAAAAGCGCGTCCGGTTCGCCGAGTGTCCAGATACTTTTCGGCAGGGCAGGGAGCTTTGGGATATCCCGCGAACTGCCTTCCGGTGTCCCGTTCTCCGCCCAGGCTGCCAGCAGGCCGATCTCTCCCGGAGACAGGCGGCGCTCGTTATGGAACACACCCTCTGATTTTTCGTGCCAGGGGGGCATGGTGCGCGCTCTGGTGACGCGCTTTATCTGTTCCGCCCAGGCAGCCGCGTTTTTGTAGCCAGTCAGCGGCATCGGGCCGATTTGACCGTCGCTGTGGCAGGACACGCAGTTTTTGTTGAGAATAGGAGCGATGTCTCTGGTGTAGGTGATCAGGTCTCCTTTCGTGTCCGGAGCAGCCGCGGAACCCGAGAATACCGCCTGGATCGCGCACCCAAACGCAGCTGTCCGCGGCTTTGCTACGAATTTGCCGCGAAGGACCGCCTCTAAGGCGTTCGCCAGGTCTCGCGAATGCACTCGGGACGTATCCCCATTGTCATCGATACGTCCCCGGTACCGCATCGCGCCCTTTGCATCGAGCACCACCGCTTCCGGGGTCAGGGTTGCTCTGTACTTTTTGGCACGAACACCCGACGGATCGAGAATCGTCTCGAAAGGGAGAGAGTGCTCTTTCGCGTGCCGCGATATTTCCGCTTCAGTGACATTACTTTCGCTGTAGACACCGACAAAACGAACGCCGCGCTTTGCATACGCCTTGTTAAGCGAAGCAATGCGCGGCGTGTAACGATTGGATATCGGGCAGCGAGTGGACAGGAACAGCAGAACAGTGGCCCTGGGTGTCGGCGAGGGCGCTGACGCGCCGCTGACCATAAGGAGAGCCAAGGCCAGGAGCAAAGTGAGAAACATCGCCGCTCTGCGTGCTGGAGACGATAGATACATGCTCTCTGGTCGATTCTCACACCTCGATAAAGTCGTCGTCCTCGTCCTCTCGATCTTCATCAATGTAATCGAATTCTACATCACGAATACGGACCGTGTCACCCTCCTCGGCACCTGCCTTCTTCAGTTTGTCGAAGACACCCAAGCGCTCCAAACGGCGCTGGAGACGTCGCACCCCGTCCTCGTTCTCCATGTCGGTCATCGCGATCATGCGCTCGATACCCTTACCGGCAACGACCAGGACCCCCGCGGCGTCCCGCTCAACGGTGAAGTTTTTCAGATCGTTCTGGTTAGATCGGGAATCTACGGTGATACGCACCGGGCCGGAGGCCATCGGCGACTCGGTACCCTTGGCGGGCAACTCCTTGAGCCGGGACCACATATGGTATATAAGCGGCTCGATTCCCTCACCCGTCACGCTGGAGACGGAAAAGACGGGCACGTCTTCCTTCTCCTTGAAGTGGGCGATCAGCGGCGCGAGGCTCTCCTGATCCGCCAGCACATCGATACGGGACAGAGCAACCACCTGTGGCAGGGACGCAAGGTCCGCGCTGAACTCCGCAAGCTCCCGGTTGATTGTCTCGTAATCTTCCAGCGGGTCGCGTCCCGACACGCCGGACACGTCCAGGAGGTGAACCAGCAGGCGGGTGCGCTCCAGATGCTTGAGGAACTGAATTCCCAGCCCCGCGCCTTTGTGGGCATTCTCGATGACGCCGGGAATGTCCGCCACCACAAAGTTATGGTCGCGATCCACGCGGACGACGCCCAGGTTCGGGACAAGCGTGGTGAAGGGGTAATCCGCTATCTTCGGCTTTGCCGCCGAGATGCGGGAAAGAAGCGTCGATTTGCCGACATTGGGATAGCCGAGAAGACCTACATCGGCGAGCAGTTTAAGCTCCAGACGAATGTGCTTCTCTTCGCCGGGTTCCCCGTTCTCGCCGAACTTGGGGGCCTGCTGAACGGAGTTGACAAAGTGCTGGTTGCCCTTGCCGCCACGCCCACCGACCGCGATAACCTCGCGCTGCGGGAAGAAGGCGAGGTCGGCCAGTACCTCGCCGGTACCCTCGACGTGTACCTGGGTTCCCACCGGAACCTTGAGGATCAGATCGTCGCCGTCCTTACCGAACATATTCTTGCCAAGGCCGTCTGCGCCGCGCCCGGCCTTATAAATCTTGTTCGGACGAAAATCGAGCAGTGTGGAAAGATTCGGGTCTGTTTCCAGGATGATCGAGCCGCCACGACCCCCATCGCCGCCATCCGGTCCGCCACGGGGAACATGCTTCTCGCGACGAAA
>JAZKEA010000319.1:5143-5704 GCA_040387315.1 Armatimonadota bacterium | reverse complement strand
GTCCCTGCGCGGCGACCTGCGATTGGCCTGGATGGCGGCCACGGGTCGGCTGGGCACCGAGCTCCGCCGCCACGGGATCGCGGCAAGCCCGAACCGCCTGTGAGACTCAGCCGTCCGCGGCTTCCCCGGCGTCGATGGCACCACTTACGCCGTTGATGCGCCACCCGCATCAACGGCGAAAGACTGGATAGTGACGAATCATTCACAGCACTAAGCCTCAGTTACCGGCGCTATGTCCTGAACCAGAGTTTTACCATGATCCGTGAGGAGAGATGAACCGGCACATAAAGGCCATAAATATGCCAGTCACCATCTCAGTCTGGTGCTGAGATATAGCCAAGGAAGTCCCGGCCCAACGTCGTGACGTAGCAAAGCTGCATACGTTGCGGGGACATCGTATTCTGAATACGCTCAAAAGGGTCTGCTTCAATGAAGTTTCGGCGCGTAAGGTCCTGAATCAGCAGATCGTAGATAGATTCGTCCGCTCGGTATTTTGCCAGTGCTTTATGACGAAAGTGGCGAAGGTCTGACAGCATTATCTGCTCCGGTAAGGCATTCTCC
>JAZKEA010000319.1:0-5133 GCA_040387315.1 Armatimonadota bacterium | reverse complement strand
ATCAACGGGAAAGGAACACCGTTAAGCTCCATCCAGCGTTTCGGATGGCGGGCGAACTGCAGAATGTCCAAGTGGGAAGGCGTGAGATCATCAATATAAGCAAGAAACATAAGCTGGACATCATCGGAGAGCGAGCTGCCCAAAGCGGAATGTAGAACCGCGTTACGAAGTGCCTCTCGCTTAACCTCCTGATGCGTCCGGAGCGCGCTCTGCATCGCGTTGGTCGCCGCAGTCACGAACTGCTCGTTCTCGCCGAGCTTGTTGATGTCAAAGCCTTCTGTCCGTTCCTGCAGATCCAAAAGGTCTTTGTACAGCCATACAAGCCATTCGTCGCGACGCCGGCTAAGTGGCTCCGCAAAGACGGAGTTCAGCAGCTCGGCGGCGGGCGAACCGACAAGCGGCACCATACTAAGAACCGTTCGAGCAACCGTCCGGGCCCCATCAGCAGGTGAGGGCTGCAGGTCCCGTTTCAGTTTTTCGGAAAGATCGTTGTGTCGGCTCATGGTCTGCTGTGTCCTTTAGATCAAAAGGGTCCGCGGTCAATCCATCACGGAGTCACTATTTTATCGGGCAGAAGGAACGCTTATGAAACAAATGTTTTATTGCTAGGCAAAAAGAAAAGCACCCTAGTTCCGTAAAAGAACCAGGGTGCTTTTCTTGAACCATACGTTACTCTTATTTTGCCTTGGATATAGATGACTGAGTGTTAGAATAAGGCGCATCTATATATTGGGCGGGAATTTGGTTTCTGATTAATCGCTCTACAACCTGATCAATCGTTTCTTCACTAAGAATAGTCGCACCCATATTACGTATCGTTTTTGTGAAAGAACGGTACGTCTCTAGCCGTTCTTTCGGTGGTAGTACAAGTACGCCAAAAGGAGCATGATCCGGTTTGATTAAATAATCAGAGATAGCATATTTGAATGCACCTAAACTTTCCTCACGATCTTCATTCATCGGACCCTCCAGCGAGATTCCATGAACCAGGAAGTAAGGCCTGCCGCTATCCCCTTTGATTGACACATCAAATTTATGCGTCTCGTGTAAACCCTCAACGGGGTCATTCTTTTTCAAGAATTTATTCCGAGTCTCTTCCGAGAAGAAATTGTCCATTACTGTTTGAACATTATTTATAACAATTGATTTGGCTGAAGTTCGTGTCCGAAAATGGGGATGCTCAATGCGTACAGTCTCATGCAGAAATCGCTTTGCTATATCCTCTACTAATTCAACACGCCCCTGCAAAGAGCCTCGGGGTTCCGTGAATTGGATAGAGTTGGACCATTTACTGGACATCTCCACAATGGAGGATGGTGTAATACGTCGATCATCACTAATTCTATCCATGGTCCGCTGGGCACCACAGGCACGCTGCATCTCATGTGTAATCTCCTGAAGAAAACCAACGGGACGATTGGCGAAACAACGAACGCGAGACCAATCATGGAGAAAGCGACAATCAACGCCATCTGCATCGAAAGCGATAACTCCTATGTTGATTCTCTCGTCCTTTACCGGATCAGGGAGATACTGAACAACTACATATCGAGCAGGCATTTTTTCACCATTTGTTCTGCTGTTCAAAGCAAATACCGAAGCATCGCTTTGCGGCGGCTGCTTAGAAACATCGCCAGTGCAACGCGTTCATCCATTGAAATACCCCACTCCGGCGGAGGGCAACTGACGGCAAACGCTATCGAATTGTCAGAGACATCTCGTAAACCGCGACCAGCAAACTGCAGTTCACTTCGGCTGAAGCTACACTCGTCCATTATACGCTGATCCGGAAGGGCAGGGAAAGCACAGTTCGCCAGCGACTGGCAGTTCCAAGAAACGCCACCAGGGAAGAAATAGCCATGATCTACAGAATGAACCAGGTGTGGCGGCTCTGATTCATATAAGTATTGGTGATCATCGGCTACAAGTAGCCCATAAAACAGCGATAATGTTGCTACTCTGCTCCGTGCAGCAGGAGTCTCGGCCTCTATATGGAACTGACCGTCATAGCAGTTTTTGATGTTTTCGGAAGCATGATAAACGCCAGTGACCAGGTCATTGAGCTCCGGGTTCACGTCAGGATGCAGAAAGGCGTCCGTGATTTCTATTAACCCAACTCGAGCAACGGGAGCGCCCATAGCGCAGCCGAGCCGCCCCGCGATTTGATCCGTGACTAGCGACCTTTTATGCCAAGGGTCAGTGTCATGACCAAAGGCCTTTATCCAGTATTCATTGCCATTACTGCATTTTGCAAGAAACGGCTTGGTCGAAGTATCGAGTCTTGATAATACGGTAAGGGCATAGGGGAGTGGTTCGGGATGAATATGGGCCGTGCCGTTCCGAATATTCTCTCGCCACCAACGCTCAGTGTGATTCGTCTCAGGCACATTGCCTACCTTCTGGCATGATCCTCGATGACCCCCTTACCTTTCCAATCAATATTTCGCGCACTACCGTCAGCGTTTCTCTTTCTCAGTCCCTTTGTTTGCCGTGGAATAATCAAACTCACCACTCCGTCCACCCAGATCCGCCGGGGTGGACAAACGGTTTTTCCAGCTGAGCGGATCCCGTACGGTGATTGCCTGGCTTGCGGCTGCTAGCTTACCCCTGCATTAGAACAGACTCAACACTTGCGAAGGCAGCCACGGTCAGTCTCGCGAGCAACCCTACTACAGCAACCACAACAAATAAACGTACAACCATTTTTTCTCCCGTACCTCAGTCACCTCAGTCACCTCAGCTACTCGTCGTAACCAATCTCTTCTTCGATTGAAAGGCCAGACACACTGAATGCCAGCAGCGGCAGCAGGGCCGACAATAGGCAGTTGATCGCCCAGTACAGCACCACGAGAGAGAACAGGACGGAGTAGATGCCGTCCTTGAACCCAAGGGGAACCCAGGAAGAACGAAACGCTCTGCTGATCATCAGGGGCGGTTCCGCCTTTAAGAGCGAGCCCATCGCCTCTGGCTTCGCTCTAGAATGACAGTCACAGTCATCAGCGCGAGCAGAAGCCAGCCAGTCGGTGTGGTGAACAACAAAATCAAGAGGGTTTTGAAGACCATCCAGGCACCCTCTAATACGATTTGCAGCGTGTTGTCGGGGAGAATCTTCGGCACGAGAGGTTCCGGGACGGGTGTGTGAACGGGCGGCATGGCCTTCTCCTTTTCGTCAGTCTTAACAGGCTCAACAGGAAATCAACGTAGCGAATAATCGCTGGAAAGATTATACACCGATTGCCTGGTAGAAAAGACTTTCTGAGAAGTTAACCAGACAAGAAAAAGCGCCCCGACTCTGAGTGAGGCGGGGCGCTTTTACCTCTCCATCTACTTACTATATTTACAAAGGGCAAGATAGTAAGTAGCCATTACTGCAGCTATGTCAGCTCATACGGCATGGCACAACGGGCCGCATTGATCACCAGGGTCTCTCCGATCCGCTCCTGCTTGCCGCCGCACTCGTGGATATGCCCGCAGACCACGAGCCGTGGCTGGTGACGCTCCATGTAGGCCAGCAGCCCCGGTGATCCCCAGCGGCCCGGTCCATCCAGCACGCCTTTGGGCGGTCCGTGGGAGAGGACGATATCCACAAATGGAAAATTGAAGACCGCTCCACTCCTTACTTGTGGGGTGACGAAGACCTAGAAGGTGGCGGGCCCAGTGGCTATCCCTTTGAGGAGTATTACCTCACGATCTTCAAAAGGAACCGGACTGGAATCCTTTTGGCAGTTGCCGCTGCACTGGGGCATTACCCTTTACTGCAGAAATGAGACGATGTCTCTAAATTGCTCCGTGCCATACCATTAACAAAACAAACAGGTGAGTTCATTGAGATCGCTGGCATAGACTCCGCTCTCTCGCCCATACCGGCCATTTGATCGTCACCTCTCCCTGGCTGATCTTGGTAATAGGCCGCGTCGACCCGCCTACCTTGACGGCCTCTTTCTCGCTGTCCCGGATCGTCTTCAGTTCGTCGGCATTAATCTCAAAGATTTGAAGATCGTTGGCGGCGGTTCGAAGGCTCTGGGAGAACCGCCCCCGTCAGCGAGGTGCAGGGCCGTGAGATCGAAGGCGTTAAAAACAAGGAACTCTTCTTTATCCAGGAACTGCGCGTGGAGGTAGTTCGCCTCTTCCTCGGACAGAATGAAGCGCCGCCGGTTGCCGCCAGACTGCTTAGCCTTCGTTTGCCTAGGTAGTGTATGGCAAATCAAATCTCCTCTTCGTCTGCCAGTTCCTCGAAACGAGCATAGGCCGGAACAAACCCCAACTTGACCGTTCCTGTGGGCCCCATCCGTTGCTTCCTGATTATTACTTCGGTTTCATCAGGTTTCATCGCCGCTTCTGGATCTGCTGCCGTGCCTCCATCTGCCTGATAACTCTCGCGGTACAGAAACATCACGACGTCTGCATCCTGCTCCAAGCTGCCACTGTCGCGAAGATCGGATAGCATTGGTCGTTTGTTCTCCCTCTTCTCAACATTGCGCGAGAGCTGGGACAGAGCGAACACGGGAACACCAAACTCCTTGCCGAGCAACTTAAGTGACCGGCTGATATCAGAGAGTTCCGCGTTCCGATTCTCACCGGGCTTACCATCCCCGGCGCCACCATTCATGAGTTGCAGGTAATCAACAATCACCAGGTCAAGCCCGTGCTTCGCCTTCGTTCGACGGCATACAGAGCGCATATAGGCTGGCGTTATGAGTGAGTTATCATCGATCAGGCATTCGCCATCCCATAGACGATTTGATCCTGCGACGAGCTTTTCCCAGTCTTCGTGCTCTAGCTGTCCAGTGCGTACGCGGTGGCTGTCTACACGCCCCTCCGCGGTGAGCATGCGCTGTACCACCTGGCTGCGAGACATCTCCAGGGAAAAGAACTGGGTCGTTTTGCCCTTCTTCGTAACGTTCGCGGCAATGGCTGTCGCAAGAGCGGTTTTACCAAGGGAAGGACGAGCTGCGAGCAGGAGGAAGTCTGCAGGCTGCATGCCAGAAAGCATCCAGTCGAGCGAGGAGAAACCCGTCTCCAGGCCGGTGATACTGCCGCTCTGCTGACCGCGTGCTTGAATCGCATCCAGTTCAGGCTCCATCAGCATTTTTAGCCGATGGTTTGTCTCCTCACCGTCTTTGGGGCGCAGGG
>JAZKEA010000318.1:8403-8762 GCA_040387315.1 Armatimonadota bacterium | reverse complement strand
ATCACGCTTGTACAAGTCGACCTTTACGTAGCGAGCGAAACCGATCTCCTCGGTTCCATTAATCATTTGCAACCCTTTCCGCAGATGAATGTGCAGGCCCGCAGGATCATCGTCGAAATGGTTCTTGTCATTATTCGTGGCGTCCAGAGATTCTGCCTGGACGCCCTCCAGAGCGCCTACGACGGATTGCACGAAGCCAGGTCTGACCGCAACATAATAATCTGGGGCAGCACCCAGCCGGCTCGCTACGGTCGTCCGAAGAAGCGGTGCGCCACCACGGTTGTAGATCTCGTTGATTCTGCCAGTCTGCTCGTTTTGAGCGGTACCCCAGATGTCACGGGGGAGCGGAAGTGCCGACA
>JAZKEA010000318.1:5240-8393 GCA_040387315.1 Armatimonadota bacterium | reverse complement strand
CGACACTTTTCGCGAATCGAGATCCAGCGACAGCATCAGGATCGTGTGAAAGCGCGAGTGATTCGTGTGACGCGCACCGTTCAGGGGATCATGCAGATCATGCAGATCATGCTGATCATGCTGATTACTGCCCTGATACGAATCGTCCTTGTCGATCAGCAGGACGCTGATACGGTTTTTGCCCGGGAACTGTGTTCTCGGGTTACCAGCCGAATGGACAACCAGTGGCTCAACGCTCCCATCTCCGGTCTTACTCAGGTTGAACCCGTTCGACCAGAGGCTGCAGGCTGAAATGGAGACGCCCACACCTGCCGTCACCGCGAGTGCGGTCCCGATGCGCCGGGCACTCCCACGCCGTCCCTCTTCCGTTCCTTTTCTGTCCTCGTTTCCAGGTTTCACAGGCGATACCAGACTGTTTGTCATGAGGCTTCTGCAGTTTTCTGCTTACCGGTTCTACGGCTCTAGAGACGGCTGTCGCTGATGCTGCAAACGTTTCTTTCGCTGGGAGCCTAGGACGAGGGTGAGACTTCTTGCATTCTACTGGTTCTGTAGGCAATTAATTCCCGTCATGCCACCCGGCCGTCCGACGCTTTAACAGGGCGAAACCCAGGTACTCAAGTAATTACGACTACCGTACCACACGGCCACAGCTTCCGCGCCGGAACAAGGTGACACCGGTGACATGGGGAATCAACCGGCAGAACAGGCAGGACGCTGCGGAGTAAGGTTGATAAATCAGAAAAAGAGAAAGCCCCCTGTGAACACAACAACGAGAGCGAACTTAGCACCGGCTCGTTGCCCCTGTTATTTCCCGCGGATTTCTGCGCCGCGGTTAGCTTCATTGCGATGCTGTTTCATGAGTTAGTCTATGCCTATATCCATGACCGTCGCTTTATATCGCTTTTATCTTGTTTATCTTGCACCGTGCCGCTGCAGAAAGCGGGCAATCTCGGTGCGTCCCCCTTTGTTGGCCAAGGCCAACGCCGTATCTCCGTGGTTATCTCGTAGGTTGACATCTGCCCCCAGCTTGACCAGAATGCGGACGTAATCAAGGTTGGACGCTTCCACCGCTGCCATGAGATACGTCTTTCCGTCATACCCCTGATCTATATCAGCGCCGGCTTTCAAGCAGTCCAGTACGACCGTTTCCTCGGAGGAATCAAAAATAGTGACGCCTTGCCACATCCGACGGGACGCATCATCACGATTCTCCTCAGCGAGCGAATACAGGACCACGCAAAAGAGCAGGGTCGGCATCACCGTAAGCTTTGTCAGGACACGGGTGAAGATCCAGAAGTAATTTTTCCAGCGTTTCCATTGCATAAAGATTGATCTCAAGAATGGCCTCAGCAACTCAGCCATTAGGGGATTAGAGCCACCAATCCACACCCAATGCAATTAGGGCGAGGGCGCGGCTTTATAGATTCCTTCCGTTTCCTCTGCCTGCTTTGACTGCTCCGGACGAAAGAACAGCGCAGACAGGGGCCCGCCCACGGGGGCAGACGCTGCTTCTCCGGTGATCGAAAAGCGCCACACCAGCTTACCCAGCACTTCCGGAGGTATCAGCGCGCCCCCCTCAGAATCGGTGATCACAATGGGCTCCGGCAGTACGGCGAATCGTTTTTCTCCCTCGTTCGTACCGTCACTAACAAGGTGCGTCACGAGGAATGGGCCGTCGCTTGCCCCGGGATCAATTGCCAGGCCGCGGCCGCCGGAAGCCCAGCTGAGCCGAAGTGATTGCATCTCCCGCTTCCGGCCAGCGATCTCCCGTGAGATGAGCCAGCTCAGCCCTACGAGGACCAACAAGCCGAGCCAGAACCGATTCCACCAAAGCAGCCGCTGAAAGTGATTTATCTGCTGCAGTTGCTGTTGTTCCACAGCGAGTCCTTCCTAGATGCGCCTATCCAGTAACGAAGTAGGCCTCGAACAAACATAACTGTCACCAGCCGCCACATTATTTCGTCGATATGCCGCTTCTGAGGCAACAATCTAAAGGACATGGCCAAAAACCCTCCCCAAAACTGGGTAAATTTTACCCCTTCGCGTAAGGGTGAAACGGATTCGCCCCAGGACTGACCAAAAGGTAGAGGTTTTGGTCACCTGTGAACCGCAAAAAGGCATAATTCGCTTTCGAGAGCGCAGTTTAGGTCCCGATGTGGCGGCTGGTGACAGTTATGTTTGTTCGAGGCCTGCTTGGCCGGATTGTTTTTTTCGCAGCAGGAGAAGCATACTCCTGCCCTCTTGCTGATATTTCGGAAGCAGGTGCGTAACGACCGTTTCATTTCTCTTGAGCTTCTTGCATGCCAAATGCAACGTCCACGGGGTCTGGCAACGGTGCTAAGCCACTCACGGGCATACCAAACTGCTGCAGCATCGTGTCTAGTCCGCGACCTGTTGGCTGCTTTCCGTCCGGAATCAGCTTGCCTGCTTCCCGCAATACCTCTTCCGCCACAAATACAGACCGCCCCGTATGAACCGCCAGCCCCAGCGCATCGCTGGGGCGAGCGTCGATTTCCTGGATCGTGCCAGCACTGTTTCGGATGCGAGTCACCGCGTAAAAAGTTCCTTCACGCAGTGCGGTGATGCGCACGTCTTCAACCGTTGCGCCCGCCGCTTCCAGTACACCCTTGATAAACTCGATAGTCCGAGGCCGTACTGTCGTCGGCGCTTCCCGCAACCCAAGCGCGATGGATATGGCTTCGTTATACCCAATCCAAATGGGCATAGCGCGCTGACCTGACTCGTCGTGCAGGATGACCGCGCTTACCGGACCCGCCGCACTCCCAAGCTGCACCACATCCGCTATTGTCACGACATTCATTTTTCGGCTTCTCCTTGATTTCGAGTTTGCTGAGGTCCGCGAGGAAGGTCTTTCTCCTGTGTACTCGCCCGCCAGTCGCACACGCAAATGATTCCGAGCTCGATAGAGGCGTGCCCGCACGGCCTCCTCAGTGCTGCCCAACCGTGCGGCAATCTCCTGGATACTATGCTGCTCCTCGTAGAACAGGCGTATGGTCGCAGCGTCTGCGGGAGACATCGCCTGTATCGCTCGACGCAGTCGCTCCTCACGTTCGCGTGCCTCCGCCGCCTGATATGGGTCGGGAGCCGTCAGAAACAAAGATCCCACGCCTCCGGCCAGCGATTCCTGCCCGT
>JAZKEA010000318.1:0-5230 GCA_040387315.1 Armatimonadota bacterium | reverse complement strand
ACAATGCCGTGCAGCCAACTGGCGAACTGCTCGGGGTTTTGCAGGTGGGGCAGCGAGAGATAAGCGCGCAAGAGGCTCTCGTGCGCAATTTCCTGCGCGTCGCACGTTCGACCAAGGGCAGAATGTGCGACACGCTCTGCCATCGGGCGGTAGCGCTGCACCAGTTCGTCGAAGGCACGCAACTCTCCCGCCCGTGCTCTGAGGACCAGTTGTGTATCCGTTTTATTCTGCAAGCCGCTCTCGCCTCAGTAGCATGGAGTTACCGGGTTACCCTTTTCTATGTAGTCGCGAAAGAAGACGAGAAGGTGACAAGATTTTATACAAGTAACTTTAGTTCATAAACGGGGATCGACCCCCTTACTCGGCTCCTCGTTCTCTGGTTCTCGGTTGGAGCGTGACCGAAGCGATTGAGACTACGACCAGCGGCGGCAAACTCGTCTTCCACATCTTCGCGACACTAGCGGAGTTTGAGCGAACGTTGATTCGGGAGCGGGAGCGGGATGATCACACCCAGAGTATCCAGTCCATCTGCAAGACGCTGGAATAACCCGAACCACGTTCTACCGCTATACCTATTCGAAACCTGAAAAACCAGCAGGCGACAAGTCTTGATTCGGGATACGCCAAATAATGGCTCTGACGCACTTTTGGTGAAATAGCTGTTTTTGCTACCAGCCGTAGTGTTTCAAATTGGCTTGGCGGCCACCGGTACTACCCCGTCACCAAAAGTGCGTCTGAGCCCATATAATTCGGAAAGTTACACACGGGGCAAATTGGGCTGAATATAGGTTATAAGAATGATGCTTTTCTCATAACCTATAAATGGGCTTAACCGAGGACCCGAGATACGGGAGCGGAGCGGATCTGCGCAAAGCCAGAACCAGAACCAGAAGCAGTGACTTATGCATCAGGGAACCTTTCCCCGGGTCTGTTCCACGAAGGTGGACGGCGGCAGAGCAATATCGTACTCGTAGTTTGTGGACCAGGAGCGGCTGTGCCCCTGCCCGTCGTACCCGTTTCCTTCTGTTCGAACGACACGCAGCGTAACCGGATCCGCCCAGACCGTATAGCGGGTATCGGGGGGGATGCTCACGCGGGGGGGACGGGTACTTCCCGACTGCTGCGTGCCTTGCGGGGAAACCCGTTCCCGAACTGCCCTGTCAAAGCGCAGAAGTTCACGACCCTGGACGGTCTCCCGGCGGCTTATCCAGGCAGCGCTCCCCTTTCCCGTATCGCGGGGCGCTAGGATCCGATAAAGAATAAATCTTCGTACCACGGACTCCGCCGTGGCGGCGGGGTCCTGTTCGACCGCGAAAAAGGCCCGACGGAAATCGGTGTAGACGCGAAACCCGTTTTTCTGCTCCACCTTGAGATGATCCGGCTTTATCACGGAGTTGTAGGCTCCCGAAATCGTTGCTAAGGCGGGCGGGTTGAAGCGCGCCGCATACGTCCGCCTGTACTGGTATGTTTTCTTTGTCCTGACATCGTATTGCCGGGACTCGAACTGCCAGCGAGCGGTGTGAACTTTCTCCATCGCTCTCATCACCTCCGCGAACGCAGGGGGCGGAACGACCACGGGACGAAGGAGCCACGCTGCCAGAACCGCAAGCACACTGCAAAGAGCGGTTGCTAAGAGCATGGGGGAACGGCGGTCAGTTAAATGGCGGTCAGTCAAACGGCGGTCAGTCAAACGGCGGCCAGTCGAACAATCGTGAGGCGATAGCTTCGACGCGTTGAAGACAGACTCACGCAGGCCGACCGGAGCGGTCACCTTCCCCGTGGCAGTGCGCACCTGGTCTCGAAGCCGGGTCTCGGCGGCAAGCTGGCGGGCGCAGGTGGAGCACTGGTTCACGTGCCGCCGGACCTGCCAGCGCATTGTTCGCGGAAGTGCGTCGTCCAGGAGGTCCGACAGGATTTCAAGGGGAGGACAAGTCATGATGGTTCTTCCTCGGCAAGAACAAGACGCAGACGGCGGGCGGCCTCGTGAACGCGGGCCTGAACCGTTCCCTGCGGAAGGTCGAGTATGCGGGCGGCCTCTTTATGCGTGAAGCCCTCCGCTTTAACGAGCACGAAGGCTTCACGTAGCGTGTAGGGAAGATCGGCGATGGCGGCGGCAACACTTAGCTGCAGAAGATGGTTTTCCTCACCCAGGCTCTGCCTGTCAGCCTGAAGCCTGCTGGCTGCCGCTTCCACGCTCGTATCGCTGAGCGATAGTGCCAATGCCGATGGTTCTCGCTGGGATACTCTTCTGCGGTACGTTCGAACGGTGATTGTGTAGAGCCAGGTTGTGATCTGGGCTCTGCCGGCAAAGCGTGGCAGCGACTGAAGGGCGGCAACGAGGACCTCCTGTGCAAGGTCTTCCGCTTCCGCATGCTGGTTTCCCGACAAACGCAGGCAAAGCCGAAAGAGGCGGTCCGCATGGGCGTCGTAGAAAGCGTCGAAGCGGCCGCCTGTCGGTTGATACGCGGGTGCTGTTATGACGAAAGTTTTTTGGCACCTCGTCGCGTCTTCGGGAGTGTTCACATATTGTTAGTGGCAGAATCAGCGCGATTTGTTGAAGATGTCTTTAGACAATTTTTTTGTCTAAAGAGTTGAGAGGGAGATCCTTAGATCGTTCTCATAACCTATTTGCGGTGGTTTTAGCCTGGGGGAATTGGGGCTGAAAGATCTCCCATAACACCAACAGCACGGGCCGGCTCTATGGGTGTTATATTCTTGTACACGTAAAAAGTTACATAACACCAGGCTCAGGTCGCCGAAAATCCTCATTTCACGGTAGGTATGCTTGCCTTCTACCTCCACCCCGCAGTTTGACGGTCCCCGCGCAGCAACATTCAGAATAATGGGGGCCCTAGAACCGCCAGAACGCCGCTTCGCGAAAGCTATAAAACCAACTGCCAGCCAGAGGAAGAACCCGTAGGTGGGGCAATGGGAGCGATGGACGACCCGCTAGCTATAGTAAGGCTCTGCGTAAAACCAATGCGGCGCGAACGGTTTATGCACCATCCTTTCCCCACGACGTGAACGTCCTTCATGCCGGTAAAGGAGAACCACTCGTCTGCGCGCTGAGATGGCAGCCGCGAACAGTAAAGAAAACCCGTTATCTCGCGAGATTCAATGGTCTTCCGGTCGCCCCCGCTAATCGGGATTACCTCAACCTTGGTTGGAAAAAGCCATGCCAGTCCGGCGGTCGGATGCGCGCACTGGTAGACGCAGCTGTCTTTGGTAAGCCATCTTAAGTCGGAGGGAAGCGCGATAACGCCCTCAGCGTCCGGTCGCAGCTGACCCGTGTGGAGGGAACGAACGACGGCCTCATGACCGGCAAAGCGGCGCGCCTCCTGATGTTTCCCATAGTCGAACAGGCTGATCGCGGGTACGCCCAGGTTGAGCAGGATCAGCAGTGATGGAAGTAACGGCAGTAACCGCAGTAACGCCGTTCGCCGTTTCAGTCCTTGAAGTCTCCGCGCCGGTCGCGGCGGGATGTACGCAGGTGATTGATGAAGCGGCGTCATCTGGGGTGGGATCCGTAAGCGACTGGCCCATCTGGCGTTTCTGACCGAACGCTTCCCCGGTGACGGCCGCGGGACGGCCTCCGTGCTTGATCAGCGTCCGCACGATTCGCTTACTGGAGTGTTTCAGCGCATACTCCAGAATCGTGCGGTCGTGTTTGCTTCCCACCACGTCGGTGCGTGCCCCTGCCCTGCACAGGATGTCCACCGCCTCTTCCTTGCCGGCCCAGACGGCGTTGCACAGCGGCGTGGACTCCCCACCCATGTTCGGCATCTCGGTTGCGCCGTTTACGGGGGCGCCCTTCCGGAGCAGCAGCCGCACCATGGCGGTGTCGCCCTGGCGTGCCGCTATTCCCAGCGGGGTGGTATTGCCCCACAGGTCAGCTCCCTTCGGAGGATGCCTTACCGCCCGGGGATATTTGGCGATGATGCGTTTGGCTATCGAACGCTCCCCGAGCATCAGGGCCGAGCGCAGATCGAGCGGAACGCCCCGGCTCAGGATGGCCCGGGCGACAGGTCGCTTTCTGGTATGTACCGCCATCTGAAGCGGCGTGTTCCCCCAGGCATCCCGCAGCGAGGGATCAGCGCCGGACTGAAGCAGCAGTTTGGCAGTGGCAGCGGACTCGGTCACATGCAGCGGAGTGAAGTCGCTGTAGCAGCGGGCGTTCCCGTCTGCTCCGTGGGCGAGGAGCCAGCGAACGAGCGTCAGGGCTTGCCGGCCGCCCCGGGCCGCGGCCATGTGGAGCGGTGTCTGCTGGCTTTCTGGGTCGCGCGCCTGAACAAGCGAAGGGTCACGCTTCAGTGCCTCCAGCAGACGCCCGTAGCGCCCATAGGCGAAATCCGTCACGAATGCGTGAGGGAGGGTTTTCGGCATCTGTGCTGTCCTCCGTATCCTCCATACCCGCACAGAAGAAGCACCGTATGCCGACGGGTGCGTGGCCAGGTTCATGGGCGGAGCCGGAGCAGATCTCTGTCCTAACGCTTCGCTTCGTAGTGGCACGCTATTCGCGGTAAGACTCATACGTGTCCGTATCGCACCGTTACGTTTTCCAGCGTCCCTGGGTTCCATCAGCGGCGGGAAGTCGGCTGCCGCCCATCGCTGCAGCTTCCTTATGCCCGCTTTGAGGTCGCCATACTCCCGTGCGACCTTTAGCTCCTTGATCTCACCCTTCGTATCGTCGGGGAGCACGGCAGTGAGCGTGCAATACCTCTCGCCGCGGGACGGGTCCGCACCGTATTTGATGATATAGTACCGCGCTCCATAGACGCCCTTACCGGCGAATCCATCACGCGGGACGCCGGTATAAACCTTACCGTCAACGCGGATATCCGTTCGTGTCCAAATCAGGGGATTCGGCGCTGACTTCAGTTCGCCGCACTTGGCTCTGTACCGTCGCAGGAGGGCATCCTGGCCATCGAGTATCTTATTCTCGACCGCCTGATCCTGTTTTGCTCTCGCTAAGGCATGAGCGAGATGGGCCGGTATATCCGACGACTGGTAGTGTTCGTAACGCGCATACAGGGCCGTGCCCATTAGCCCGGTCAAGAGCGCGCCGATTGTGACGCGCTGCCATCGAATCAGCCTCTTCGCTTTATCCATTGCTCGTTTCCTGACTGCATCTTTAGCATTCTGGTTCCGCGTATACGAATCAGGCCATGATCGTCACGCCCAATGGCCGACTCTGCTGTAGTCGCAGAAACGGCGGCGATTGTTCAGCCGT
>JAZKEA010000317.1:0-2770 GCA_040387315.1 Armatimonadota bacterium | reverse complement strand
GCCTGCACGGGGGGGAATCACCAGCGTCACCCCGGCATCGCTGCAGCGCCTGGTCACGTTTCTGGATGCGGAAGGCTTCACGTACGGGATCTCGCTCAATGACGGGCCACGCGAACCACTTTCCGCCTATGAGATCCGTCCGGGCGCCTATCGCCAGGTGACACCGCAGGGTGGTGGCGTTCCCCTTCGTTTTCATGCGGAGAATCTGGCTTCGTCGCTCTACTTCGTGGTCGCCCCGACAGGCAGCGAGATAGTGACCAGTGGACAGGCACAGATGATCCCGGAAGGGGCAAAAATCGATACGCCCGCGCTTGAAAGTCAGATGGTGGCTTTTCTGGTGCCGGAAAAGCTCTACTTTGCCAATAGCGCTATGGGAGTGCCGAATCTGTGGGATGGCTACGACGGCTACCGTGACACACTGCTGAGCCTGTTTTCACAGGTACGCTTGGGCAAAGGCTTTCGTTTCTTTGTGGATGCGCTTCCCCCTTCTCTGGACCTTTCCGACGAGTCTCTCCGACTGATTCCCGACAGTCCCGGGTTCGCGGCGGAATGGGAGGCGTATCTTGCCCGGAAGTATCGGACGCTGGAAACGCTGGATTCGGCATGGAGCGTTACGGATAGGGATATTCCAAGCTTCAAGGTAGCGGCATCCCTTCTGCCCCTGTGGAATGGAGGCAAAGGCGTCTCCCTTTTCTATGACAGAACCACCAAGAAGCCGATCAAGACAGATTTCACCCGTTCGGTTTTCTGGACAGATCTTCGGACCTTTATGATAGGGTCAGTGCGCGGCTATATGAATGACCTGGCTTTGTCGCTCAAACATGGTGTCGCCGAAGTACCCGTGGTTTACCGATCCGGTAAAACGTCACTGCTGTTTTCGCGTCTGCCGGGCGGCGAGGGCTTTGATGGAATCGGGATCGAAAGCTATGGACGCGGACGTGATCTTGTTGCCAAGGGTGGGGCAGGTGAGGTCTATGCTCAGGCATCCGAAGCCAATCGCACCCTCTGGCTGCCCATCACGGCAACCAGCGACGCAGGTCCGTCCCCGAAGGCAAAAACGACAAAGGGTTACAGTTCTCGTGAGTCTCTTTTAAGCGATCTGAACTGGCTGCGTGATATCGGAGGCCGTGGCTTCTATGTCGACAGCCTGCGGACACTCGATCCGGCACGCGCAAAATTTAGTTTGGCTGGCCTTGGTGAGCAGCTAACCTGGCTGTCCGACTATCGAGGCATGCTGGAGGCAAGCGTCAGCACCAACGGACCGCTCATGACGATTCCGGGAGTTACCTACTATCCGCGAAGTCTGGCGGGCGCTTCTATTCGGCTCCTAACGGGCGGAGAGTGGTGGCTGCCCACGGAGCGCCCGTATCTTCTTTACGACTTCGGAGCTTCCGGAAGCGCGTATGCGATGACAGAGCCGGACGGTTCCACGGTCTACTATCTCTGGAACCCTTCGGGCGTCACAAAGAATGTTCGGCTGCAGCTTCCCCCGCAAACAACCAAGCTGAAGGATGCCCCCAAAGTACAGTGGAGCGCAAGCGCAAATGGAAGCGTTAAAAAAGACGTACTGACCCTTACGATTGGGCCCGACCCGATACGGCTCATCAATTATCCGACCGTTCCCCTGCCTATCGATGCCTTCGATGAGTCCTTCAAAGAGGCGGTGAAACTGGACGCCGTGATGAAGGAGCGGAACGTGCTCGAACGGGGTCGATTGAGCAATATCAATCTTCCCCAGCTCCGTATGGTGAGCAAGAAACGAGACCCCTGGTTCGCTTATGCGCAGCTTCAGGACAATATCGTTCAGATGCGAGCCACCCTGCGAAATTACGCCTGGTTCCAAGCCGAGGGGGACGAAGTTCTAGCCCCCTCAAATCAATCCTTCGATGCAATCGAGGAAAAAGCAGGGGCCAGCAACGGACGCATACTTGTCGTTGGGAAACGTGCGCCGGGGATGCAAATCGCCGCCGCCGAATACATCTTCGACGCGAACACGACCGGAACGTTCGAACTCTGGGTAGGTGCCTCACCCGATGCGCCGCTCACATTTCGAATCGATGGGCAGCCTATTCTTAATGAAGCGGCACGCACCGTAAACCTGCCAGGCGCGACCTACGCAGGAGGTGATCTGGTCTGGATAAACTTCGGACAGCTGGCCCTTCCGGCAGGCAGGCACAAGATCGAGGTTCGCGCGACCGGTCCGGCGATGGTGGATACGGTCCTCCTCCACCCCGGTAACTTCACGCCAAACGGACCTAATCCCCCGCCGGTCATTCCCTGAAGACTTAACTTATTGTCGCAAAAAAAGCCTTGCCGGATTAATTCCGGCAAGGCTTTTTTCATTACAGCTGTGAGGCGTTTACCGGCGGTTTTGCCGTTGTTGTCGCCGGTGCGACGGTTCCGGTACCGGGCACCGGAGCGCTGTTTAGCGTGACCCGTGAGGCGGTCAGTGTCGCCGTGATCGGGTCGAAGGTGCCGACGGCTTCCACCTGAACGCCGGGCCGCTTGAGAGATGCCAGCAGGTCGTCTGTGGTGACCGGACCGCTGCTGCGCAAAGAACGGAGAGTCGCGCCTTTTGCGAGCACGACGGTAACACTGCTCTGGCTGGGGACCAGACCGTATACCTGCCGGGCCTCCAGGGTGAAAGAGCCGGAATCAGGCTTGACGTCGGTTGCTTCCCCCACAACGGAGGCTTCGGCAACAGCTGTCGCCGCCACAGTGGCATCCTCATTCTGCCCTTCTTTCGCCACGGGAGTGTCCGCCCGGAGTA
>JAZKEA010000316.1:24915-27706 GCA_040387315.1 Armatimonadota bacterium | reverse complement strand
CAGCCGATCCGCCAAGTAGCGCAGCACCGGACTCCCGTCCGTCGAAGGCGGCAGCGGCCCCCACCTGAACCGCCGTACTTCCGTCTGAGAAGATACTGCCCACGGATAGAGACCGTCCGCTCATTGCACGGAGACGCAGCATCTTTCCTTCACGAGCGATGACACGCGCCTGAGTCGGCCCCGGCACCCGGAAAGGACCGAAAGCGCCATCGCCGGATGCGGGCGTGGGCGCTGCCGCGGCGACACTTAGAAACAGTCGATCCAGTCCTCTCCCTTCAAGCTGCGGTGTCTGTGTAAACTCGCGCGCATTCAGCCGGGCGGCGATATGGGACATCACCTGACGATACGTCGCATTTTCTTTTGCTTGGAGAGCCTCAAGCAGAAAGTAGGTAAAGGCCCCCATGTTGTCATTCGTATTGGACTGCGAGGCGTCGGTTTGCCCTGCCGCCGCGCGCTGCTCAGCCAGAAACGGCCAGTCTTTTGCTGTCTGATTCGAAGCGGCGGCGGTGAGTACGGTCGGCTCCAGCAGATCGCCGCCAAGATCATCACTCGCGGCGACAGCGCCCGTTGTATCTGGCTTGTCTTTCGCCTTCGCACGGACCCAGCGTTTGTCCACTGCCCCACCGCGTGTCGCCGTACCGGAATGACAGGCATCCAGAAGCACGACAACATTGTTTGTTTTGATACGGGCCAGGAGGACGTTTAGTTGATCATCCAGCAGAAGCGTTCCCGGAACCGGGTCGCCCCCCTCGCATTTATCCCCCTCGCACCCGATCCCGTCGCAGGGTTTCCGCGTATCCAGACGAAGACCATGGGTGATGTTGGCATCATAGGGAACCAGCGCTTCGTCCAGTCCCTCCGCTTCATCGAGAGGTGCCTGATCCGCCACCTGGGTGCCATGACCGCTGTAGTAAAGCAGGCAAAGATCACCCGGCTGAGACTTGGCGACAAGCTGCGTTTCGACAGCCCGGATCAGCCCCGCCTTTGTTGCCGCCTGTTTCTCCACCGTCAGAATATCGGCGGGAGCAAAGCCGAATCGGTCGACGAGCAGGTCCCGCAAACGGCTGACATCGTTTGCCGGACCTTTCAGAGACCGGGACGGGGTATATTTCAGGTCTGTCACGGCGATCAGAAGCGCAAACTTACGCGGTTTTCGGACATCCTGCTGTGCTCCTGCAAATGTCGGGAAGCCGAACAGCAGAAGAAGACAAACGGATAAGAGCCGAACGGCGGACGCTGTCATCACTTTGATACCAGGGGAAAGTTTTGTCCCCGCTCGAAAGGAACCGGGTACTGCTCGGAGCCCCGGTACTGCTTGGTGAGAACCGGCACACGATCTTCGACATAGGAAAGAAGATTTCGAATAAAGACGTCGGTGCTGCCGCTGGAAGATGCCTTGCCGTTCAGCCCTTCGAGAAGCGCATAGGTCAGGATTCCATGTCCCAGTTCCTTTACCTCGGCGGCGTACTGCTGACCGGTTGAAGCGGTCAAAATATGAATCCCCTGAGCCCGCGCCAGCATCCCGAGCGCCTGTTCATCCGATACTCCACCGCGAAGACCGCCGCCGAGAGCCGCACCGGATTTACACGCATCATAGACCAGCACTATTTTGCGTGCCGGTATCTTTCCGATCAGGGCATCGATCTCTTTGCCGGAGATTCCGAACTCCTTGACTCGCTCGTCCAACGCCATCTGACGGGCATCGGCGGGCAGGAAATACCAGCCGTCGTCCACTGCCTGACCATGACCGGCGAGATAGACAAACGCCACATCCTCCGGCTTCGTCGCGTCGGAAAGCGCCGCGAAGGATTTTCGAATCGCCGCCCCGCTTGCTTCCGCATCCACAAGACGCGTGATATCGACTTTCCCAAAGAGGGTAGGCGACATTTTGCCGAAGAAATCCGCCACGGCTTCGGCATCCGGGCGCGCGTAAGAAAGGTTCATTGTTGCATCTTTGTAAACGTTGACACCAATGGTGAGAACGTGCAGCGTCGGTTTGGCAGCCGCAGGGGCGGCATAGGTTACCTTCGCCTCGGCAGATTTGCTTTCGAGATCGGTCCGCGAGTAGGCCACCGCCCGCAGGATATTCTCGCCTGGTGTCAGAGTCACGGCGAACTTTTTTGTGGTTACCGGACCGCTCACGGACTCCACAGCTATGCCGCGCACCGGCAGAGAGGAGCCTCCTACCAGCCGTCCATTCTGATACAAACGAATTGCCTTGACGCCGCCGCCGCCCTGCTCCGTGGCTTCGACGGTCACTTCAACAGCGTACGTGGTGGCAGCAGCGGGCGTGATTATAGCTACAGTGGGGGGCGTTCCTTTGGCTACATCCGTCTCGATCTGAACCGGCGTCGGTTTTGAGCTGTCACCCGCCGCGCCGTTATAACCCAGAGCGCTTGCCAGAAGCCGGGACGAGAAATAGTTTTGATAGAACGTCTCCAGCGCCAGTGGCTGACCGCCCACCGACCAGTGCATCCGGCGAAGGGCTGTTTCGGTACCGTCAAATGCACCTTCGGGGGTGATCACCGCCCACTCTTCCTGCGCTGCTGCGGCATCACTTCCACCGAGACCATAGAGACGGACACGCTCTTTCCCTGTATTGCTGTCCCAGAGACGGGTGGTCTGATCTTTACTGCTTCCTGCCACGTATTTTCCGTCGGGTGTCCACCCAAGACTGGTCACCTCACGGGTGAACCCGTCAAGAGCGCGAATCCCTTTACCGGTAGCGACATCCCAGATCCTGAGTCTGGCATTACCGTCATCGCTCGCGAGGCGGGTTCCGTCAGGGGAG
>JAZKEA010000316.1:11239-24905 GCA_040387315.1 Armatimonadota bacterium | reverse complement strand
CTTATCGTCCTGGGCGAAGAGACGTAGACGTTTGCCGGCAGAGGGATCCCACATCTCCAGAAGTACACCCGCCGTCACGACGGCTTTACCATCTGGCCGCACCGCCAAATCCGTCACACGACCGGACACCGACCAGGTCTGAAGCACTTTTCCCGTCGCCATATCCAGCACACGAACCGTGTCCTGCGTACCTCCCGTTGCCCGAGTCGCCGTATAAAGGCTTTTTCCGTCCGGTGCCAGCGCGGCGGCATGTCCCTCGCCGTTAAACGGGATGGTTTCCAGCACGTTTCCGGTGCTCACGGACCATATGGTCGCCGTGCCGCTCGTGGAAAGCGCCGTCACCGTACTTCCCGCCGGGTCCAGAAGCAGGGCGGCGACGTCTCCTTTCGGAGCTGTTATTTTCCGGGTCAGATTCCCCGTTGAGGCGTCCCAGATCAGGACAACATCGCCCGGATCCGCCGTGCCGGCTCCGGTCCCGCTGGCAGCGACCCACTTTCCGTCCGCCGACAAGGCCACCTTTGATAGACCCATTGTCGCCCCTGCCGGGCTGAGTACCTTGCCGAGGCGACCCTGGCTCAAGTTCCACATTCGCACCAAATTCTCGCCCACCGTGGCAAGCACCTTACCGTCACTGCGTACGGCAAGATCGCGTACTTCACCATTGGGGGCAGGCTGAAACCGCTGTCCCCGACCATCCGGTCCGGGAACCACCGAACCATTATTCTCGATGTCCCAGAACGCAACGCCTCCGGAGTCCGTTCCGATAGCCAGCGTCATTGCCACCGGTGCGAACGCAATACAGTTCACGCTCTCCAGAGCCCCAAGGCCCGGAATCGGGATCCGCCGTCCTGCCTTGTTTTTCAGGTCCAGAAGATTGATGCACGCCCCCTGCGAATCCCTCCGCGCGACCGCAAGCAACTGCGGGATACGTGGATGGAAAGCGACGCAGATAGGGCTCTGCGAAGCAGTTCCATTTGCCATCAGCGGTTTCCCCGTGGCGGTGTCCCAAACCCGTAACTTCCCCGAAGTATCGCCCGTCGCGATAAACCGATTGTCCGCGCTGTAGGAGATACTGGTGAAATCGGAGCCGTCACCCTCAAGGGTGAATGTCGGTGTCTCCGCCTTCTCGTCCGCGAGGTCCCAGAGCTGTACAGAGGCCGTCAGTGCGAGCGCGATCTGCTTACCGTCCGGACGGACCGCCACGCCGCGCTCATGCACAAAGTTCGCATCCGCCTCTTTATCCTTTCTGCCGAAGAAGCGTTTGACAAACCCCGTTTTCGAGTCCCGCAAAACCGCATTATGACTATCATTCAGATCAGGTGGGCCGCCGACGAGCAGCGCGGAGGAATCCGGCAGATACCGAGCTGCCATGGTCAACGCACCCTGATTCGGCAGCGTACCGGCGAAGCGACCGTCTTTGACCAGCCACGCGCCGATCACGGTTCCATAACCCGCGCCGAGTATTGCCTGACTGTCGGGGGTAAAGGTTGTCCAGGCGACCCTCCCCAGGCGAGTATCGTCTTTGGGCCGCTGTCCGATGGGCACTTGAAGGGAGTAGATTTCGCGGCGAGTCGCCAGGTCCCATACTTTAATCGTCTTGTCTTCGCTTGCGGTGGCGACATACTTGCCATCACCGGAAAAGACGATGTCGTTTATCCCATCCGAGTGCCCCTGCTCGACAACGAGACGCGGCGCGGATGGCGGTGCCGGGGGAATCTGCGCTGCAGCGGGCCGAGAGGCTGTAAGTGCAGCCGCAATCGCGGCGAAAAAGACGGTTCTTAATAACTTCATTTGTTCACCAGAGGAAAATTCTGTCCCCGCTCAAAGGGGACAGGATACTGTTCGGAACCACGATACTGCTTGGAGAGTGCGGGGACACGGTCCTCAACATACGACATCAGGCCGCGAACAAAAACGCCTCCGGTCGAGGTCGCTTTGCCGTTCAGCCCTTCGAGAAGCGCATAGGTCAGGATGCCATGCCCCAGCTCTTTCACCTCAGCGGCGTATTGCTGAGCGGTGGCGGCGGTGAGAATATGGATCCCCTGAGCCCGCGCCATCACGGCCATCGCCTGAGACTCGTCATCGGCGCCGCGCAGCGCACCGGAGATCGCTGCGCCCGATTTGCAGGCATCGACAACGAGAACGACCTTTCGAGCAGCGATCTTACCCACGGCAGCCTCAATCCGGGCCCAGGGGATGCCAAACTCTTTGACCCGCTCGGGAAGCGCCATCTGGCGCATCTCCTGAGGCAGGAAATACCAGGCATTATCCGCAGTCTCGCCGTGTCCCGCAAAGTAAAGAAATACGACGTCTTCCGGCCTGGCGGATTCCGCCAGCGCTTTCAGTTTTTCGGCGATCGCAGCCCCGGTGGCATCGGTATCCATCAGCCGTGTTACCAGCACCTTGCTGAAGAGCGAATCCGTACGGTTGGATGCCGTCTCAAAAAAGGTGGCGAGAGCCTCGGCATCGGGGCGCGCATAGGACAGATTCATGGTGCTGTCCTTATACGTATTGATGCCGACCGTTAATACAAACAGGTTCGGCTTCACGATCTGCGGCGGAGTGTATGTCAAAGTGAGCGTTGCCGGAACGCTCTCCAGATCAGACTTGCTGTAGGCGACAGCCCGAAAGGTGTTCTCCCCGGAGGACAGTGCGACAGTAAATGTTTTGGTCGTGGTCGCACCGCTCACTGCCTCGACGACGATACCGCGAAGGGCGCTCGGTCCACCGATCAGGCGTCCGTTATGGTAGAGGCGAATTGCCTTTACACCGCCTCCCGCCTGTTCCGTGGCATCAACCGTGATTGACGCAGACGCCGAGGCGAGCGATTTTCCAGGAACCGTCGGAGAGACGATCCGGACAAGAGGGGGCGTCCCCAACCTCAGAGAATCAAGAATACTGTTTGCGGATGCAGCCGGGGATATAGATTTAGTATCTGTGATAACCGATGCCAGTAGTCCCGAATGATAAAAGCGCTCGAAAAACTGTCCCGCGGAATACGTCTGCGTCCCTTTAGCAAAGTGGATCTGATTGGTTGCGACATCTGAGCCTTCGAACAGACCATTCTGATTATAAACGATCCACTCCGCGACGTTTCCCCGACTTTTTTCACTATCTGCTTTAGACGAATCCAGAAGAAGCGCCGCAAGCCGCGACGGTTTCTGTGTATAGACCAGGAGTGCCGCCTGCTCGCTGCCCGTCTTCACATCCCAGAAGCGAACCATACCGTCCATTCCAAGAGAAATCAGACGACGCCCGTCCGGCGAGAACCGGAGTGAAGAGATCCGACCCGTATGGCCCAGGAGTCTGGCGGCGGTGCTGGCGTCACGCCGCCAAAGAACGATAGAGCCATCGGACCTTCCGAGAGCAACCAGACTGCCGTCCGCCGTCACGGCCGCCATGACTCTGCCTTCGATCAGGTCGCCGAAGTTTTTTTTCGTCAGTCCGCCGGACACCAGATCAACCTCGGCGGCCTGACCGGAATCACGGGTTACCAAAATCCTATCTTTCTCCGAGCCGATAGGTAAAATAAAGGCGATTGCTTCCCTCCGAGAGCTTTCCTTCCAGCGAAGGGTCTGCAGCAGATTTCCGCTTTCGGCATCGTAAAGAAGCAGCCGTCCTTCATAATCGCTGATAAGAACGCGTTCTCCCGTTGCATCGGACGCAACAGCGCGGATGAAAAGCGGCGCCGTTCCCAAAGCGGGAGGATGCAGTTCACGGAGCAGCGCGCCCTTCGAAGAAAATAGCTTTACGAAATCGCGATGGTCCGTGCTCTCGACAGGAACCGCGATCCAATCCCCCGTCGGATGCAGCCCAATACCCTCCGAGAGCGCATTGATTTTCACCGGAATATCGGCGATGACCGTGTTGGTGCGAAGGTCCGACACAAAGAGATGCTCGTCCGATATGCCGGGAGTCACCAGAAGACGACCATCGCGGCTGACCTCAGGACTGGCAAGGGAAGGCGACGAATCCTTGCTCTTTTTATCCGGGAAAAAGAACCGGTTTGCGCTCACTCGCTTCGTAACGTCCCAGCCGATAATACCGGTCTCGGAACCATTGGGAAGAAAGACGGTCTTCCCGTCAGCCGAAAGCCCGGTCGGGGTAAGGAAAGCACCGGAGCCGCCCCGGAAATGCTGAACGACCGTTCCGGCAGCGATATCTACCTGGCAGAAGGGTTCCTGTACGGCATTCATGGTCACCAGCACCCCTTGATCCCCATTGGATTTGCGGTCGGGAAGGTAGACCAGAGAATGATCGGGGCCGATTCCGTGAACCGTCACTTTGCGCAGAAGTGCGCCGGTTAGTGTGGAGTACTCGCGGAGCGTGCCATCGGCTGAAGAGCCGCCCCCATTCGTGACTGTGGTAAACCGCAGGCTATCCGGGGACAGAGTGATGTTTTGAGGCTCTTTGTCTCCCTTGATCTCCTGCTGGAAGGTGCGCACTACCGTACCGGATTGGGCATCTCGCCACGCGGCACTGCCCTTCCCCTTGGTTAAGAGGAACTTGCCATCCCGGCTAAAGGCTACCGGGGTGCCGGTCGCCTTGAAATCGACGTTTTTCGTTCCGGTCGCCGCATCGAAGGCTAGAAGAGCGTTCGGAGCGGCATTTTTCGTGTCAACATACTGGAAAAACTGGAGTGCGCTGCAGCCATACAAAGCAGTTCCACTCGGCGAATACAGTATTTCGGTCACACCCGCGCGGCCGATTTCCGACGAAGCGCCTAATGTCCGTAGAACCGCTCCCGTGTCGGTCTGATAGATCACCGTCGTCGGCGTGTCTTTATTTTCGGGGTCCGTGCCGGAAATAGCGAAGGCCTTCTCGTCGGCGCGAACGCTGACGGATTCCAGCACGATTGGCGCGGTCACAATCCAGCGCGGTTTGCCGGACTCAATATCCCAGAGAACGATCCGCCGGTTATCCTCGATTGTCAGAAGCGAGGAGCCGGCATCCAGAAAACGAACTCGCCAGCCTTTCGCGGTGAGTGGAAAACGCCGGATGATGCGCCCACTTCCGATCTGCCAGACGATAGCGGAACCATCCCAGCTGCAGGATGCCGCAAGCTGTCCGTTGCGGCTCGCCTGAATATCCGACACGTGCCGCGTGTGCCCGATGGGCGGAATCAGCCGAACCGGCTCGGACCGCGCGGATGTCTGCGCGGCGGTTGCCGAACTGCTCATCGCAGTCACGAAAAGACAAAAGAGAGCGACGATGCCTGAAGGTTTCATCGATTGGGTATCCTGCGAAAAAATTCAGATAGGGAAAACTACTTCGTCGTTGAAGCGGGTTTTGGATGGGCCGCTGCTGACAGCACCGGTCCGCCTTCCAGAAGCAGGACCGCGGGAAGTTCCCCTGCTCCTGGGTTTGCGGCAGTGGGCGGTCGAACCGGCGTCCTGGGGTCCAGTGACCGCTGAGCGGCCCTGCTGATCCGCTCAGCAAACTCCCCCGCAAGCCCGAGCACATGAACCCTCGGATCACGGGTGAGGTTGCCGGTCAGGTCACGCAGGCCACGCGCGGTTCCTGCCCACTGGCCCACCAGGCGGCGCTTTTTCCGGCCCCCGTCTGCGGAAACCGTTTCCTGGAATAGTCTTATTATGCAGAGATAGGGCTGATCCGGGGACGCCTCATCCTCTCCCTGAACTCGCGACAGCCCTCCGCGAAGAACGAAGCGGACGACGGACGGCGCAGCAGCGTCCGTGCGCCCGCTGACGCGAACCGTGAAACGCTCGCCTGACTCGCCTTCAAGCGCGGCCCGCAGGCCGCCCGTGAAACGGCGTGCCAGCGTCTCACCGCCCGCCATCTTCTGTTCAACGCCCCCCGAGTCCACGATAGGCTCCAGCAGGATAACCGGTTTCGGAATAACAGGCTCTGCCGCCCAGGTCATCCCCGTGGGAATCAGGAGGGCGGCCGAAAAGAGGCACCAGACAAAGGCCGCCCTCTGAAGGGTCATCAGGGCTGGTCTCCGACAATTTGTGTGATCAGCTCCGACGTGTAGAACGGTCCAGCCTTTACTTTAACGGTTTTCCATGCCTTATCCGCCTGTTTCAAGGACATCGCGCCGCCGCCGAAGGATTTGAGCATAGCATCCGCAGCCTCCTGAGACGTGAAAAGGATCGCTTTCAATCCGTCGGTTCCAGGCGTATCCGGCGTCATCGCCTCATCTGATGCGCCCGGAACCAGGACCACACTACCAGCCGTTACCTTTGCCGCACTCACCTGATTCTCGGCCGGATAAAGTATCTCCAGCTTACCCTCCGGGTCACGCCCAATGAGCAGAAGGTAACCGTCCATACCAGCCTCGACACGGAAGCGTACCTGCTGCCCGACCTTAACCGGTGACATTTCAGGCGTCATCAGCAGTTTGACGCGTGATGGGTCCGGGGCGGAGAGGGCATAGAGTTTATCCAGAGACATCGAGGGAGGTGTTGGGGGAGACGGAGGGTTCGGCGTCGGTTTTGGTCCCGGCCCGGGACTGGGAGTTCCCCCGCCCTCAAAGACTGAACGGCTTAGAAAACCTGTGGGGGCGAGAACCGGCTTCTGCTCACCCTCCGTCACCTCCAGCACTCCGGTGCTGACAGCGGCGCTGACATCCTGCCAGAGATCCTTCTTGCCAGTTAGTTTCGAGGCAAGATAAAAAGTGAACACCCCGTGACGGGTTCCCTCCATCTCGGTCTCGTTCGCAACCTGGGTCTTGAGGGCGGCAGTAAAGTAGCAGACACCCCCATTTTTGGTGATGTCGGACATATCGTCCGCGCCGTTGACTTTGACCTTCTGCCAGGCCTTGTCACCGCCGACACCCCGCTTCAGGCGTTGTGAGCGCACATAAACGCGAGGGACGAACTTACCGGATTTTCTAAGACCGGTCACCGACCGCACCATCCCCCCGCTATGACAGCTGTCGAGAAGGATCGTCTTGGCACGGGCGGGAAGCGCGCGTACGGCCTGATACAGTTCATCGTTCTGGATGTCGCCGGATTCATTAGCATCCTTTGAACTATAGGTCAGAATCACCGATTCCCCGTTCGAGGCGACCGTTCCATGTCCGGCAAAATAGAGAGCGAAATGATCTTCGGGCTTGAGCTTTGCCTTTAGACCATTGATCGTGCTGAGGATATTAGCCTTCGTCGCCTGATCGTCGGCGAGCAGGGTTACGTTAAACTTATAGCCCTGGAGTTTATCCCCAATCAGCTTGGCATCGTTCACACAGCCCCCGAGGTTCGAACCGGGACGCAGGCCCGGATACTGATTGACCCCAACGACGAGAGCGATATTCTCCGCATGGGCGGTGGCGCAGAGGCTGGAAATTACGGCGAGGCAAACGGTGCCAAAGGATAAGAGCCGCCCCGTCCGGCACGTATTGATTCGTAGAGTTTGCATTATTTCTGGCTTTCGTTATCGCTTCATAAGACCGGGCGTTTTGGCGGGAGCAACTGTCGGCGGCTCCAGCAGGACGTTCTTGGAGGCGCGGATCGGTTTCTCCGCCGATGGTTTGCCGCGAACCGTGTCTCGGGCAACAACCCCACCTGGAACCTGCGCCCAGCCCTCCATTGCCCACTCTTTAACGAAGTCTTCGGACAGCCAGATAAATCCGCCGTCTCCCCATCCGGGTCCCCAGGAATTGACCATGCGAAATGCCTTTTTATCGTCGTCGTATCCGACAATCGTGACGGCATGTCCCCCTTTGAAATTCGCCTTTATCGCCGGAACGCTCAGACTGTAAACAAAGGAATCGTCCAGTTTCCCTTTGGGGAAATCCGTAAAGATGGGGATCGCCGCCACAAAGGGCAGCTGCACTTCGGCAAGATACGTTTTCAGCGCGTCGATGTCGGCCTTGCCACCCGTGAACAGGCAGCCGACCGACCGCGCTTTGTAGCGCCCCGCGCGAGTCACAGCCTCGGCAGAGGGAGCCGAGGTAAGATCTTTGTCACTGTAGGGCATTTCGGCAAGCGACGCGCAGCCCTCATTGCCAAGCACGTCGAAGATATCCCGCATCTTGGAGCCGCTGTCGACTCCCCCATTTACTTTGTGGTAGAGAAAGGCCGGGCTGAATTGAAAACGAGGATCGCTTCTCTGTTCGCTCGTCAGTTTTCGCTGCTTTGCCACGGAGTACGTGTAGCAGTAGTAAGCTGTCGCCCAGCCCGCGCAGGATCCCTGATCTCCCTGATCACCGACCGGAGGAAGCCAGTCCGTCAGAAGGACTCGTTTTGGACGTTCGCCCCGTGCCGCCATCTTGATTTTGAACTTTGCACTGCGGGCGATGCCAGCGGGCGACGTCAGCCGAAAGCCCATACCGGGATAGTCTTTGCCGCCATTCGCAGCCGCTTGATTCACCAGCCCCTGTATGGCGGAACCCGCGCCCGCTTCCGTCTTTGGACCCTGCACTTTGCCCGACTTATTCAGCTGTGCCTGCGCGATGTTCCCGAACACCAGACTCGCAGCCACGGCAGCAATTCCGGCTTGGCGCGCCAGGCGGGAGCACCGGTCGGCGATGGCCCGGCTGTAGTCCTCTGAATTTTCTGACATAAATTCCTCACTGATTAAAATTGTAATATGGTACCGAGCAGGCATATCACAGCAGTTGTGCCACATTCCGGATTCAACTCGCTATCTATTTCTCTCTGCAGATATACCGTACCGACCTACCATTACGAGATCATTACGAGTTCACGTCGGGCGGGCACATGTTATACTGTTTTCGCTATGGAATTTCGGCGTATCGTAATTAAGGTCGGCACCTCCACTCTGACCGGCGGACCCGAGAACATCGCGCCAGACCGCGTCTTTATCAACTCGCTGGCGGCGCAGATCGCGGAGCAGCGATCCCGGGGAAGGCAGGTAGTTCTGGTAACGTCCGGGGCAATCCGTGCCGGAATGAGTGGTCTTGGACTCAAGGAGCGACCCCGAACGATTCCCGAGAAACAGGCAGCGGCGAGTGTCGGGCAGGGTGTTCTGATGGCACTCTACGCTGACATCTTCGCGAACTATGGAATCCCTGTCGGGCAGGTCCTGCTGACGCGCGATGACCTCAAGAACCGAGCCCGCTATATCAACGCGCGAAACACTTTCGAAGCCCTTCTGGCCGGGGGCGCTCTGCCCATTGTGAACGAGAACGACACCGTGGCAGTCGATGAGATCAAGGTTGGCGACAACGACACCTTAGCGGCTCTGGTTTCCTCCCTTCTCAATGCCGACGGTCTTTTGCTCCTGTCCGATGTAGAAGGGCTGTACGACAAGAACCCGAGCGTCTTCGCGGATGCGCGTCTGATTGCGCGTGTTGAGGCGCTTGATCCGGAAACCATCGCGATGGCGGGTGGTGCGGGAAGTGTCGGCGGCACGGGCGGAATGCGAACGAAGCTGGCGGCGGCGCGTATCGCGACCAGTTCCGGCACAGCGATGTGGATCGCACCGGGCCGTCGCGTAGGAGTAATCGCGGATTGCCTCGCCGGGGATGGTGTCGCAGGGACCTACTTTCCTGCCTCGGCGGCTCGCCCATCGGCACGGAAGCGATGGCTTGCCTGGGCATCGGGGTCGCCACAGGGAACCATCGTGGTGAATGTTTGCGCACGCCGCGCTCTGGAAGAGCAGGGACGGTCCCTGCTTCCCATAGGCATCGTGGGTACAGACGGGCATTTCTCCAAGGGAGATCTTGTTGGGATAGCCGACGAGAACGGTGCGGTCTTTGCGCATGGCCTGACCCAGTACGCACAGCACAGCGTCTCGAAGATCGCCGGCTGCACGACGGCAAAGGCATTGGAAATCCTGGGAGTTACCGGGGTTGGTACGAAAACCCCTGCCGAGGTTATCCACCGGGACTGCCTTGTCCTCCTGCCATAGGAGGTATAATCACGCTATGCCCGACTCGGATTCTCCCGCCAATATCCTGGACCCTGCCCTGACGGCAAAAGTGCCGACACCAACGCTCGAACGTCTGACTACTTACCTGCGCTGCCTGATTGATCTGGGCGCTTCCGATGTCGAAACGATTTCCTCAGCGCAGATCGAGGAACACACAGGCATATCTGCGGCACAGTTCCGCAAAGACCTTTCCTACTTCGGTGAGTTCGGCAAGCCGGGCGTCGGTTATAACGTCCAGGAATTAGAGGCGCGGATCGCCCGAATCCTCCATATCCACAAGCTGCAGCCTATTCTGCTGATAGGCGCGGGAAATCTTGGTTCGGCACTGGTAGGATATCCCGGACTGAAAGAGCACAAGTTCCAGATCGTCGCCGCCTTCGATACCGACACGAACAAGATAGGTAAGCGCCTCTGGGGCATGGACATCGTGGATTTCAAGCGACTCGGCGAGGTGAATCAGGCGGTCGGAGCACGCATGGCGATTCTGGCGGTGCCGGCGACGGCTGCGCAGGCGGCAGCCGATACCGCGATTGAGAGCGGCATCCGGGCCATACTGAACTTTGCGCCTCTGGTGCTTAAGGTGCCGTCGAATGTTGTCGTGAGAAATGTCTCTTTCCTGCAGGAACTGGCCGTCCTTTCGTATCACCTGACCGAGAGCGGACGAAAAAACGCGAAGTAGAATAGAACGATGACGATATCTGTAAATTCGGGAGAAGTAAAGCCGGGAACTGCGAACGTCTGGTGGCTTGGGCAGGGCAGCGTTGTCTTTGAAGGACCGCACTCCGGTCCGCTGGTCATCGACCCCTACCTCTCAGACTCCTGCGGGGCAGGCGGCGGTCCACGGCGGCTAAATCCGGTACCGGTAGCTCCCTGTGATCTGCAGGTAGCCGCGATCTTTTTGACGCACGACCATCAGGATCATACAGACCCGGAGACGCTTCCCGAGCTTTGCATCGCGAACCCCGAAGCGCCGATCTATGCTCCCCTCGAATCGATTGCGCATCTGGAGCGCCTGGGCATTCATGGCCCCCGCGTGAACCGACTGGAACGAGGTCAGCGGGTATCGCTTCCCGGCGTGACAGTACATGCCGTCCATGCCGAACACACGGATGACTCCGTCGGACTTATCTTCGTCTTCGAGGATGGCCCAACCATTTATCATACGGCGGATACGGAGTATTTCGATCATATCGGGGAAGAGGCAGCCACCCTAGGTATTGACCTGATGACCATCTGTATCAACGGACGCTGGGGCAATATGGGAATTCCGGAAGCGGTAAAAGTAACCCAAACGGTTAACCCGGCTGAGGTGCTGCCGATGCACTGGGGGCTCTTTAGCGAAAACACCGCTGATCCGCAGGAGTTTATCTCTCAACTCCAGGCGACATCGTCCCTGGCGAAGCCCATACTTCTGGAGCCGCACGGGCATGGACGTTATACAGTCTCCCGACGACGCTGAGATAGGGACATCGGGGAGTAAACAGTGGAAACGAGCCAACCGTCTCCTCTGGGTGTCTCTTATAACCCTGTTCTTCGCTGTGATTGCGGGCCTTGTCGGTTTTGGCCTTGGGAAGTACCGCGAACAGACTGCCGTTGCCGCCAAACGTCTTCAGGTCACAGTGCTCAATGTAGGGCATGGCGAGGCCGCCTGGATACGAACGCCAAGCGGTAAGTTTATTCTGATAGGCGGCGGTCCCCCTGAGGCTGGCGAGGCCGTCATCGCGTCTCTGCGCCGGGCAGGAGTCAACCAGATCGATCTGCTTCTGCTCCCCTATCCGTATTCGGAATGCATTGGAGCCGTTCCCGCGATTCTTAATGAGTTTCGAGTTGCCCAGGCGGTAGAACCGGGAGGACCGCTTGTCAATCAGGTACATGAAGAGGTTCGTCGCCTTTTCGTTGAGAAACAGATTCAGGTGAAAATAGGGCGAGCAGGCGACAACCTCACAATAGATGGCGCGTCGCTTAAAATTCTGGCGCCCGCGGAGCCACTGCTTGATGTGTCCCCCGCTTCAGCAAACAATTCCCTGGTGGTTCGTGTGGGCTGGGGCAGGACAGGCTTTCTCTTTGCCGGAGGACTGGAGCGCGCCGGTGAGGATGCGCTGATCGCACGGTCTTCGGAGGCGCTCCGCTCGGACTGGCTGCGTGTCGCGCGCTTCGGCTCGCGCGATGCCAGTTCGCCGGAGTTTCTTCAGCTTGTCGCGCCGGAGTTTGCCGTTGTCAGCGTCGCCACAAAAAACAGCGGTGATTACCCCCACCCAGAGACACTGGGGCAGCTTTCCGCATCGGGAGCGGTCCTGCTCCGTACCGATCAGCTGAAAGCATCAGAAATCACCTTTTTCAGTGACGGCACTGTCGTCACGTCGCCGCTAAACAGTAACTAATCGTGAATCTGGGTAAACTCCGCGTGGGTCTGTCAGCCCATCTTACACAATCCTATGCATACAGAAAACGAGATCACGATTTTTGCTCCGCTTAAGCGTATTTTTGATCTCGGCGCAGACATCGCGAACTGGCCGAACATATTGCCGCACTACCGGTGGGTGACGGTGTCGTCGGATGATGGGCGGGTGCGACAGGCAGAAATGGCGGCGCTTCGCAATCGTTTTCCGGTTAAGTGGCAGACGTCGCAGGTGCTTCTTCCGGAGGAGAACCGGATCATCTTTTTCCACACCGGCGGCATTACGCGCGGGATGTATGTCGAGTGGGTCCTGCGGGAGATTTCCCCTGCGGAAGGTGGTGGTGTGCAGGTACGGATATGGCACGAACTTACCTTTCCGGTTGCACCACTGACGAATTGGTTTGCAAAAGATATTGTCGGTGGGATTTTTGTTTCGTATATTGCGGGGCGAACTCTCGCCTGCATAAAGCAGCTTGCTGAAAAAGAAGCTTAGAAAAAATTTACCTATGTCACAGCAAAACTCCGCAGAGGCTATTGTTATCACGGGAATCGGCGCGGTAACCCCTATCGGCAGTGAAGCCAGTGGCCTTTGGAAAGGTGCTCTCGGCGGTACCTCTGCGGTAGACCAGATTACCCGGTTCGACCCGACTCTCTTTGGCTGCCATATTGCAGCCGAAGTTCGCGATTTTGATCCCACCACTTTTATGGATGCGAAGCAGGCGCGGCGATTCGACCGCTATTCTCAGTTCGCCCTTGCCTGCTCCAAAATGGCGCTAGAGGATGCCGGTCTTGATCCATCCTCCATCCCACCGGATCGTGTCGGAGTCTGCATGGGCACCGCGCTCGGCGGCATTTCCTATGCGGAAAAAGAGCATTTGGCCTTTATCGAGAATGGTCCCCGTGCGGTGTCTCCGCTGCTGGCGCTGTCGATCTTCGCGGGCGCGGGCTCCTGTAATGTCGCAATAGAGTACGGTTTTACCGGTCCGGCGACCGCTAACGGCGACTCGTGTGCTTCGTCCCCTATCGCACTGGGCAGCGCCCTGAACTATTTGCGGCGGGGCGAGGCGGATGTGATGATCGCAGGCGGCGCGGAAGCGCCTCTCTCCCCTTTGGCCTTTGGAGCATTCGCGCTGATACGGGCGATGAGCAGCCGAAACGAAGATCCCAAGACTGCATCACGTCCCTTCAGTAAAGACCGCGACGGGTTTGTGATGGCGGAAGGGGGAGCCGTGATGATACTGGAAACGCGACGCCATGCGGAAAAACGAGGGGCGAACATATATGCCGAACTCGCCGGATACTCACTGACTAACGATGGACACCATATGACTGCGCCTCGTCCGGATGCCCTGGCGTCAAGCCGTGCCATGCGTCAGGCTGTCGAGCGCGCGGGCCTGACTATGGACGAGATCG
>JAZKEA010000316.1:5049-11171 GCA_040387315.1 Armatimonadota bacterium | reverse complement strand
TATCAGCGCCCATGGCTCGTCTACTCCACTTAATGACAGCACGGAGACACGGGCGATCAAGCAGGCGTTCGGCGAAGAAAAGGCAAAGCGGACGCCGGTCTTCGGAACCAAGGGGCTCCATGGACACGCGCTGGGAGCAACCGGTGCCTTTGAGGCTGCCCTGTGCTGCCTCGCCCTCCGCCACGGGATTCTGCCGGGAACCGCAAACCGGATCACGCCTGACCCGGAATGTGATCTTGATTACCTGCCGGACGGGCCACGCCCCTTTACCCGAGGCCCGATACTATCGAACTCGTTCGGCTTCGGGGGCATCAATTCGTGCCTGGTGTTCAAGCCCGCCTGAGTCACTTCATAGTCACGTAAACAGGGCCGAGATTTCGTCCCGGCTGGCCGCGACGACGCCCACTTTACGAACCACCGCGCCTCCCGCGGCGTTCCCGATTGCTACAGAATCGAGAAGCGTAGCCCCGCTTGCGAGCGCCAGGGTCATCGCGGCTATCGTGGAGTCACCCGCCCCGGTCCCATCGAACACCTCGACACGGTGGGCCGGGAAATCCGTAAATCCATCCTCGCGGAAGACGGTCAGGCCATCTGAACTGCGCGTAACCAGGAGGTTGCGGACACCCAGCGTGTCCCTGAGCCGAACACCGGCGCTATGAAACGACTCCTCGGTCCCATCCTCGAACCGCGTCGTGCCCCCCGCCTGGTCCGCTTCGAACTTATTTAAGGTGATAATGTCCGCATCCTCGTAGAAGTGCGCGGACGGTGGCTTGGGGTTCGCCGTAATCACAATGCGCCCAATATCGCGGGCGGCCTTCACTAGCGCCCCGACCGTGTGCCGACCAAGGACGCCTTTGTCATAGTCGGAAAACAGCAGAGCGTCACACGACGAGAGCAGACGAATGGATTCAGTCACCAGCCGTTCCGCGATCACCTCGGGGAGCGGACCACGGCGCTCCCGGTCGACACGGACGATCTGCTGCGCATTCTGCTGTGCCCCAGCGACCACCCGCGTCTTACGCGTCGTGGGTCGGTCATAGGTGGGTATCAGGGGTTCCGTTTCAATGCCCAGGGATTCCAGACTGCTCCTCAGCCGCTCTCCGGCTTCATCTTCTCCGATGACACCTGCGACGACCACAGCCGCCCCCAATTCCTGGAGCTGGTTTGCGACATTCGCGGCCCCACCGGGGACAAATGACTCTTTCTGAGCCTCTACGACAAGCACCGGCGCTTCCGGCGAAACACGTCCGACGTGCCCCCAGATATACTCGTCTACCATGAGATCACCAACCACGAGTACACGTTTTCCGGCAAACTGATCTAAAATAGCCTCGGCTTCCTGACGATTCATAAATTATCCTGACCGAAATTCGGGAGGGTATCACGCTCCCTGATGTTTTTATTCGACTGTAACGCTTTTTGCGAGATTTCGCGGCTGATCTATCTCACAGCCGCGCGCTCGGGCCACAAGGTAGGCGAGAAGCTGCATCGGAACGATGGCGACGATTGGAGCATACTCGGGACGAACCGCCGGGATTCTCAGCACATACTCGGCGGCGCTGTCGGCGCGGTGCTCATGCTCGGGCACGACAGCCACCACCAGTCCGCTCCGCGCAGAGACTTCCCGGAGATTGGAGAGCATTTTATCAAACAGGTGCGGCTGTGTCCCAAAGCAGACGACCACGACACCCTCTTCCACAAGCGCCAGGGGTCCGTGCTTCATCTCTCCGGCAGCATAGGCTTCGGCGTGAAGGTAGCTGATTTCTTTCAGTTTGAGCGCCGCCTCCAGTGCGACGGCATGATCATAGCCGCGCCCCAGATAAAAGAACGTCTTGCGCTCGGCCAGTTTTGCACCCAAATCCTCGACCAGAAGCGCTCGTCCCAGGACCTCCTCTACCGCATCAGGAAGGGCCATCAGGTCCTGAACGTACTCACGCAGGGCTTCCTGGGAAAGACGAGATTCCACGCCTGCGAAATGAAGCCCGAGCAGATAAAGAGCCGCGACCTGGGTAACGTAGGCTTTTGTCGAGGCGACACTTATCTCCGGTCCCGCCTGCGTGTAGATGGTCGCATCGGAGTCACGGGCGATGGACGACCCAACCACGTTGACGATGGAGATGATCGTCGCCCCAAGTCGGCGTGCCTCACGAAGGGCAGCCAGCGTATCGGCAGTCTCACCGGATTGTGATATCACCAGGCAGAGCGTATCCGGCCCTACGAGAGGATTGCTGTACCGAAACTCCGAGGCCACATCGACCGTAACGGGACGACGAAGCAGTTTTTCCAGGAATAGTCGGGCGACCATTCCCGCATGGTAGGCGGTCCCGCAGGCAACGATCTGTATTCGGGTGAAGACCGCAAGCTGTTCGCGAGTAAAGCCATCAAGCTCGATCAGGCGAACGGATTCCCCATCCACGATCCGCCCCCGGAAGGTATCTGCAAGGGCACGCGGCTGCTCGTAGATTTCCTTGAGCATAAAGTGGGGATAGCCACCCTTTTCCGCCGTTTGTTCATCCCAGGTAACCGCAAACTCGTCTCGCTGCAGCGGCGCACCGTCAAGCGTGGTCAGCGTAATACCGTCACGCGAAATTACCGCAAAGTCGCCGTCCTCAAGAACGAGAACCCGTTTTGTATAGCGCATAACCGCGGGAATATCAGAGGCGAGGAAGTTTTCACCGTCTCCGATTCCCAGTATGAGCGGCGAGGCGGTTTTGGCGGCGTAAAGCGTGTCGGGATCATGTGTCGATACCACAGCGATAGAATAGGCACCTGTGACCTCATGGAGCGCCTCTCGGATCGCCTTCTCCATATCCTGAGTGCGCCGATACGCACGGTCCACCAGATGTACCATTGCCTCGGTGTCGGTATCAGAGGTAAAGAGGAATCCCTCGCGAATCAGGTCCGCTTTGATCTCCTGATAATTCTCGATGATGCCGTTGTGAATCAGTGCAATGTGACCGTCATTGGAGAAATGCGGATGCGCGTTCGGAGTTGTCGGACCGCCGTGCGTCGCCCACCGCGTATGGGCGATTGCGGTCCCTTTTTTCTCCCAGTGATCGTGGAGCTGGGCTTCAAGAACAGCAAGCTTCCCGGCAGCTTTAATGACTTCGACGTCCCTAACACCGTCACTGTCTTCTCCCGAGGACGCGACGGCGACGCCTGCGGAGTCGTAGCCACGGTACTCCAGCCGACGGAGCATGTCGATTACAGTCCGAACGGCGGGACGAGGGCCAACGTAGCCGGTGATTCCACACAATGAGGAGGATTATTCCTTTCGCGGTTATGAGGTACGCGGAGTCCTCATGGATAGTCTCCCGATTATATCAAACCGGAAGCGAACGGTCGAAACAAAAACGCACTTGACGCACGATGAGAAATTCCGTATACTCGCCTCGTGTGATCTCCTTTTCTCTCCACTTGCTGTGGAAGCGGCTTGGCACGAACGGTGACTTGTTCCCGACGTTGCCAAGCCGTAATTTTTGATTAACCGATAAACCAAACACCCCGCAAAAACTGCTTTGCGGGGTGTTGTTCTTGTCTATAATGAGAATTACTTTTTCGACGGCGCTGCCGCTTTACCAGGGGCTTTTGGGGCTGCCGCAGGCTTGGCGGGTGTAACTACTTCTTCCTTCACATCTTTGACCTGGGGTGCCTGAGCGCCGATCTCCGCAATGTCTTCTGTCGGTACCACGACCATAAGAGTATCGCTGCCGGAGCCGCCAAATCCGCCACGCTTTCCCGGAGCGACACGAAACGACAACAGCCCGAGCGGGAGTCCCTGCTCATTGAAGGCCATCGCGCCAAAGTCGCTGCTGCCCGGAAGCGGCTGGATTACGTATTGAAGGCGGGGCCGCTCTACCATGCCGGTAACGCGGGAATAGTTAACTTCCGCGCCACGGTTGCCACTCTTTCCCATGCGACCGTAAACAAAGATCACATCCCCGACCTGTGCTTTACCCCCACTTTTGAGATCGACATAAGGGAGCGGGGTCGTCGGTGGTGTGATCGGACGCAGGAAAGCCAGATTGCGGTCCGTGTCACGCAGCACAACTCGGGCGGGGATTTCCTCCCCTTCCGGGGTGAGAATTCGAATGCTGACGACCTTGGAGGTGATCTTACTCATGGCATCACCGCCCCCCATGCTCGCAAAGACGGATGTCGGATCAATGGCGAAGTTCGTGGTGACGATCAGGCCGCTCGGGTCGATGACAACCCCCTTCGCTTCCTGTTCGGCATTTTGCTCCTCACCCACCGCACCGCCACCGATCTTGACGACCACGTTGAATTGGACCACGACTCCCTTATTTTTGGCGAGCAGTGTTCGAGCAGTGTCACCTATCGTATCGGCGGAGGCGGAGGGGGTGCCGATTCCTGTCATCACTGCCCCAGACACAAGGGCTGCCACTGCGAAAATGCGAAGCGAATTTAAACGCATATCAACCGGATACCTTTCCGAACTCACAGACAATCAACGTTTTACGGCAGGGGCGACCCCGGCTACAGGGAGCGGCGCATCAAGGGCGTAATCGGTCTTTAATTCCAGAGACCGCGTATGCACACCACGGGAGACAAAGAGCAGAATCGTCTCCGTCCGTGATTTCTTGAGGGCAGCTAGTGCTGTTTTTGCAGATTCCATGTCAGGGATTGGGGTTCCGGCAATCCGGCGAATAATATCGCCCTGCTGCAGGCCCCCAAGAGCAGCCCAGCTTCCTCTCGTCACCGAGACCACAAGAGCGCCCTCTTCTGTGTTAGCACCGTTGCTTGCCGCACGGTCCTCATAAGACATCGATCGAATCGTCATTCCGAATTCATCGTCAGCATAGCGCGGCAGCTCTCGCTCCTGCTTGGGTCCTCGTGCCAGAACCACGCTGAGTACCTGCGGCTTTTTGTTGCGCAGAATAGCAAGCTTTGCGGTTGTCCCGATTTTATACTGGCGTATCAGCGATGAGAAAACGTCGGCATCCTCCGGCTGACTGGCCTCGATGGGAATATCGTCGATTCGCGTGAGGACATCTCCTACCTGGAGACTCGCCGTACCTGCCGCGGCAGTCGCCCCCGTCGCAGCGGCGGAGAGAACCTGTGTCACACGGACACCTTTGGTTCGCTCCGGAAGGCCGAGTGCTTTCGCCAGATCAGCAGTCACTACCTGGACCTTGATCGGAAGCCACGCCTTGGGAACGGTCACGCTGGTATCATCATCGGCGAGCTTTTTGACACTGACGACGGTGAGCAGTCGCTGTCCATCCCGCCGGACTTCGACCAGTGTCGGCGTTCCCCCTTCCGCGGTAGGTATTGCGGCAGTGATCGCTTCCAGGGTCTTTACCGAATCGACTTTCTTTCCGCCGACCGTCAGAACCACGTCACCTTCTTCCAGGGCTGGCTGCGCTTCTGCAGAGGGGCTCCCAGCAAGCAGCGTCGTCACAAGCGCCCCGCTCGCGGTTGACATACGGCCCTCTCGGGCCATTGTCGGGGTAATATCGGAGGCCGTAAATCCCCAGCCTTTCACCTCCAGCGACGGCGCTTCCGCGGGATCACGAGGCTTGGCGGTCAGGGAAACCGTCACCGTTTTCCCGTCCCGCTGCAGAGTCAGGGGAACCGCTGTGCCAAGGGGAAGCTGCGTCATCTGAAGATTAGCAAGGGGTACCTGCTCGCGGAATCGCGCACTGAGCTTGGCGTCCCCCGCGGACAGCAGGATATCGCCCGGTTTGACCCCTGCAAGCGCGGCGGGTGACCCCGGCACGACGCCTCCGACGAGCACTCCCGTTCCCAGGGTATCGTTCTCGCGCAGACGCGGCTGCAGATCCAGGCCAGTGTAGGCACGACTCACCCGCCCCTTTGCCTTTAGCTGCTCCACGACGGCGCGGGCAATATCGCCCGGAATCGCCCCGGCAAGACCGACGGAAATCTCATTAATACCGATGATCTCGCCACTCAGGTTGATGAGCGGACCGCCGCTGTTTCCCGGCAGGATCTGGGCATCGTGCCCGATCCAGCGAACGATAGACCCGACATCCTCTCCGTCCAGGGTCATCGTGCTGTCGCCAAAGGTCGATGCCGGTAAGATCAGCTCCGTATTACTGACGATACCGGAGGTGACGGACTGTGAAAAAGCAAGTGGGCTT
>JAZKEA010000316.1:0-5039 GCA_040387315.1 Armatimonadota bacterium | reverse complement strand
CTCCCTTTGGCGGGTCCAGCTTGATCAGCGCGATATCGGAGAGCGGGTCCGTACCGATCAGTTTCGCGGGCACCTCTTCGCGGCTTGCCAGCGTACAGGAGAGCCAGCGCGCCTTTCCGGCGACGTGGTGGTTTGTGACAACGTAGCCGTCGGCGGAGATAATCACCCCACTTCCGAAGGATTCCTGCTTGGATTCTCGTCCGTCGCTGGGAACACCCTCAACCACATGAATGCGGACCAGAGTCGGCTTCACACGCTCCGAGATCTGCTGAATCAAGGCAGACGGAGTCCCCAGGGGCGCAGGGGCCGAGGGAGTGGCTTGCGGCGTTTCCGACTGAGCGAAAGAGGGTCCGGCCGGCAGCAGGACAGCGCCTGCGAGCAGCGAATAAACTGCCCATTGCGAGGCGGTGGGAATGCGGTTCACGAAGAGGACCTCCTGATACGAAAAGAGAAAAAGGACGATGGCGCAGCGAACTGCTATACCATCGTCCTCGATCTGGATTATTGATTACTTATCGGTTAAACCCGTGTTTTCCTGCATCCCGTGATGACGGAGGGCACACAGGACCTACATGCTATGTGGGACGAATCGCGTCAAGCCCGCCAAGATATGGTCGCAGCGGTTCCGGGATCGTGATGGAACCGTCCGCCTCCTGATAGTTCTCCAGCAGCGCGGCAACCACGCGCGGACGCGCTAAGCCGGACGCATTCAGCAGATGGGGGAATTCCAGCTTCGCTCCAGCTTCCCGTCGGAAGCGAATCGCGGCACGCCGCGCCTGAAAATCCGTGCAGTTCGATGCCGAAGACACCTCCAGCCATTTATTCATACCGGGTGCCCACGCCTCGACATCGTACGTCATCGCCGCGGCAAACGACATATCACCCGCCGCTAGTTTCAAGATACGGTACGGAAGCCCGAGCAGTTCCAGCACCGCGCAGGCCTCACGCGTCATCTCCTCCAGGGCCTCGAACGAGCTCTCAGAGGGAACATAGCGGAACAGCTCGACCTTATCGAACTGATGAATCCGCTGAAGGCCACGGGTGTCCTTGCCCGCCGCGCCGGCCTCACGCCGCCAGCAGGGCGAGTAGGCCACGTATTTAAGCGGAAGGACTCCCGGTTCCAGATCTTCCCCACGGTGAATATTGACAAGGGCCGGTTCGGCGGTGGGAACGAAGAAAAGGTCGGATTCTTCGTCACGGTACATCTCCGGCGCAAACTTCACGATGTGCCCGGACGCGGTGATACTTTCCCGATTCAGCACATACGGGACGCTAACCTCGGTGTAGCCGTGTTTTTGCGTGTGCAGATCGATCATGAACGCGATCAAGGCCCGCTCCAGCCGAGCGCCCATGCCTCGGTAGAGAACGAAACCGGAACCCGCCAGCTTTGCGCCGCGTTCAAAGTCGAAGAGCGCCTTTCCGAGTGGCATATCCCAGTGCGCCAGCGGCGCGAACTCGAATGCCCGCGGGGCATAAGGGGTTGGGTGCAGAACGACCGCCTCGTCCTCGCCACCCGGCAGAACGGACTCATGCGGCAGGTTAGGCAGTTTAAGCAGCAGAGTTTCCTGCCGAAGATTCAGCTCGCGGACGTTCTCTTCCAGCCCCTGAAACGTCGCCTTCAGTTCGGACGACTGCGAGAGCAGTGCGGTGGCATCACCGCCCGTTCGCTTGGCCTGGGCGATTTGCGGACCGATTTTGTTCTGCTCGGCCTTGACCCGTTCAATTTCCGTCTGTCGGCGGCGGCGTTCCTCATCCAGTTCGATAAGTTCATCGATCGCGGCAGGGTCTTCCTTGCGTCGCGCCAGCAGTTCCTTGACACGGTCGGGTTCAGAGCGGATAAGTTTGATGTCCAGCATAAATTGTTCTCGGGTTCCGGGGTCAGTGGTAATCGGGACTCATGGTAGCACGGGGCATTGTTACCGTCAAGAAACCCGTTTTACCCTACCGGGATGCGCCTCGAACCGGCACTTGCGGCGTCACGTTCTGCAGTATCTCCAGAACCCGATCCATCGGTTGGTCGCGCAGATCGAAAACGTGACCGTCCCAGGATGCGTCTTCTGTTCTCATCGATCCGTTGAAATCTTGAGTAAATTTCTCTGCGGGTGTCGCGGCGGATGTGTCCGCCACTTTCAGCGGGCGGAGAGGATGACGCTTCAAGACGACTGCCGACACGGCGCGGGCGGCCCGAGAAGCACGGGACGCATTGCCGAGGCTGTCGGAGTGCGGCAGTTTGTCCGGCTTGTCCCAGGTGCCGAACCATTCCCGGCTATGAAAGCGATCTATTGATTCCATGAACACGGGAAATGGCTTTGCTCCCTGCTTTGCCGTGTCGGAAAGTACGGTGTAAAGGCGATTCAGAAACGCTTTCGCTGACTGAAACCTCAGGGCGTTCCATGCGGCAATCGGGGATTTTGCATCGTAGGCCGACAGGAGAGATTCGGACTCAAAAAAGGGAGGGCCGGGAATAAAGGGGGCAATGTAGCCTTGGCTGAGAACAATATCTACCGGATCATAGCCGAGAGTGCGTATCGCCGCGATCCGCCGATCCGGCGTATAGCCGACGTCGGTGTAGTTCGAGTTGGGTGCCGGGTAGTTTCCTGCCGAATAGCGGTAACCCGGCGCCAGAACATCGGTAAGGACAATGCCGCCAAGGCCCGGTACCGCTGCAAGGTCTGATAGCCGCGCTATGATCCGGGAGACCACTTCGGGACGATCCGGCTGCAGCCAGTCACGTGCTTCCCGGTTCTCGATTTCGAGATCTTCTGCCTCACCTCCGATCTCCTGAATCGCCTTCAGACGCTCACGAACCGCCGAAGCAGGACTCTGTCCAGTCATGATGCGGTCCAGGGTTTCCGCCGTGGCGGCTTCTTCTTTTGGCGGCGTGGAGAGGACCCGTACTCCGGCGAGCACGGAAAGCGGACGACCGCTCGTTTCCGCTTCCTGAATGGCTGCAGCCAGTATGAGCCGCGTTTCGGGGTCGGTGCGGTTCTGAGTGGCATCTTCACGTTCCGGGAGAGCGGCGATCCAGACCTGGGACAGTCCGCGCGCTCGCGCCGCCCGGACTGCAGTGCGGCTTTCTTCCTCATCTGCCGGAGTTACACACAGAACCCCGCCGATTTTCGCTCTCGCGGGAAGCGTGATAGTCTCCGGCAGGGACGACCCCAATGCTTCCAAAGGTTCGCGGGAATCAAGTGGCGGCAGAAACGCGTCCAATCCATCGATTCCGCCCCACAAAGGAATACTGCCCACATCTGGCACCTCTAGGCTCACCTCTATTTGAACGGAAATATTCACCGTTTTGTCGGAGACCGGCGGCTCAAGGTCGGCGGGTATGGGACCTTTTGCACGCGCCTCATTGGTCTCCACCGCCGTCCTTCGCAGGCGCTCCTGCAAATCAGGGGGAAGGACATTCATCGGAAACGGGACGCCGGAGTGCCGAGTTCGCTCCCTTGACCAGCCTTTCTGTATCTGCGTCATCTGTTCGTCAGTCGGTGTGAAGTCTTCGTCCGGGGCAAACTTGATGGATTCGATCACGTTCCGCTCACGTATACGAAGATCGCTTTGCTCCTTTGCTTTACGCTCGGCGCTAAAGGCGTCCATCGTCCACTCGGAGATAGCGCCCCGCCGTATTCCCAAACCATCAAGATCGTCGGTCAGGATGAAGACGCCCGTGTCGGCACCACGGACGGAACGGACTGCCCCCGCGACACCCCAGCAGAGCGCCTTCAGCACCTCTCCCGCGCGCAGCTTTGCGTTCGGTCCAGTGGTTCGGGTCCAGACCGGGAGCCGGGCCAGACGTCGATCCGCATAAATCTCGACTCGCGTGGTCGCTCGAATCCGGTCGATCAGTTCCCCAACAGTCTCCGCTTCGGCAATCGATACCGGCACAGCAAGCGCCGGTGAGCTAAAATCAATCTGACTCGGCTTCAGACGATTAGGAACTTTTTCGGTGAGTTTCGCCCCGAAGTAGGTTCGGTTGCCTCGGTCAAACGGCTGGTACAGGTTGAGGATCGGCGTACCTGGAGCCTCTCTGGAAATACTTCCTGCCAGACCACGAGAGGAGCTGTCCTCCGGAGGCAGAGAGAAACGGGTTTCTCGGTGAATACGCAGACGGACTCCGCTCCGCTGCACATCGGTGATTATCGTGCGAGATGTGGCTGTGCGCTTGGTGCTGAATTCGCTGGTTTCCTCCTCGTTGGAACCGGCGGTTCGGGTCGTATACATCAGGGGTTTCGGGAGCACCGAGTCAAATAGATCTCGCTGCTTCTCATCCATATCCCCCATTCCCAGGCCATTCGTACTAACCAGAAGATGCCATTGGGCCGGGGTGAGACTCGCCAGCATCATCCGGATTTTGTCCGACTGGAACATATCGGCGTAAATGTCCGGCTTGGGGAGTTTGCGGTTCAGAACGACCATCTCGGCGGGCGCGACAACGGTGATTCCGTTTAATCTGACGGTTCGTCGTCCAAAATATTCGACCAGATCCGGCAAACGGTAAACGCCGGAAACGCGCACAGGTGGCGGCAGCGGGTTTTTATCGCGCTTGACGAGGGTCGCCGTCTGCGGTGCAACAATGAGGAGCGGGCCGCGCGAGGCGGGATCCCAATACAGGTCCGGCAGAGCGTCCCGAAGTGTTTTTGGGACATGCCGCAGTTCTTTCCTGGCAACCGGGCGTCCGGTCTGAGGCGCGGCAGCGTCAGCACGAGGTAAACAGGAATATCCGAGCAGCAGGGCCAAAACTGCAGAGACAACAGTGCGGCGGACGTGTGAAACGGACATGTGTACCCTCGGAGCAGCGTGTGATTCTGCCAACAGTATACACAAAAAAAGGAGCAGCCTTAGCCGCTCCTTTTTTATATTTTCAACCGCTAGTGCAGTTTCTAGCCGCGCAGAGCGGTGGCTCCGTCGGTTCGCTCCCAGGCGAAGGCGGGATTGCCGAAGTGACCGTTCTTCGCGGTCTCCTGGTAGACAGGCCGCTTCAGGTCCAGAAGATCAATGATGCCCTTCGGGGTTAGGTCGTAAGCGGCAGCCAGTCG
>JAZKEA010000315.1:13602-23293 GCA_040387315.1 Armatimonadota bacterium | reverse complement strand
CGACGTCTTCGATAGTTATGGCATGCTACGGTATGGGGCCTCAAGTTCCCCCATCCATGGGGATTAGGGGGCCATTAGTGCTTGACACCCATTCTTTTCTTCTGTTAGAATTCAAGTAACTTGAACGAAGTGACAATAGATTGAAAAGTAGGCTGGAAGACGCCTCCACCCTGCACACGCGAATCCGTCTGCTGCGACGGCGGCAGAAGCGGACACTGAAGGAGATCGCGGCGCAGTGCGGCTTCACGGAGTCGCTGCTCTCCAAGATCGAATCGGGGAAGACCACACCGCCGCTTGCGACACTTTCCCGTATCGCGGGAGCGCTTGGGGTTGGGCTTACCGACCTGCTCGACGAATCAACACGGACTGCCACCAGCTTTACCGCCGCCGATGCGCTGGCCGCGCAGCCTTTGACGCGGACCGCCAAAGGGTACGGCTTTCATGTGCTCGCTGCCGAGCGAGCGGGCAAGATCATGCAGCCGTTTCTGTTTGTGGCGCGGCAGGGCGAAATAGAACCTGGGGCGCTTCGGCACTCAGGCGAGGAGTTTGTCCACGTGCTGGAGGGAGAGTTGAGCTACCGGGTCGGCAGCGTGACCCACAAACTCGGCCCCGGCGATAGCCTGTATTTTGATGCCGAAGAGGAGCACGATTTCGAGCCGATGACGCCTGAAGTCCGCTATATAGGTATTTTCACTGACCGACCGGCAGCGGTTCCGGCAGTCAAACCAAACAATGAGGAGCAGTAGGAATGACCGAGACACGGGAGTCGATTCTGCAGCGGTTCCGCGCGAAGATCGCGGCGGGAACGCCGATTATCGGGGGCGGGGCCGGGACGGGCCTGTCCGCCAAGTGCGAGGAGGCGGGCGGGATCGACCTCATTGTGATCTACAACTCGGGGCGTTTCCGCATGGCGGGGCACGGGTCGCTCGCGGGGCTGATGCCCTACGGCGATGCCAACGCGATTGTGCTGGAGATGGCAAACGAGGTTCTGCCGGTTGCGACGCGGACACCGGTTCTTGCCGGGGTCTGCGGGACCGACCCGATGCGTCTGATGGACAAGTTTTTGGACACGGTCAAGGCGACCGGCTTCGCGGGCGTCCAGAACTTCCCCACGGTCGGCCTGATCGACGGGACTTTTCGCGCCAATCTGGAAGAGACCGGGATGGGCTATGCCAAAGAGGTCGAGATGATCGCCCTCGCCCATGAGCGCGATCTGCTGACGACCCCCTATGTTTTCGACCAAGCTGATGCTGTCGCCATGACTCAGGTAGGCGCGGATATTCTGGTCGCCCATATGGGCCTGACAACCAGCGGCTCTATCGGGGCGCAGACTGCCAAGACGCTCGACGAGTGCGTGCCGCTGATTAACGGGATCGCCGAATCCGCAAGGGCAATCCGTGATAATGTGCTGATCCTTTGCCACGGCGGTCCCATCGCCGAGCCGGACGATGCTGCCTATATACTGGCGCGCTGTCCCGGCATCCACGGCTTCTATGGCGCGAGCTCCATGGAGCGTCTGCCGACCGAGCGGGCGATCCGCGAGCAGACACAGCGCTTCGGTCAGCTAAAGCTGACGAAGTAAGTGTGTAACCGTCACCACACGCAGCGAGGCGAGAGGAGTGCGGAAGAATGGATAAGGAATTATCGCAGGTTGTTTATAGTCATGAGTACCCCCGGCGGCTGAAAGCCGCCTTCATCGGGTGCGGCGGTCATGCGTTCCGTAACGTCTACTCCGCGCTCCAGTACGCCCCGGTCGAACTGGTGGCGGTCTGCGATCTAAAGGCTGAGACTGCTTCCGCGTATGCGGCCCAGTTTGGGGCGCAACATGCCTACACAGATCACCGGGCGATGCTGCGTGACATTCAGCCTGAGGTCGTCTTTATCGTCACGGACTACGACGAACACGGAAACCCGCGCTACCCGCAGCTTGCGGCTGACTGTGTTCGGGCGGGAGCCCATGCCTGGATCGAGAAACCGCCCGCCGCCTCTGTGGCGCAGGTCGAGCAGATGATTGATGCCGCCAACTCGACCGGTAAGCAGATCGGGGTGGGCCTGAAGAAGATGTTCTTCCCTGCCAACCGCAAGGCCCACGCTCTCTCCCGACTCCCGGAGTTCGGGCAGATCACGTCCGTCACCGCGCGGTATCCGCAGGCGCTCCCGCCGTTCGAGGATCGAGGCGACCAGCGTAAAATGGTGAGCTTTCTGGATCATATGGTACACCCGCACTCCCTGCTGAAGCTCCTCTGCGGCAGCCTGGAATGGCTGTTTGTCAACCGGTCGGAGCGCAACGGGGCTGCGGTTGTCTCGATGCGCTTCCGGAACGGCATTATAGGCACCCTTCATTTTTCGCACGGGCAGGGCGGCTCGTCCTTTCTGGAACGCACCGAAATCGTCGGCGAGGGCGCGAACATCGTCGTGGACAACAATATCCGTGTCACCTACTATCGGAAGGGCGGCGGGGGCGGGAGCTACGGTCGGTCCGGCGACTACTTCGGTGCGAGCGATAACGCGCCGCTCGTCTGGGAGCCGGAGTTTTCGCTGGGGCAATTGTACAACAAGGGCATCTTCCTGCTCGGTTATGTCCCCGAGATTCTGCACTTCACCACACGCCTGCTGAACAACGAGGGGCCAGAGTACGGCACCCTTGAAGACGCTCGTGAAATGCTGCGGGTCTACGACGCCTATCGCCGACCGGATGAAATGATACAGAGGATCGCTGAATGAGAACATCGAGCATAGCGTCAAAAACGGTCGCCTTAGTTGGCGCTCTGGATACCAAGGGGGCCGAATACGCCTTTGTAAAGGCAATCCTCGAAGCGCAGGGACTCCAGACATTTGTGATCGATTCCGGCGTCCTGGGCAGCCCCACGCTGGCACCGGACATCACCCGTGCCGAAGTCGCCCGAGCGGGCGGGGCGGACATTGCTGCTCTGGTAGTGAAGGCGGACCGGGGCAAGGCGGTGGAGGCGATGAGCCGGGGGTTGACCGTTCTCCTGCCGCAGCTTCTCGCCGACAGCCGGTTCGACGGCGTCCTGGCGCTCGGCGGAACCGGGGGAACCTCGGTCGTCAGCCGTGCCCTGCGGGCTCTTCCGCTCGGCATACCAAAGGTGATCGTCTCGACAGTCGCGGGCGGCGATGTCTCGGCCTACGTCGGTGTCAGTGATATCGTGATGATCCCAAGCATCGTCGATGTCGCGGGGATCAATCGGATCAGCCGGGGCGTCCTCGCCCGCGCCGCCGGGGCAGTAGTCGGAATGCTCGAAACCGATGTTCCGACCGGCGACGATAAGCCGCTGATTGCCGCGTCGATGTTCGGCAACACGACCGAGGCGGTCGAGACCGCGCGAGCGATCTTCGAGGCGCAGGGCTACGAGGTGCTGGTCTTCCACGCGACCGGCAACGGCGGCAGAACGATGGAGAGCCTGATCGAGACCGGGCAGATCGCAGGCGTTTTCGACCTGACAACTACCGAACTTGCCGACGAGTTAGCCGGGGGCGTCTTTACCGCCGGGCCGCACCGTCTGGAGGCGGTGGGAGCCGCGAAAATCCCCGCGATTGTCGCGCCCGGCTGCTTGGATATGGTCAACTTCGGCGCTCCCGAAACAGTACCATCACGCTACGCCGGACGCCTGTTCTACCAGCACAACGCCAATGTGACGCTCATGCGGACAAACGTCGAAGAGAACGCGCAGCTTGGTGCGGAGATGGCCGCGAATATCAATGCTTATACCGCGCCGGTCACCGTTCTTCTGCCGCTGCGCGGTCTCAGCATCATCGGCGCGGAAGGGGGCGCATTCCATTGGCCCGATGCCGATGCCGCCCTGTTCGCCGCTCTGAAGCGCGATTTGAGCCCAGACATTCCCGTTGTCGAGATCGACGCCGCCATTAACGACCCTGTTTTCGCCGAACGTGCCGCCCAAGCGCTGCTCGATCACCTGACAGCGGTCGCCGCATGAACCGCACTCCTCTGCGTCTTGGCGTCATCGGGCTGGCGGGGTATGGCGGGACGTACTTCCGGTCGCTCGCCGGTCGCGATGTTGTGACCATCACCGCGCTCTGCGACACCAACCCCGACTCCCTCAAAAATGTCGCGGAGACGCATGGCATCGAGCGGACTTTCACGGACTATCGCGATCTGCTGCAGGCGGAAGTGACGGACGCCGTCTGCATCGCGACTCCGCACTTTCTCCATCACCCGATGGCGCTTGCGGCGCTGCGGGCCGGACAGCACGTCTTCTGCGAAAAGCCGCTGACAATCACCGCGCCCGACAGCGACGAACTGGCATCCATGGCGAGGGCAAACGAACTGGTTCTGACCTGCCACTATAACCAGCGAACGACGGACTATGTAGCGACCCTGCGGCAGATCGTCCGTCAGGGTTTGCTGGGCGATGTCTACCATATCCGGGCGGAGTGGCTGGCACGGCACACCACCTTTATGTTCGCCAGCACGACCGTCTGGCGGCAGTCGCGCGAAAAGTCCGGCGGCGGCATCTTTATCGGGCGTGGCTCACACCTCATCGACGCCGCCCTGCACCTTCTCGACTTCCCGCGTGTCGAAGGCATCCGGGCGACGATGTCAAACCGCCTTGCGGGCGGCGAGGTAGACGATTTTGCGGCGGCAACGCTCACCCTTGCGGGCGGCACCTCTATTTCGGTTGAGGTGACGTATCTGTCGCACCTGCCCGAACCGCGCGACCGGATGCACTGGCGTCTGTACGGCCAGGATGGCGGCGCGGAGTATTTCAGCGGTACGGACGCTCCCGCCCGCCTGACAGCCGGGTCGTGCGCGTTCCCCGGAACGGAATGGACCGACCTGACACCCCAAATAGACACCGCAGCCGCGCGGGCTTCCGCCCCGCACTCGCTGCTCCATGACTTTATCGCCGCTATCCGCGAGAAGCGCGACCCGTTCGTTACTGCCGAGCAAGCGGCGACCGTAACGCGAATTTTAGAGGCCGGGTACCACTCTGCCGAGACGGGACGAGAGATAACGCTCTCCTAATTCTTTCTGGAAGAACAAACTATGACACGTAAACTGAATATCGCGCTTCTCGGCCTCGGCTTCGGAAGCTGCTTCGCCGAGATCTATCAGGCGCACCCGGATGTCGAAACCCTGACCCTGTGCGATGCGAATCCGGAGCGCCTCCAAAAACACGCCGCCGAGACCGGCGTCACGCGCACGCTGGCGACCCTTGATGAGGTTCTTGCGGACCCGACTATCGATGCCGTCCATCTGAACTCCGGTATCCCGGACCATGCCCGTCAGGCAATAGCGGTCCTCAGGGCCGGGAAGCACTGCGCCTGCACGGTTCCTATGGCGACCTCCCTCGACGACATCCGCGCCATCATCGCTGCCCAGCGGGAGAGCGGCAAAAACTACATGATGATGGAGACCCAGATCTTTGCGCGAGACTTCCTTTACGCCTGTGACCTGCGCGATCAGGGGGTCTTCGGGCGGATTCAGTTTTTGCGCGGTGCCCACTACCAGGACATGGAGAACTGGCCTTCTTACTGGGCCGGACTGCCGCCGATGTGGTACGCCACCCATGCCGTCGCCCCGTGTCTCGCCCTTGCCCAAACCCGCGCCACCCGTGTCCGCTGTATTGGCAGCGGGTGGATGCGCGATGAGCTGAAGGCGCACTACGACAACCCGTTTCCCATTGAGACTGCCGTCTTTGAACTCGCAGGCGACGAACCGCTTGCGATGGAGATTACGCGCGCCCTCTTCCACTCCGCCCGCGGCTACTCGGAGTCGTTCAATATCTACGGTGAAAATGCCACCCTCGAAGCACCGCAGATCGAGGGAAAGGAGGCGCCGCTTCTGTTCCGTCTCGCCCCACTCGGCGAAACGCCGGGACCACGCCGCAGTACCGAGGAGCGGGTCTATGTCCCCGACTATGCGGACCGACTGCCGCCTGAGATCGCCAGGTTCACCGGGGCGGTCGCGCTCGATGCGCGGGGCGAGCACCCGTCTGTCCTGCACGGCGGCGGGCACGGCGGCTCGCACCCGCATCTGATCCATGAATTTGTCCGCAGCATCCTAGAAGAGCGCAAGCCGATTATCGACGAAGTAAGGGCGGCAGACTTCACCGCACCGGGTATCTGCGCCCACGAGTCGGCCCTGCGAGGAGGGGAATCTGTGGAGATACCAGTGTTCGGGTGAGGGGGCCTCTTCTTTCTCAACCAAAGGAAAATTACAACCGATATGACAAAAATGAATATACCTACAAAACCCGCCGACGGCGAGACGCTGGACTTTGACTGGGGCCGGATCGTCTGGTTTGTTTCGCGCGGGCTGGGCAACTCTGAGACGATGACCTTCGGGCGCGTCACGATTAAGGCAGGACACGCGAACCCGCGCCACCGGCACCCGAACTGCGATGAGATACTGCACCTCCTTTCCGGTAAGTTGGAGCACTCGCTTGGCGATGACCGCTTTGTGATGGAGCCGGGCGACAGCATCTCCATTCCCACCGGCATCGTTCATAACGCCCGGTCCATTGGTGAGGAAGATGCGGTTATGATAATTGCGTTCTCGTCCGCAGATCGTGAAACCGAGGGCGAGTAACCGTAATGACTTCCTGCCTAACCCTACTCAGCAGCATTCTCGGAGGCGATTTTGCTGTCGCATTGGAGCGCCAGAGGGCGATCGGAATCGAGTATCTGGATCTCAAGGACGGCTTGTGGGACAAGACCATTGAGCATCTGGACGCCGACGAGGCACAGCGCGCCCACGCGCTGATTACCGAGCATGGGATGCAAGTACATTGCTTTTCGACATCGATTGGGCACACATCGCTCGAACCCGCGACCGACGAGGCCGCGTTTCGCGCGTTACACGATGCCGCTATAGATAATGCGATCCGGGTCGCGGACGTGCTGCATCCGCAGGTTATCCGCCTTCTCGCGCCGAAACTGGTGTCCCTGCCGGGAGATACCGCTGCCGGCCGTCTGCGGCGCGAGTTCCCCTGGGTGATAGGCCTTTACCGTGGCTGGGTAGACCGAATCACAGACGCGGGATTCGGCGTGCTCATCGAGAATGAGGCCTGGGACTGCCTGCTCGGGTCCGTGCGGGATATTCAGATATTCTTCGCGGATCTCCAGCGTCCCGACGTGCGCTATACGTGGGACATCCAGAACCTTTGGCAGATGGGTACGTTCCCGACCCTCGACGTCTACAGGGAACTTCGCCCCTTGATTGGCGCGGTCCATCTAAAAGGCGGACGTGCAGGTGATGACGGCAAAACACTCGCCTTTGCCGCGCCGCTTGACGAGGCTTCGTGGCCCGTTCTGGACATTGTGCGGGCGGTAGTGGCGGATGGTGCCGCGCCCTACATCTGCCTGAACCCATCCCACGGTCAGAAGCCGCCGGGCTGGAATAACTGGGAGATCGCACAGCGGGAGGTCGCCTTTCTGCGCCGGGAAATAAGAGGTATCGCGTGAGTTATCAGCGTGATTTCGAGAAGCGTCTGCGGGTCGCGGTTGTCGGTGTAGGGTCGCACGCCTATCGCAATATTTTGCCCGCGATGCACCATCTGCCCGTCCATCTTGTCGCGCTCTGCGATGTGAACCGTGCGCTTGCCGAGCGGACCGCACCCGAGTACGGTGTGACAAAGGTCTACTCCGATACCGCCGAGATGTATAAGAACGAGACGCTGGACGCCGTCTTTATCGCCACGGGCCCGTCGCATCATCCGCGGCTTGCCTGCGAGGCGTTCGATGCGGGTGTCCATGTGTGGACCGAGAAACCACCTGCCGTCCGCGCCACCGAGGTTGAAGAGATGTTGCGGCACCGGGGAAATAAGGTCGGTGTCGTCGGCTTCAAAAAGGCGTTCCTGCCCGCGACGGAAAAAGCCCTCGAACTGTTCGGGGACGGCGCCAAATACGCCCCCATCCGCAGTATCCTGGGTGTCTACCCGATGAGCGTCCCCACCAATGGTGCTGCACTTCTTGAGACGCGAAACGGCAACAACTGGCTCGCCAACGGCGTTCATCCACTGGCATTCTTTCTCACTGTCGGTGGTCCGGTCGCGTCCGTAACGACGCACCGGGGGAAGCACGGCGGCGGGGCGGTAATCCTCCAGTTCGAGAGCGGCGCTATCGGCAACCTGCACCTGGCAGAGGGCGGAGCGCAGTCCCAGCCCTTGGAACATTACGCAGTTTTCGGACAGGGCGTCCACCTGACCATCGACAACACAGACCGTGTTACTCTGCATAGACCGATCCCTTTCGACTATGGCGTTACCACGACCTTTGTCCCGCCCGGAGAGGGCTCCGGGGCGATTGTCTGGGAGCCGCAGAATATGCTGGGCACGCTCGAAAACAAGTCCGCCTTCACACAGGGAACCTACGCCGAACTGCGGCATTTTTGCGACTGTGCTCTGGAGGGCAAGCCCGCCGAGCGCGGAACGCTGGAGTTCGCCCTGCATCTTATGCGGGTCTACGAGGCGGGATTGCTGTCTGAGGGACAGTCAGTGCCTGTTTCCCAGGGAGCGCACCATGGTTCTGTCGCACCGATCCGCCTCTGATGAGAGTCGAAGGAAAAGATCACGGTACTGAGTAAATACGTGCTATGCGCATCCTTTACATTGATATCGACTCACTGCGTCCCGATCATCTGGGCTGCTACGGCTACCGAAACGAGACCGGCAGAGATACGTCGCCGAATATCGATTCCATCGCCGACGAGGGCGTGCTGTTCCGCGAGTGCTACACCCCGGATGCCCCCTGCCTCCCCAGTCGTACCGCTCTCTACTCGGGTCGCTTCGGTATCCAGACCGGCGTGGTCGGCCATGGGGGGACCGCCGCCGAGCCGAAGGTAGAAGGGCGTAATCGGGCCTTTCGGGATCGGTTCGACTCGCAGGGGTTGGCCCGCCAGCTTCAGCTGCGAGGGCTGCATACCGCGATGATCTCGCCGTTCGGGCAGCGGCATGCAGCCCACTGGTTCTACGCGGGCTTCAACGAAATCCATAACACCGGCAAGGGTGGCATGGAGTCCGCCGAGGAGGTATGGCCGGTTATCGAGCAGTGGCTGGATACGAAAGCGTCAGGTGATAACTGGTACCTGCACATCAACTTCTGGGACCCTCATACCCCGTACCGCGCACCGAAAGACGCGGGCGAACCTTTCGCGGGCAAATTCCTTCCCGCCTGGATGGAGGAGGGGGGACAGCCGCTGATTGATCGTCTGGCTGCCAAAACCGGGCCGCATTCCGCCCGCGATCTATATATGTATGAGGGCGGCGAAAAGGCGCAGTTTCCGCGCCAGCCGGGCGAGATTGTGGATATCGCTTCGCTTCGCCGGAACATCGACGGCTACGATACGGGCGTCTGGTGGGCGGATCGGCATGTCGGGCGGATCGTCGAGCGGCTAAAGAGCCTCGGTATCTGGGAGGAGACCGCCATTATCGTCTCCTCAGACCATGGCGAGAACCAGGGGGAACTTGGCATATGGGGCGAACACGCGACCGCTGATGCCGGGACCTGTCGCATCCCCATGATTGTTCGCTGGCCCGGTGGGAGAAAAGGTACGGAAGACAATGCCTTGCGCTACAACCTGGACCTCGCCCCAACGCTGATGGACCTGCTGGAGGGAAAGAAACAGCCTCTCTGGGACGGGGAGAGCTTTGCCGGGGCAGTTACCGGCGCACAGCCGGACAGCTCACGCCGTGATGATATCGTGATCAGC
>JAZKEA010000315.1:2630-13592 GCA_040387315.1 Armatimonadota bacterium | reverse complement strand
CTCAGTCGCACTGTCCAGATCCGGGCCGCGATAGCGCAGTGTGCGCTGGAACGATGCCGATGACTCCCATCGCTGGCTCTATATGCGGACCTACCACGACGGCTTTCATTTGTTCGGACCGGAGATGCTTTTTGACCTGGCCTCCGATCCGCAGGAGCAGGAAGATCTTGCCGCGCAGATGCCGGAGGTGTGCCGCGAAGGGGCCTGGCGGCTGTCCCGCTGGCACGATACCCAGATGCAGAAAATGGCGCGAAACGCTTCCGACATCAGTGATCCGCTCTGGACCGTTATCGCCGAGGGAGGGCCTTATCATGCTCTCCATGAACCGGGGCGCAGCCCACTCGGCCCGTACCTGAAGCGCCTGGAGGCAACCGGTCGTCAACAAGGGGCAGACGCATTAAGAGAAAAATACGCGCCTTACCTGAAACCGTCCGGTGACTGATCCCGAAACCGCTGTACAGCGCTGTACAAGTACGCAGAACTACCCCGTACTCTGCATCGCCGCCGCGATTCCGGTGATGGACAGCAGCAGCGCCTCGCGCAATGCCGGGTCCGCCTCTTTCGTTCCATCCTCGGTCTGCTTCTCGAAGGTATCCATAAGCGCTACCTGAAGCATCGAGATCGGAAGGACAGCGGGATTACGCAGTGCAATGGTGCTGCGGACCGCGGTGGCATGTCCCAGAAGCTCCTCCTGCTGGGTGACCGTAAGTACCCACTTGCGCGTCCGCGCATGCTCCTCGGAGATCTGGGTATGAAACTTTTCCCCGAGTGATGGCGGATCGGTGCGGGCCGCGTATCGGGCCGCGGTCTCCAGATGCGCTCGCGCCAACTCCAGCTGTGCATTGTCGATCACGGTACGGAAGAACAGCCAGTCGCGGTAGCGGCTTTGCAGAAAGGCGATACGGGAGGAGGTGTCGTCGCCATCGCCCGCGACAAACCATTCCAGCGCGGAACCCAGCCCGTACCAGCCGGGAACGACGTAACGGCTCTGTATCCACGCGAAGACCCAGGGAATTGCCCGAAGATCATCGACACTGGAAAGCTTCTTGCCCGACCGAGAGACAGGGCGCGAGGCGATAGGTAGTCGGCTGATATGCGCGATAGGCGTCCCCTGGGCGAAGAACAGCCAGAAATCCGGGTCGTCGTGAACCATCGCACGATAGACCGCGCGAGAGTGCGCGGCCATCTCTTCCATGGGATTCAGCCAGGCATCCGGCTCTTTTGGGTCGGGGCTCGCCGCCAGCTCTTTGTCGGCTGTCTCCGTCGCCAGCAGAGAGGCGCTGACAATCTGCTCTAGGTGACGGTGCGCGATGGGGGGCAGGCTGTACCGGAACGAAATCACCTCGCCCTGCTCCGTGAATCGGATACGACCATCAAAGGTGCCCGGTGGCTGTGACTGGATCGCGCGGTTGGCGCGTCCGCCGCCTCGGCCTACTGTTCCGCCGCGCCCGTGAAAGTAACGGAGCGAGACGTTGGCATCCCGGCACGTTTTGGAAAGCCGAGCCTGCGTGTCGTGAAGCGCCCAGTTCGCCGCTAGAAAGCCGCCGTCCTTGCTGGAGTCGGAGTAACCGAGCATGATCTCCTGAAAGCCGTCGCGGGCAGCAAGCTGCAGGCGGTACTCAGGGCTGCCGAACGCCTCCTCCATCAGATGATCGCAGTTCTGAAGGTCATCGATGGTCTCGAACAGCGGCACGATGTCCAGTTCGGAGACAAGTCGCTCGGACCCGGTCTCGGGGTCCTTCTCCCAGCGCAGCAGCCCCGCCTCTTTGGCAAACAGCAGGGGCTCCAGTAGATCGGAGACTTCGTGCGTCATACTTATGATATACGTGACGACCGCCTGCGGAGAAAGGCGTCGCCGTGCCCGCCGCACGACATCGAACACGCGCACCACCCGGGATGCCGTATCGGATAGATCGGCATCCCGGAAGATGAGCGGTCGCGGATTACGCAGCTCACGAGAAATCAGCTCCCGCTTTTCCATCTCGGAAAGCTCGCTGTAAAGCTGACCCTCGGGCAACGCTCCCGCCAGCGCGAGAAGCTCATCGAGCGCTTTTTCGTGTTCGTCACTGTGCTGACGGATATCCAGCGGGGCCAGATGGAAGCCAAAGGTCTGTGCCAGCGTCACAATGTCCGCGGCTGCCCCTTCGTTGGCAACGACCCCGGCGCGGTTCCGGCGAAGACTGTTTTGAACCAGCTGCAGGTCCGCGAGAAAGCTGTCCGCATCGCGATAGGCGTGGCGTAGATCCTCGGGAAGAATGTTGGTGTCGGCGATATGTTCGCCCTCTTTTGCCGCCGTAAGCCGCCGCACCTCGGTCAGATTTGCCTGGAGCCTCGTCTGGATGAAAATCAGCTTGAGGGCATAGGGTTCCGAGGCGAAGCGAGCCTTTGCCTCCTCGGGAACCGGCACCTCGGCGGCATCGGTCTCAAGAGAAACGAGAAGCGGATCGTCGCCGGGGATATTGCGCATACCCAGAGTCAGCTGGCGTCTCAGACCATCGACGCGCTTGAGATAAAACTCGAGCACCAATCGGCGATGTTCCAGCAGCGTCCGCCAGGTGACATCGGGTGTCACATTCGGGTTACCGTCACGGTCGCCTCCGACCCAGGAGCGATAGGTGACAAAGGGGGAACCTCGAAGGCGGCATCGGGATACGCTTCGGCAAGAGCGGCCCGCATATCGGCGTGTAGCCAGGATACCACATCGAGAATCGAGCGCTCGAAGAAGTACAGCGCATTGCGCGCCTCCTCCGGCACGGTGATTGGTGTCGCCCTGATCTCGTCGGTCTGCCAGAGCTCGGTCAGCGCCCGAAGAAGCGCGCCATCCTCGCGTCCGCCGGAGGGCAGGGGACGGTCCAGGCGCGGAACGGAAAGGGGCTGCGCGAGCTCTGCTAACCCTTCGGCGACTCGCTGAAGCTTGTCGAGGACTGCCCTTCGGCGGGCTTCGGTGGGATGTGCGGTCAGCGTCGGGCAGACATCGATACGCTGGATCAGCGCCTGCATCTGATCGGCGGTCAAACCGCGGTCCTTCAGTTTGAGAATAGCCTCACGGATGGACTCGGTGCGCGGAATTCCCTGGCTGCGTCCCTGACGCTCGCGGTTGACACGCACGATCTCCTTCTGCTCGGCGGTATTGACGAGCTGGAAAAAGATCGTGAAAGCGCGTAGAAGGCTTCGAACGACCGTCGTGTCGGCGAGCTCAGGCAGCCGTGTCAGCAGCGTCTCCGGATCGCTGCCCTCCTCGGAGGCGGTCACGGCGATCAGACGATGCGCCAGGTCGACCAGGTTTTCTCCCTCCTGCTCGCGCAGCACATCGCCCAGAAGCTGATCCAGCAACTCGATGTCCTCGCAGAGAGGGGCGGGCAGACCGCTTTCACGGGGCTTCAATCCAAGAAAAGGGGCCTCTTCGGACGGAACGACGGAGGGGAGCACAGGAGCGGAAGCAACATTCATGCCGCTATTGTACCCCCGGAGGTTCCGCCGTTTCGTTCGAAAAGAGAGAATATTCGCCTATTTGACGTCGGGCAGGTACGCTACTGCCTCGATCTCGACATCCGCGCCCAGGGGAAGGGCCGCCACCTGAAAGGTCGAACGGGCAGGTTTGACTTCCAGTTCGGCGAAATGCTTCGCGTAGATTTCGTTCAGCGCCGCGAACTGTCCCAGATCCGCCAGAAAGACCGTGGTCTTCACCACGTTCTCCAGGGAACCTCCCGCCGCCGCGAGAAGCCCCTTCAGGCCGGCGATAGAGCCCTCGACCTGCTGTGCAAAATCGGCATAGGGCTTTTTCGTCTCAGGGTCCAGTCCCAGCTGGCCGGAAATGTAAAGAAACTCGCCTGCGCGAACCGCCGGGGTATAGGGTGCCCCCGCTACGGGCCCGCTTGTGCCATGGACCGCAATCTGTCTTGCCATTTGTCTTAATCCCGCTTATTCTTGATAGTAGATGGACTGGGAAAAGCGACAGACGCTTTCCAGACCCCTCCACAGTTCGTCGCCCTGCAGGAACGTTCCTTCCGGCGTATATATCTCGTACTCTGCTCGGCGCTTTCGGGTAACGATGCCCGGCTATTAGAAAGTATTCTCTGCATGATGAAAGAGATGGGAACCGGGTTTAACCTGGGCAATACCTTCGACCGCGCCCAGCACTCTCCGCTGCTCGCTGACAATCGCCCCATTATAGACCTGTACCAAAAGGCGGGCATGCGTCATGTGCGTATCCCGGTGACCTGGGGAAATGGCTACGCGGGTGAGCCTCTGGCGGATCGCCAGGGGCGTATCAACAGCGGGAATCCGCGCTTACTCCAGCTGCAGATGACCGTGGATTATGCCCTGTCCCGAGGTCTGTTTGTTGTTCTCAACACACATCATGAGCACTGGCTGAAGGACGGCTACGACGGCTCGGCAAGCTATGACGCGGCTTTTACGACCCTCTGGCAGGGGATCGCGACCCTTTTTAGAAACCGCTCCCCGAAACTGATCTTTGAGATTCTCAATGAACCGGAAAAGGCATTCGGGGACTGGTCGGGCAAAGTGAAGCCGTTTGACCCGCAGGCGCTGAAGCTGACGCGGCAGATCAATGAGGTAGGGTACCGCGCTATTCGCGAAACAGGCGGACCCAACAAAACCCGCCTTATCATGGTCATGCCAAATGGACAGGGAAATCAATCCCTTCTGGATGATGTCTACCCCGACAAAGGCAGCCTGCCAGGGGGCGGGAAGGATCGTTTTCTCGCCGCCTCGGTGCATACCTACGATCCCTGGAAGTTTTGCGGACAGAACGGGGACAACACCGCTTTTCCTGGAAAGGCAGCGATTGAAGCGCCGATCATTGCGGTCGCTGCCCATGCGAAAAAACTAGGAATAGAGGTCAACTACGGCGAATTTGGGGTAGGACGGGACAAAAACAAGGAGACGCGAGACACGGATGTGGTGCGTGACTACTACCGAACCGTGCGTGCGACTGCCCTGAAGCTTGGTATGTCCGTAACCCCCTGGGATGATCGCGGCTGGTTTGGGCTGGTCTCCCGAGCCGACTCCGGCGACTATCAGTTTCTTTACGGCATCGTTCCGGCGATGATGGCCCGCTGACACGATCGATTTAACAGGAAAGGTTTGATAGCGCGGTGCCCTTCAACGTATCTGAGCTAAAGCTGACAGATGTGGCAGTTCCCGGCTTCTCCGTCGCCTGGATACTGCGCGAGTTTTTGGGTTTTGTGCGGAACGAACCTTCGGCGAAAATGACTCATCCCCATCCCTCCAACAGACAGCGTGAGCCCTTCGGTCGTCTCGACCTCTATATACCGGCGATAATCGCAATCTGTTTTTATCTGCTGGCGATCTGGCGGCTTCCGACACCGAACGAGCAGGTATTCGATGAGGTGCATCATGCCCGTACCGCCGCCGAGTATGTCCACGGCTTGAACCCGCACGAGTGGAGTCACCCGCCTTTTTCCAAAGAGATGATGGCGCTGAGCCTCAAAGCGTGGGGGGGAACGTTCGACCCACGGGATGGCGTCTGGACACCCAATAAAAAGTTTGAGCCGCGATCCTCGGTCGGCTGGCGTTTCGCGAGTGTCGTCTTCGGAACTCTGACGCTGCCCGCGCTCTACGCACTTGCCCGCGTTCTCTTTGGCAGCCGCGTGGTTGCCGGGGCCGCGGCGATATTGCTGGCGATGGACGGCGTGTTTTTCGTGCACAGCCGTATCGCCATGACCAATATCTTCACGGTCTTTTTTATCACGGTTGCCGCTGCCGGGCTAGCGTCCTTTCTGCAGCGCCAGCAGGTGCGCTGGCTGCTGCTGACCGGAGCCGCTCTGGGTTTCGCGATCGCCTCACGCTGGTCCAGTTTGTATGCCTGGGCGATTACGGTCGCTCTTGTCTTCGGCCACTGGCTTTTTCTGACCCTTCAGCCTTCCCCTGCCGCACCCGAACCCGACCCAAATCGGGACGTCGCGCCTTCCCCATCTCCATCAGGCAGCAACGAATCCCTGCCGCTGCCGGCGGGGAAATTTTTGGGAGCTTGCCTTCTCTGCCTCATCGTCGTCCCCTTTCTTATCTACTTCGCGACCTATATTCCGAATGTGCTGCAGGGGCCGGGAAGTATTGGGGACAAGCTGTTCACGTGGCAGGGGCTGAACAACACCGGATGGGCCAAAATGTTCAGCATGCAGAAGGACATGTTCCACTACCACGCCACCCTCAAGGCATCACATCCCTACGACTCGCCCTGGTGGAGCTGGCCCCTGGAACTTCGCCCGGTCTGGTACTACTTTGGGGGCGGAAACGGCATCATAACGGGTATCTGGGCTATCGGGAACGTTTTCATTTGGTGGGCGAGTGTTCCGGCCTTTATCACGCTGCTGTATCTGGCCTGGCGAGAAAAAGGCGCTCGGAACGTGATGCCCTACCTGCTTCTGGTCGCTTTCGGTGTTGGGCAATGGCTTGCCTGGGGCGTGAAAAGCCGCGCCCTGAACTTTATGCACTACTATTTCGAGTGCATTCCCTTTGCCTGCATCGCGCTTGCCTATCTTGGCTGGCGTATGTGGACATCCGAATCCGGCAGTCCCGCGACGCGTCGTGTTCGCCGCATCTTCGTTGCCAGCTACGGGGTCGCCCTGGTTGGCTGGTTCCTCTTTTACTATCCCCTGCTTTCGGCCTATCCGATTTCTCAGTGGTACTACGGTCAGCATTTATGGATGGGGAAGTCATGGGTGTAAAAAGCAGAGGCGAAGACGAATGAGATTGTAAGGAGAATTACCCGCACTATGCCCGAACCTGAGATTGTTATTCTGCCGGATGCCGAGGCACTGGCCGCCGATGCCGCGGATCGTTTTGTCCATCTGGCACAGAGCGCCATTGCGGAGAGGGGCCGCTTTACCGTCGCGCTCTCGGGCGGCTCCACGCCCGAAAAACTATATGCTTTGCTCGTCGGACCGGAGCGGCGAGAGAGTATTGACTGGGACAAGATCTTCTTCTTTGTCGGGGATGAGCGATTCGTTCCCCTGGAAGATTCGCGCAGCAATTTCGGAATGGCTCGCCGCGCGCTTCTGGAACCGGCAAAGGTGCCCGAAAGCAACTGGTTCCCGATGCCCACGCCGCCGTCGGCTACGGACCTGGAGGAAGCGGCGCACGGATACACCGAAACGCTTTCAACTTTCTTCCAGGCACCGTGTCTGGAGAGACCGCCCGTCTTCGATCTGATCCTGCTGGGTCTGGGAGATGACGGACACACGGCATCCCTTTTTCCGGGCAAAGCCGCTCTGGACAGCGGCGCTGCCTGGGTGGTCGGAACCACGCCGGGAGTGCTTCCTCCGCCGGTAGACCGACTGACGCTGACATTTCCGGTCCTGAACGCCGCACGTAACACGCTGTTTCTAGCAGCCGGAGAGAAGAAGGCGGACGCCCTGGAGGCAGTGCTGAAGAACGGGGCTACGCCGGCGACGCATCCCGCCGCCGGTATACAACCCGTCAGCGGGAAATTGACCTACCTGCTGGATCAGTCCGCCGCCGCCAAGCTCTGAGAATCACCGGAAGCTCAGGAAGAGCGCAGCCGCATACGATAGTGGGGGCCGACACGGGGGACCTCAAAAACGTCGCTTTCGACAGCCCATCCACTGCGTTCGTAAAACCTGACCGCATGGGCGCGGGCCTCACACCAGAGCGACTGCTCGGTCTCCCGAGCGATGTCTGCCGCAGCCTTTAGAATCGCCGCCCCGACACCTGTGCCCTGCCAGATAGGGTCAACCGCCATGGCGCGAAGCTGTAGCCCGTTGTCTTTCGGAATCAAGGAAGCACAGCCGACCAGCCGGGAATCGGTGTCGAAGGCCCCGAAATGGACGGTGTCCGCATCGAAGTCCTCGGCGATCCGTTCGGTGCCGCGTTCCATGCCGAGCGGGTCACGCAGAACGCGCCAGCGCAGGTCATAAAGTGCTTCCTGCTCTGTCTCCTCCGAGAAATCAAGAGTTCGAACAAAGATAGTGTTGGGTTCCATGAAAACTGTTCTTATGCCCCGTGCCGCTCGATCGCGGCCCCCAGTGACCGAAGCCGTACCTCCAACTGCGCATAGCCGCGGTCTATTTGCAGAATGTTATGGATGCGGCTCTGTCCCTCGGCGGCAAGCGCGGCGATGACCAGGGCCATTCCCGCACGGATATCCGGAGAGACCAGAGTCCGTCCATGAAGACGGGTCGGCCCGATGACGACGGCTCTGTGTGGGTCACAGAGTACGATCTGTGCGCCCATCTCGACCAGACTATCCGTAAAGACCAGGCGTCGGTCGAACATCTTCTGATGCACGAGCACGGTTCCCCGAGCCTGGGTGGCTACCACGAGAGCGATACTGACAAGGTCTGGTGGAAAGCCCGGCCAGGGCATATCGTCGATCTTGGGGATCGCCCCATCAAACTCGGTACGAACGACCAGCTCCAGACCTTCCGGAACCACAATCGCTTCGCCGTCCACGGTCCAGCGGACACCCAGACGCCCGAGCATGATCTCGGTCATCCGCTGCTCTTCAGGCCGGGCATTCTCGATTCGCAGCGCCGACCCGGTTGCCGCGGCAAGCCCGATCAGCGAACCGACCTCCATATAGTCGGGTCCGATGGCGTAAGTGGCCCCGCGCAGACTGGTAACGCCTTCTACCACCAGATGATTGGTTCCGATGCCCGCGATCTTCGCCCCCATAGCCGTCAGGCAGCGGCAGACATCCTGGACGTGCGGCTCGGACGCGGCATTGGCGATGGTCGTCGTCCCTTCCGCAGTCACGGCAGCAAGCAGAGCCTGTTCCGTGCCCGTAACACTCATCTCATCCAGAAAGATATCGGTCCCGCGAAGTCCCTTATCCGCGCGCAGGGTAAAGTGGTCCTCGCCGACTTCAATAGAGGCTCCCAGTGACTGGAGCGCCAGGAAGTGGGTGTCCAGACGCCGCCGTCCGATACGGTCTCCGCCGGGCCGTCCGATAGTGACATAACCGCGCCTCGCAAGCAGCGGCGCGGCGAGAAGGGGAGCGGTTCGAATGGTCCGGGAGAGATCCAGATCCGGCTCCGCTCCCTCGACAGCGCTGCTGTCGAGCGTACAAATTCCTGTCTCCTCGGAGAATTCCGCGGAGACGCCCATACGTCGCAGCAGTTCGATCTTGGTACGAACATCGCCGATATTGGGGACGTTCTGAATCGTAAGCGTTTCGCGGGTCAGGAGGCTGGCGGCCAGAAGAGGCAGCGCGGCATTCTTGTTTCCAACCGGGGTAATCGTGCCGGAGAGCTTGCGCCCCCCTTCAATAACAAAATGTTCCATAAGCGTGTTAAGGACTTATTTTATCGCCTCACAGTTCCCTGCCGTTACGGTGTTAGATTCCTGTCTTATGTCAGGATTCTCCCCGTTGCCGACGCATTTTATACCAAGTAATCTTATAGCTATCCGAAAAGAAGGCATATCTGTAGCCTGCTCGGCGAGATTTCTATTTGTGCTTTTATAACTCGAAGCGTAACAAGGAAGTTACAAGGAAAAGAATATGGCAATGCATCAGCGCGTCTCTTCGGCTGCTCTCCTGGGGCCGGCGGTTACCAGGGCGGCCCGGCGCAATCGGCAGGCAGTTTCTTCAATGCTGTCGATACGTTCGAAATCTCCGAGCACATCCCGTATGAAACGATGGTGTTCTTTCCCAAGAGCCTTTCGATTGGCTATACAGGGGCGGAAGACGTCGCCAGGGCGGCGGAGCAGAAGGCTATAGCTGGGCGTTCTTCTGGGCCGCGAAGCCGGGTGCCAGATCATTCCCCAGGACCACGGTCACGTCGGCGGTGTCGTCGTTTTTTGACTCCGCTTCGGGTTTAACTTCCTTGACGACCTGACCGCCGCCTAAAAGCTGGGCGATGCGCTGAGCGCGGATGGCAACCGATGCCTTGCCATAAACGATACGTGTGGCGGTAATGCCACCGGCTTCCGAGCTGCCTTTGCGAAGAGCGGCATTGCCCGCGCTTTTGGCATCGAAACCCTGCTCCCGAAGAAGACTTGCCGCGCGGCTCGCCGCACCGGCGACATCCGTCCCATTTTGAACCGCCACCACGGTCAGGCGGTTCGCCGCGGACTCGTCGCCTTTCAGGAGCCAGTCCACCATCGCCGTCTTCTTTTCCTCGTCCACGGTGAAGGTCCACGTTCGGCCTCGCCGTATGTCCCTCCCTTCCAGCGACGCGGTCTGCATCTGATCCGGCTGAATCGTACGGAAGAGAGCGACAAGGGCAAATATCTGGGGGCGCGTCATGTCGGTCTCAATGCCGTCTAACGCCGTGTTTACCACTTTATCCAGCTGCAGAAGATTGCTGAAAGATCGGGCCTTTGCCGCCGCGGCCCGGATCAGCTGCTGCTGACGCGCCATGCGGCGAACATCGCTGTCCTCTGCAGTAGGCTTCAGACTATCAGGGGAACGCCGCTTGAAAACCGGATTTCCCTGACTGTCTTTATAGCCCAGGTAGATCGCCTTCCCGGTTTTTGGATCGCGTTCGTACGGGTCCGCTTTGCGGTACCGCGCGAAACCGATAGCCTGAGTTCCGTTGATCGTCTGGCGGCCTTTCGGCAGGTGAATATGCAGGCCGGCGGCATCATCGTCGTAGGCCAGCGCGTCCAGCGTTTCTACCTCGACACCATCCAGCACATCCACCACAGACTTTACGGAGTCGGGCTTGACAGCCACAAAGTAATCCGGGGCCACGTCCAGCAAATCTGCCACCGCGCCCCGAAGAAGCGGGGCACCGCCCCGCGTGTACGTCCCGTTGATTTTGCCCGATTGACCGTCGGGCGCCGTGACCCAGATGTCCCTTGGGATCGAGAGGGCAGAAACTTTCTGCGTCTCCATGTCCAGCGACAGCATCATGATCGTATCGGAGCGCGAGGATTTCGAGTAGCGCGCCCCATTTAGAGGATCATTACGATTTGTCCAGGCATAGGAGTAATCTTTACCAATCAGCAGAATATTGA
>JAZKEA010000315.1:0-2620 GCA_040387315.1 Armatimonadota bacterium | reverse complement strand
TTTTTGCCCGGAAACTGCCCCTTAGGGTCACGAAACGAGCCGATTACCGACGACGCCCCCCCAACTCCGCCGATCTTGTTCAGGTTCGACCAGAGAAAGCCACCGGTTAGGGCAACCAGGGCAATGACCGTCAGCGCAATCCATCCACCGATGCGCCGGGTCGCCGAGGGCCGCTTCTCTTCGTTATTTTCTCTGCTCGTAATGTCGTTTGTCATACGGTATCTGTCATTAAATTACCCCAAAGGGTATAAACATCTACCGATTCTGGCAGCTAATAATTCCCTGGTCCTATGTGTGCCTGTATGCTGGCGCTCGTGTGCCTTGAGTTACTTCGGCCCGAGTTTTGCGGCCCTATCATCGTCTTCCTGCAATTTCTTCATTTCTGCAGCACTATGTCCGGGAACTGCCGCGCCTGGAGCCACCTTGTTTTCGGCGGCTGGTGATGGAGGCACAACATCATTTTTTGCGCATCCGGCAGAACTCAACAGGGACAGCATCGAAGCGATTACTGTTATTGCACATATAGGGTGAACTCTCAAGCCAGCTTATTTCCTTTTACAAAAGCAGATACCGCCAAGCCAAAAGGAAAGGCGGTATCTAGTCATCATCTACACAATACTCGCAAACGAATTAGTAGTCGCAGGCAATTCCGGAGGCGCTAGCGCGAAAATCTCGCTCTTCTTTAGTTGCACAGAAGTATTTTGCGAGGTTACATCGGCTCCTCGCGAGATCAGAAAAGTTGGAACCGGCAGCCGGAGGAAGATAAATCGCACCAAAACCGAACCACTTAGCATGCCCATCGCTAAATACGTAGTTCGATCCGCCATTGTGTCTGAAGGGCCGCTCACGATCAATCGCATAACCGCTCGTTGGCAGCCCTGTTGTATGCTCCCAGTATCCAGAAGTATAGTAAGGCTGTCCGGTCAAGCCCAGTGCTCCGGACTCGGTAACGAATATCGTGGAGGCTGGCTTTTCGAATTCGGGGAAAGTCCGATAGGTAAAGTTGCCATTGGTTGCGCCTGAAGGGGAAGGCCCATTGCCACTTAACCATGCTGCGTAGCCCTGACCCACTCCATACGAACGTTTTTTCGTCGTATCCCCGGTAGCTGTCTTATCGCCCCCTGCCGATGGGCATTGCCATACGCCTCCCCAATCGGCGAGTGCCGTTGTTGGGGCTGTCGGGTTGCCGCTTTTGACGTAGGGAAACAATTTGGCATCCCAGTATCTGCCGGGATTGTCACCACCTGGTCCTTCGGACCCACCATTTGTCGTGTTTGGCGGTGGCCACAGTTCATTCCACGCAGGCATACCCTCATCATAATCCTGAATGTACATCATGAGGGCCGTTCCCATTTGCTTCATGTTGGACAGGCAGGCGGTCTGTCGTGCTTTTTCACGAGCCTGTGCGAAAACAGGGAATAAAATGGCGGCTAGGATCGCGATGATCGCTATAACGACGAGCAGCTCGATAAGCGTAAAACCGGATTGGGAACGCTTACAGTGACTGGGAGACATAAGAAACCCTCCTGAACGAAAAGGGCCTAAGCCCAATTAAACGAATGGCTGAAGTAGGGTGACAGGCTGCTAAAAACCAGGGTGCGTCATCGCGAGGGGTCGAAGTACGGGCTTCGATGGGGAAGTATATACCTATAGAGCCCGAAATGTCAAATGAATTCCTGATATTGTTCCGAACGAACGCCGGAAAACTCAAGATTTTGTCTCGGTAAATCGTTTAGCAATCTCTTCGGCACTTAACCCAGCTGCCGACGAAATGCACGCGGCGTAATTCCTGTAATCTGGGTGAAGCGGCGCGAGAAGTGAAACTCGTCCGCAAAGCCGAGCGTTTCCGCGATCTCCCGGTTCGTGATTCCGGTCGTGTAGTGGAGCAGGGCCTGCGCGGCATCGATACGCCTCAGGGCCCGATAATGGGCGGGTGTCGTGCCGGTGGCCTCCCGAAAGCCTTTGCGAAAGGTGTCGTACGAAAGGCCGACGGCGGCAGCGACTTCGGAGAGCGGCAGATCGCTCCCCAGATCCGTCTCCAAAAGCTGCTGCGCCTGACCCAGCCAGGCAAGTGGCGCTGCCGTCAGCGACGTTTCATTGTTTGAATGGACACTGTCGCAAATGCGAAGCAGATCGCCCAGCAGAGTCGCGAAGTCGGCGACCTGTCGGGCGCGTTCTCGCACCGTCACGGGGCCGCTCTCCAGCAGGTTCTGTACCCGAGTGGACCAGGCCGAGACTGCGGAGATGCCCGGTCGCAGCACGGGATTTCCTGCCTGCAGCAGACTGGCTTCGCGCCACTGATCGAAAAGCGGACCATCGAAGGTAATGTAGAACTCATCCCAGGCAGGCTGCCCGCCTCGCGGTCCGTATCGGTGGGCCAGTTCGGGAAAAACGAGGACGATATCCCCCGCCTGCAGTTCCACGCTCCGCCGGTTCATATCCCGGTAATGCCCCGCGCCGCGAAGAAGACACATAACGGCGTAACTGCCGTAAACTCGCAGCGAGCGCGGGGAAGTTACCCCGCGCCCATTCAGTATCATCCCCGCGAGTCCAAGGCGACCCAGAGGCGTTGATACCTCATTCTGGTAGAGAAGCTGATGAACAAGCGCTTCTTCCTGGA
>JAZKEA010000314.1:2388-2900 GCA_040387315.1 Armatimonadota bacterium | reverse complement strand
ATCGCATCGCCGCCGCATTCACGGGCAATCCTTTTAAGACGGTCACTGACGGAGACGGCAATGTTCTTGGGGCGGGCAGAACTTGTCCTATGGCCTCCAGGTACGGTCGCATCACATTAGCCACTCGGCAGACCTCAGCATAATGCCAGAGCGCATCACTCTCTCCACGAAACTTACTCCGGTAGTCCTACGGTGCCTCCAGAGCAATGTCCGTAACTATTTTGTTGCAGTACTTAAAACAGTCCGCCACAGTTTTTGCCGGTCTGTAGACCCTGAGCACCGTTCCCCTACGGGATGCTCTTCACCCCCTTCGGTAAAAGCGTCTCCGGTAAAGCTGACAACACGCAGAGGTGGATACTGGAGGTGAGGACGGCGGGCGCGTGGCGGAAGCGAGATCCAGACCCAGACCTCGAAGGGGTTCTGCATCGAAAGGTTATGAAACCGCAGTGCCGTCAGCAGGCAGAAAATGCCGCCCGGCACGCGAGCCGCCACTTCGATCAGGCTCTAGGCAG
>JAZKEA010000314.1:0-2378 GCA_040387315.1 Armatimonadota bacterium | reverse complement strand
ATCTGCAGGAACATAAACCCCGCGCGAGGCGCGATACAGGAATCCCTGCTCCGCGAGGCGCTGGAGATACTTGCGGGAGATACCGCGAGCCTCCGCCTCTTTAGGGCGGATGACCCCCAGGGAGCGGATTTGCGTCAGAGTTTGTCGCGTTTCATCTCAGATGTGTACTATTTCTGAAACCGTTGTATTTAGTATGGAACATACAACGTCTTGGGACAAAACGCAAAGGTCTAATTTGATGAGGCGACTAACGGCGCAATGACATACGGGTAATATCAGCCCGGTAGCGAACCATCCGCTCACTCGCCCCAAAGTGGGATGCCGTTCTACCTATAGTGAGATAGGACTGAACTGCCCATCTAAGGGCGACCTCTGGGATTTGCAGGCAGCCTCCTAAATAGGCGGCTTCGGTTTCGTCCGCCTTGCGGCGCGTCTCAAAACCGCCTGTTTGCTCGTTCCAAGCCAGTGGATCATGGCCAAGCAGCAGATGAGCTATTTCGTGCATAATGGTTGACTGACGACGCGCCGGAGAGACATGGGGACGTAGCAAAATGATACGAACGTCGTTCGGCAGAGAAGGCAGAAGAACCGCATCCCAGTCGGACTGGGCGACTACAATGGTTGCTGCCTCCCTTGCATCTCCCGGCATTGTATTAGGTTCACGAAGCTGTACCCCGTGCCACTGAGCAAGCTCCTCTCCTCGCAGAGGATCGTAGGGAGAACGGTTCAGCAGCCGCCTCTGGTCAACAGCGATCTTTTCGCAGCGGCGGCAAAATTCATAGGAAGGTTTCATGAAAAGCCATTCAGCCTTGCTTCTCGTCAGCCGCGGGTTCCGGCGGACGGCTCAGCTCCTGATACGCTGCCCGCACAATGGTCGCCAGGGCATTCGCGGTCACCGGATCAAGATTTTTATCGGCGCGCAGTTGAATTTCAATAGAAGCCGCAGGTGATTTCTCGTCGGCGGACGCATCGGTGGAAAAAAACTCCGCCGGGGCAACACCAAGCCAGTCGCAAAGTGACAAAAACGTCTCCATATCGGGAACACGCCCGTTTTCAACGCGTGACAGGGTGGACGGACTGACATTGCCTATCTCGGCAGCCACTTCCCGTAAACCTTTGCTGGCACGCTTTGTCTTTACCAAGCGCGCCAACCGTTCCATATCAAGATGAGTTTGCATTTTATTGACGAAACAGTTGTTTCCGATTTGACACAAGAGGGTTGCAATGGTACGCTTCAGGCCAGCAACAGCTGTTTCGAGTGTAACACACTCAAATGATCACGACAAAGAAACGATTCGATAATGGCAGCACCTGTGCCGTATTTACCTGATGATCCCCTTCTTTTGCCCCGGCTTCTTGTCGGGCTGGAGGCGCTCTATGAGCAGTCCCAAAATGGCACATTTTACCCTTATCCAGCTACCCTCTGCATTGCCTGGAATGCGCTGTCGCTCCGCTTGATAGCCGAAGAGAAGGTGACGGCTCCTGTCAGTTTGACCGGTCTGATGGCGCTGTGCCGTCGGCCGGTCGGGGATTGGTTTCCCACTCCGCAGCCCACCAATTTCCCTTTGGAGTCAGGGCTGCTTTATAGTGGCGGCGGCATCGAACTGACGGATACGGCTTCTCTGTTTTTGGCGGAGGGTGTTTACCGGGAGGACGGTGTGCGCCGTATTGCGGATGCGGCGGGTATCGAGCGTGCCCTGCAAAACCACCAATTTGTGGAACTGCTGGAGCGCCTTCGGAACGCGGCGAATCGAGAGAAGGCGCAAGGTGAATACGTTCTGTTGCGTCGTTTTCTAATCACGAAACCCTTTGCAGACACTGGAGAGATCCGGGCAACGTTCGCGCCTACCAGTATAAAGCCCAGCGAGGTCGGCGCGTTCTACACCGAATGCAAACCCAGCGAATCGTATTACTGCTGCCCAAACTGCGGGCCGCTGCGGCGTGAAGGGGGACGGTGGCGTGGCGCGAAGCCGGATGTCTGCAGCAGCCATCTGGGCGAGGATCTCCAGTCTCTTGCGGTTCCCTACCGTCACGAGCTTCGCCATCTTTGCGCGGCAATCCATGAGCGGGTCTGCCTGCATGGGATCGAGGAAGTGCGCTGGCTGGACACCGCTCATGCGCTCCGGGAAAGCAAAGCGAAAGCCTCCAACGCACTCACGGACGTGGAGGATTGGCCTGGGATAGACACGTATGATCTGCGCCTGACATTCAAAGACGGAACAGTATGGGCCGCTGATATGAAGGATTATCGTGATCCCGATGCCCTGGGCAAGTCTCTGAAATCTATTCCCGCGCCAGTAGAAGGGCTGCGCTATGACCGAGCTTTTTATGTTATCCCCGACCGGCGCGAAACCCGTACACGAGGCTACTGTCGCCGT
>JAZKEA010000313.1:0-4475 GCA_040387315.1 Armatimonadota bacterium | reverse complement strand
TCGAAGTCTACAAGTTCGACGCGACGCTGGGATGGCAGGCGATGCCCGCCCTGCCATCGATGAGCGTCGGCTGGGACGCACCTCAGAATTACACGACTATCCAATGTGGCGATGTTGACGGCGATGGCAAAGCGGAACTGATCGGACGCAGTGGAGCAGGAATAGAGATTTACCAATACGACGCATCTGCGGGATGGGTTGCGATCCCGTTTCCCCGAGGGGAAACGGGAGGCGGGCTCTGGTCGGATGCAGCGGGCTGGAATCAGCCACAAAACTACTCCACCATCCAGTGCGCGGATATCGACGGCGACGGACAAGACGAACTGGTTGGGCGAGGTGGGCAGGGCCTGGAGGCGTATAAATACAACGCGGCGACGAAGTCGTGGAGTAAACTGCCTGGCCTCCTCTCCGGCTGGCGCGATGACTTCAGCTGGAATCAGGTGCAGTATTACGCCACCATACAGAGCGCTCGCGTTCTCAAATACGGTGACTTCGGCTATATCGGCGATGGCAAACACACGCAGGCTGCGCTTCTGGGAAGAGGAAAGCTGGGGATGCAGACCTACAGCTACTCCGGCGGCAGTGTGGGGTGGGAACAGGCGCCAGCAGGGTTTGCTGCCTTTACCCCGGGACAGCAGAGCGCCTTTGAAAAGCTGGATGCCGTACTGCGTCCCAGCCTGCCTCCCGACCATAGGGGCAGTGCCGGAAACATCCGCGGCAGCTATAACGACAAGACTTTCTTCGCCAATGGCTTGTTTCGGGAATGGCAGAATCGAATGTTCAGCAGCCGTCCTGATCACGGGTACACGGGGGTGCGCCCGCCGCTTAATCCGAATTTTGCTCCTGCACCGGCTGGTATTGATCCGAACGACTGGGCCGATGTCTGCTGGCAGGTCTACTGGGAGCTGGAGTGGGTTCAGGATGTCTATGTCTGGTACGGAGCGGAGCAGTTTGGTGGTCTGATCAACAGTGTCGCCATCAAAAAACTTCAAATCCTACCCAAGATAGCCAACCACCTGACAGAGAAAGAAGAAGGCTCTGTCACGACCGAGCTCGTCGTCAAAATCATCGAAATATTCACCAAGGGAGTTGAGCTGTTTCTGACGGACGGCGCGAGTCTTTTCCTCAATGCTGATGAAGAAGTTGGCGGAAACCTGGGTTTTGCCGCCTCGGTCGCCGGACAGATTATTTCCAGCCTGACGACTTACTCGGAGCCGAATAACGCGAAGGCTTTTACCGTCGCCTACAACAAACTGCAGGACGAATTGGATACCGCCTTCGATGCGGCAGTTGCAGGAAATGAGGCGAACAAATTTCGCCTGACGGGAGGATGGGTCGGAACCTATTTCCCCGCAGACCTCGGTCGGATGCGGCAGATCAGCGAATGGATGAAGGACGGAACGTGGTCGTGGACCACTGGCCCGGACGGAGGAACAACCAGCATTCTCCTCGCGAACCTGTCCCGAGGTTTTGCGGTCTATGTCTGGCAGGCCCTTTATGCAGCAGCAAAACCCTGGTATGTCTTCAACTACCAAAAAAATAACGGGGCAAATATACCGGAAAACTTTCCGGCGAAATATGTGTGGTTCAACAACTGGCTCGGAAGGCCCCGCCTCTTCCTTTCCACGATCGTCCCGAGCGAAAAGGCTCTTTCGGACTGGTTCGATCCCGTGGTAAGTAATCAGACCTTCCCGCTGGGTGTTCCGTTTTCGGATGTGTACCTGGGCCAGCACGGCTGGATATTCAGCCAGCGCTTTGACACGACGCAAGACCAGTATTCGCCGGCGTCCGGTGTGGATATGCGCACGACCGTGGAGCTGTCCCGCGATGCCGACACAGGCGAGCTGCTGGCGTCGGTCACTCTGGATAATGAGGGTATGACACCGGCCACAAACGTGGAAATCACCAGCGCGACGCTCGGCAATCAGCCCGCCGTAGCGAACCACTCCCTGCAGCAGATACAGGTACACACGGACAATGAACAGAACGCCGTCCTGACCTTCCCCGGTCTGCCGAGCGGGACGCGAACCGTCCTGCGGATCTCGGGTCGTTATCTCGGAGGCACCTTCGGGACCAGCCTGCGCATCACGCTCCCATAAATATTTCCAAACGACTGTTCCAATGAAAGAAACGACAAAATGACTCATCGACTGTTTAGAAACAACGTGGGCTTAACGTATATTATTGCTTCCGGACTCGTGTGTACGTCTCTGACCGTGGGTGCGACTTTACTGGCTGGCTGCGGCGGCGGCCGCAGCCAGGTGACGTCCAGCCCGACACCCACCTTTACCGACGCAAAAGTCCAGTCCGCCTTCGCCACCCTGGATGCACAGGCAACACGGGCGGTGAAAGAGGCCGGAGTCCCCGGCATGGCGGTTGTCGTCGTCTACAAAGATAAGATTGTCTATCTCAAGGGGTTTGGCGTCCGACAAAAAGACGGTACGGATCTGGTCACACCCGACACCGTTTTCCAGCTTGCGTCACTTTCGAAGCCGATTACCGCCACCGCGATTGCGGGACTTGTCGGCGATGGCTCTGTGTCCTGGGATGACCCGATCCGCAAGTACCTTCCTGACTTCCAGATGGATACGCCATCGGTGACACAGCAGGTGACGATCCGTGATTTTCTGTCCCATCGCAGCGGTCTGCCGGATCACACCGGCGACGAGCTGGAAGACATGGGCTATTCGCAGGACCAGATTCTCCACCAGCTGCGATACGTCAGCACGGGAAACCGCTTCCGCTCTGCCTATGCGTACACCAACTACGGGTTTACCACGGCAGGCGTGGCGGCGGCTAAATCGGTCGGGAAGTCCTACGATGATTTCATCGCCGACCGCCTCTTCCGACCGCTGGGAATGACCTCCACCAGTACCCGCTTTGCGGATTATGTCGCCTCCCCGAATCATGCGGTGGGTCATGCCCGCGAGAACGGTCAATGGATCGCAAAATATCAGCGCAAGCCGGACAATCAAGCGCCCGCGGGAGGAGTCAATTCTACCGCAAGAGATATGGCACAGTGGCTGCGTCTGCTGCTCGCCGGTGGAAAGATTGACGGCAGGCCCGTTATTGATGCGTCGGCGCTTGCCGAGACCCAGCGCGCTCAGATCGAGAGGCCAAACGGTCCCTATGGTCTTGGGTGGAACGTGGGCAATGACAGCCAGGGGCGTCCTCGCCCCAATCACTCCGGCGCGTTCAGCCAGGGCGCTGCCACGGCTGTCTTTGCGCTGCCTACGGAGGGCCTTGGAATTGTTGTGCTCTCCAACGGAGCGCCTATAGGCGCTCCGGAAGCGGTAGCGCTTTCCTTCCTGGATGTCGTGGCTGAAGGAAAGATGCAGCGAGACTGGCTCACGTTCCTGGAGCCGATCTTCGTCGAATCCACAGCTCCCGAATACGGAAAAGATACCGATTACACGAAGCCGCCCGCACAGCCGACGCCTGCCTTGACAGCGGACGCCTATGCAGGAACTTACCACAGCGACTTTTTTGGGAATATCGAGATCGCCGCGCAGAGCGGCAGCCTCGTGCTGAAGCAGGGGCCGGCTCAGACCGCGTTCCCGATGACACACTGGGACGGTAACATCTTCCTCTTTCAGCCCGTTGGCGAGCAGGCGGGCGGGCTGAGTGGTGTCACCTTCACCATCGGCGCGAACCAGAAAGCGGAGAAGATCCTTGTCGAGAACCTGAATATCTACGGCCTGGGCACGTTTACCCGCATTCCGGCGGGAAGCTAACGAATGGAGAACCAAATGGGTTACGCTCGTTTCCGAACAGCAGGGATAAGCATAGTCGCTGTGTGCGCGCTCCTTGTTCCCACACGCGCTTCTGCTCAGCTTCAGTTCACCCTCGACTTCAGCAGTCTGTTAGGGCAGCCCGGCAGCACGCTGACGTATTCGGGGACACTGACCAATACCGGCTCAACCGAGCTGTTTCTGAACAATAACTCCTATAGCCTGGCCGGAAATTTCCTGACCGTCGATGAAAGTCCGTTCTTTGACAACTTTCCCGTCTCCCTGCTCGGTGGGGAGACGGCCAGCGGCAATTTGTTTACGGTCCTGATCGGAGCAAACGAAACGACCGGCCCGCATACCGGTTCGTTCTCAATTCTCGGCGGTGCCACCGAACCATCCCAGACGACGCTGGCGACCCAGACCTTCACCGTCAATGTGGGGCGGCCTTCCGCCGCCCCCGAACCGGGCTCTCTTGCCCTGCTCCTGCCCGTCCTGGGAACAGCCGGTATGGCACTGCGCAGACGGCGCAGTCGGACTCTCCAAAATCGCCCGTAGAGCCCCAATAGACAAAAAGAGAAAGAGAGACAAGATTGAACGGTTCAATGGGATCGCGGAGATGCGGCGTGCTGGTGGCGGCAATAGCCGCCAGCATGCTGGGAGGGATAATCACACCGGGTATTCGGGCACAGAATATTCAGTCAAACTCCCGGACCACCACCATTTCCTCGGGAACCCTGGTTCGTG
>JAZKEA010000312.1:1083-4079 GCA_040387315.1 Armatimonadota bacterium | reverse complement strand
GTTCCCGTGCCGTTTTGCTCAAAGGTGAGCGTCTCCGTGGCGGTATCGAGCGGAAAGCCTCCTCCGGAAAAGCCCCCCGTGATCTTCGCCAGTCGCCACGTCCCCATGAGATCCGAGGATGCCGTGGTCGCCGCGCCCCCGCCGCAGCCACCGATCAACGCCGCGGCTATCAGCAGCCCGCAGATCAGAAAATCACGCCGCGCTGTTTGGTTCATTCTTTACCTCTTCCTGTTGGTGATTGATGCTTCGCTATCCGTGACCGGAAAAGCAACAGAAGCATCGGTCGAGTTTCTCTTTTCAGAGTTACCGTCAGCCTTCGAAGTTCCAGTGCGCGGGTAGAATCTGACCGCAGACGTCACATTCATACCTGTCTTCCTTGACGATATTAGTGGTCGCACAATCAACACACTTGCGAAACAAAAACGCCAGGGAAAATTCGGGAGGGTAAGAGAAGCCTGCTCGGGCAAGAGCGCTCGCCACCGCGTCCCACGAGTCTGGTTCCGGGCAGTAGCCTGTAGACTGGTTCGTGACGCAAGCCACATCCACCATGTTTATTTCAAGTGTGAAGGTAATTTCACCCGCGGAGAGGACCGGATTACCGCGAGCGCATTGGACGTGCTCTGAATGGCGATCCGCAATCCAAAGGTGCCCTTCGATGTCGATAATGAATGTCGCGACAACCCTCCGACCGGATGCGAGCTCCTGTTCCGTGGCGTCTACCCACTGCCGAACATCAGCGGCGGATTGAATTAGCTGCCGATAGGGCGGTTCGCCGGACACATGCATCAGACTAACAGGACCAAGGTACCTATAGTGTTTCATCCGATTTCGGACAAAGGCGCATCATGAGTTCCCGCGAACTGCTCGCCACTGTCGTCGCATTTTCCCCGACCTGTGCGAGTCTTATTTCCTGTCATACGGTTTGTCCCTTAATCCCGGCGGGTGTCCAGGGCTTCGGCGATGCGCTTCTTGATCGTACTCGGCGTGAGTGGACCGATATTCGGCGACACGGAGATAGACTCGCACGACCAGTGTTCTGAAGACGCGCCGTACTTTGCCTCGTAATTGGACAGTCTCTTTTCCAGCCGGCCCATCGACCACTGCCAGGTCTGATTCTCCACCGCGTGGCGTGCCTCTGCGTCGTCCCTTTCGGCGCTCAGCAGGAGATTGCCCCGAAGAAGGGACTGCTTTGCCTGACGAGCCTCATTCAAATTTTGACGCTCCCGCAAGTTCACATAGCCCTGCGCCACAAGCGCGACAAGCAGGGCGGCAATCGCGATGCGCTGCCATCGAATCAATCGCTTCGTCCTGTCCATTTAGTTGGTTGACTCCGTCCCGATGGTCCCGGCAGAGAATCCATGTGCAACGAGCGTTCGCACCTCTTCGCTCTGGTGTGCACCAAGGGATACGTCCCGCCAGCCCATCGCCATCGCGGATCAGCGCGAGGAGCACGTGTGCCGGATAGACCCCTGCGGCCCCGGAAAGCCGTGCCTCATGTTCCGCAAGATCCGTTACGTGGTGGGATCGCAGTCCGAGCGGCAGGTCGGGCAGTGCTGTTTCTCCAGCCTCTACCTTCTCAGCCGCATTCTCCGGCCGGGGCTGTAGATTCTTCTGGAGATCCTGGCGAAGCCGCGGCAGCGGAATGTCAAAGTGGTCCAGCACCCGTCCGACAAGGGGGTCATCCTCCTTCAGCAGGCCCACTAACAGGTGCTCGGTGCAGACCTGAGTATCGCCGAGGCGTCGTGCTTCGGTTCGCGCGTGTGCGACCGATTGCAGCGCCGGTTCCGTCCATAATTCCCAGACCATAATTCCGCCCTCGCCTTCTTATGTCGTTCACCTATCGTTTTTCCATGCCTGATTGTCTTGCTCGGCGGAGAAGCGGCATCCCTGCAGGAATGCAAAGCTGTCACCGACTAGAGCAATCCCTGAAACGTGTCCACCTAGGCTTTCGACTGAATCCGAACCTGCTCGCGCGTCTTTCCACGCTCCATAAAACCGACCGCATCATCAAGGTACGTCTGTGCCATAGACAGGGCTGGCAGCGTTCCCTTCGTCAGTGCTGCCCGAAGCGGTTTCCCTTGTTCCAGCGTCTGCGATAGCAGCGTGCGCAGTGCCGTCGCTAGCGGCTGTAAACGATCTGCCGAAGTGTTAGCCTGAACGCCATCATCAAAAAGCCGCGCCTGTATTAACAAGGCGCTAATCCCCTGCTCAAACATCGTGATGGATTTATCGTCCTCCGTAATACCGCTCATGCCTATCTCCTTTCTTGCCGCCATGGTCAGCGGTGCTTTTGTCGGTTCGGTGTTGATTGTGCCAGGATCGGGTTCTGGTTCCTGCCTATTCGACTCTTTGTAACTGTGATCCGGTTCCCTGACGAGGCACGGTTTTACGTCAGGGCCTGTGGGGCAGGGAGAGTCACCCTGTACACCCTGTACACCCTGTACACCCTGTACACCCTGTACACCCTGTACAGGGTGTACACAGGAGCTTATGATTCGGCGCGGCGCTGGGCGAGCAGCAGGCACATGTCATCCGCCCGTCTGCCATCGGCGAAAGCGACGGCGCGGCCCACCGTTCTCCGGGCAAGATCGTTCAGGGCATGGCGCGGCGTGGACGGTTCGGTTATCGTACTCTCGTCGTGCAGCGCCTTCGCGAGCCCCTCGATACCGAAGAACTCCTGGCCGCGGAGACCCCGCCGCGCTTCCGTGATGCCATCGGTCGCGAGCGCCAGGATATCGTCCGGCCCGAGTGAGAAGCGGACCTCCTCATACTGGTAGTCCCGCTCCACCCCGACTAGCGGCCCGCCTGCCGCGATCTCTTCGCAGTGGTCCGAGTCCGACTCCGTCCGCCGAACCAGCGGCGGGTCCATTCCTGCCACGGCGCAGGACGCCGTCTCGTTATCCGTTTCCAGCACCACCACCGTGACCGCGGCGAAGCCGAACCTGCCCGCGATGTCGTCATCCCGCGCATCGAGCTGCTGTCCCGCGCAGGCGAAG
>JAZKEA010000312.1:0-1073 GCA_040387315.1 Armatimonadota bacterium | reverse complement strand
AGGCGTTCAGACGCGAAAGAGCGGCAGCCGGCCCGCCCCCCGGATACTCCCGCAAAAAGGCCCGCAGCGCGTATTTCACCTCAGCGATGTGGGACGCCGCCGCAAGCCCCTTACCCGTCGCATCTCCGAGCACGAGGGCGTTCCTGCGGCTGTCCACCCGAAAGACATCATAAAAGTCGCCGCCGATCAGCGCCTCATCCCAGGCGGCCTGGTACTCGGCCCCGATCTCCAGGCCGGGCAGGCTGCCGATATCCGGCGTCACCAGCAGGGAGCGCTGCAGCGTCTCGGCGATACGCTCGTTTTTTCGCGCCTGCGCCTCGCTCTCCCGCAGAAGCCGCGCTTTCTCCAGAGCGACCCACGCCCGCTCGGCGACCAGCGATACAAGATCCGCCTCGTCGGTTGTCCACGCCCGCCGGACGGTATCGCAGACGCTGAGAACGCCGACCCAGAGGCCGCCCCGGCGGATCGGTATCGCCAGGAACGAGCCGATCTGGAGGGCGGTATAGACCGCCACACGGGAATGGGGGATGCAGGTGTCGGCAGCGACATCGGGAACGACAAGGCGCTTTCCCGCGCGCAATGCCCCGGTTACAGCCCGCCCAAACGATGATGCCGGGCATCTGCCCGCCGCGCTCCGGATGCCGCTGCGCGACCAGTCGCATCGCACGGTCAGGATGGCAGGGTCCGCCTCGACCTCGACAAAAAGGCAACGGGCGGCCCCGAAATAGACGCCGACCGCCTCCGCGGTCTCGGCGAGGATCTGGATCGGGTCCCGAAGGTCACGGGTTTGCTCGGACAGGTCGGAGAGGAACCGGCTGCGGCGCTCCGCCTCCCGACGCTCGGTGATATCACTCGCGACACCGACGAACCCGACGACCGTATCGGCGTCATCCCGCAGCGCGGAAAGGGAAAGGTGAACCGGGAAACGCCGACCGTCCCGGCGGACCCAGGTCCATTCGCGTCCCTCCGGCAGTTCGCCGCGACCGGCGCGGCGCAGAGCGACTTCGATACCCGGCTGGAGCGTGGCGTTCTCCCGGTCGGCGAGAGAGGCGGCATCGCGTGCCAGCTCATCT
>JAZKEA010000311.1:5781-16626 GCA_040387315.1 Armatimonadota bacterium | reverse complement strand
GCTTGCGCACCGGCTGAGTATATCCGCTGAGGAAACGGTGTTCGCAGGTCTTGCCGCCGCTCTTACCGATCTTTTCCGTCTGGCCGATGAAGCGGGAAACGGAGACCGAACGCGTGCCTACTCCGCAGTCAACTTGCTGATAACACATGCCTCCGGTTTGTTTGCGCTGAGGCAGTTTAGCATAGAGGCGGAATATTACACCCTCTCTGCCCGACCGCTGGAAAAAGCGAAAGATGAAGCCGATGGGTGGATCGTCGCCTCCGAAGCGACCGACGACTCTGACGCTTGGACGCTGCTGACGCCGGGGGTACTGAATTTCTATCCCTCTCAGGGGGCGTCCAAAGCGGCGCAGACCCTGCAGGTCGCGGTAAACTAGGATAGACAGATACTCCAACGACCGAAAGCAGCCAGGACAGCGATCGTGAGCATACCGAACCGTATTTTCCGGATCAGCAAAGCTTATCTAAACCAGGTAAGGGAACGTATCGACTCCGAACTCTCCGAGCGGGAACTGGACGCCGGAATCGGCGGAGATACGCCCGCCGCCTCTTCAGGTTCCGATAGAGGATATCGCTCGCCGGAGCCACGTTCTGTCGATCCCGCGGTGAGCGCTGCCGATGAGATGATGCGCCGTGCCGAGGAGCGTATTGCCGCAGCACGCCGCGATATGGAAAGCCGTGGTGAACTCGATACGCCTATCAGCCAAACGAGCACTTCGTCGTCGGGAACGACCTCTACGCCATCCAGTAGTTCCACCACCAGTTCCTCGTCCTCCGCGTCTGCCGCCGTGAGCACCGACCCGAATGCATCCGATTATCGTGTTCTTGGGGTGCCTATCGGCAGCGACCTTGGCACGGTGCAGTCTGCCTTTGAGAAACTGGCGCGCCGCTGTGACCCACGCCGCTTTCCGGAGAATTCCCGAGAACAGAAGGATGCCCAGCGGATTCTGGAGCGCGTCAATGTTGCCTTCGAGGCACTGCGAAAGCGGCTGGACCCCACCGAAAATCGCTTCGGCAAGCTCGAACTCGAGTAGCAAGAGCAGCAGGCGGTGACACCCTCGCCCACCGACGGCACGAGCCCGGCGGTTATTGTTTACGGTACCGTCTGTCTGGATCATCTGGTTCGCGTGAATCAGGATTTCGTTCCCCTCGGCCCTCCTCAGGAGATGCCCGGCGGCGAGGCATTTAACACCGCTTCCGCGCTTGTCGGATGGGGCCTCCCCGTGCTTTTGACCGGTACCGCTCTCGGCCCAGGTGCGGACAGTGACCGACTGCGGCGGCTGCTGGATGATCCGTCGATTGGCCTTTCCCGACGGCACATCCCGGAACTGCCGAACGCGGTAACTCCCGTCTGTACCATTCGTGTCACACCGGATGGCGAACGTGTGATGCAGGGACGGGGATACGCGGAGGCAGTCGCCCCGCCGCCACTTCCTGAATCTGAGTTTGTTAACCGCCCGGTGTTTTCTGCCTGTCCGAACCTTGGTCACGCGGCAGTGGCCGAGTCCCTTCGCGCCGCTTCTCTCGGCTGCCGCGTAGTGGCGATGGACTTCCAGCAGTATCCTGCGGTCTGCCGTGCGGCTTATCTCGTGCAGACATCGCGTGAGAGCCTGACTCGATTCCCGCTTCCTGCTGGGGCTGCCGATTCACTGGAACAGGCAGCGGAGACTCTGGTGGCGCTCGGTGCAGAGCGTGTTGTGATTACGGATGGCGCCAGGGGAGGTACCACCGCGGAGCGTCACAAAGAGGGTGGCATAGACCTCCAGCGGTTCCCGGCAGCGCCGGTTGAGGTAGTTGTAGATACGACCGGCGCGGGAGATGTTTTTCGGGCGGGCTTGTGCTGGGGTCTTCTTCAAAATCCTGACCTCTGGCCCCTGGCACGACTGGTCCGAGTCGCCAGCGCGGCGGCAGCTCTCCATATGCAGACTTTCGGCAGCTGCTCGCGCCCGCCACTCGACGCGGTACTGCGCCTGGCGGATTCTATGCCGTAGATTCGTCCATTAGGCGTCGTGCCATCCGCTCCGCGCCTTCTTTGTCATCGGGCGCGAGTTCTCCTCCTACAACGGCATCGGTCAGCATTGCTTTGATCCTTCCGAGAAGCGGTCCCGGTTTCAGGTTCAGGCGCGCCATTATCTCCTGCCCATCCAGCGGCGATGTCGCGGTTGTGATCTGCGCTTCCATCTCCAGCCTCTCCATGCGCTCGGAAAGACCTTCCAGATCCGCGGTAGGGAAGTCGTCCGTGTTGCAGGCCGCAATATCCGCACGGGCAATCGTGAAAAGGTCCCGCCGATGTTCTCCTACCGTCCGCACCAGGCGACGGATCGAGGCGTCGGTCCAGACTGCCGGGTCGTAGGCGCCGTACCGCATATGAAGCGCCACCATCTGCGCCACAGTTCGGATCTCGTCCACAGAGAAGCGCAGTCGCCCCATAATCGTTCGCGTGATCTCCGCGCCAATATCCTCATGCCCATAGAAATGAACGTCTCCTGTCGCCTCGTCCACGGTCCGTGTCAGCGGCTTCCCGATATCGTGAAAGAGGACCGCGAGACGGACGGGAAGCGTGGACTCCGGCGGAAGATTTCGCAGCGCGACCATTGTGTGCTCCCAGACATCGTAGCGATGAAAACGGTTCTGTGTCACACCGTACAGCGCTGCAAGTTCCGGCGCGAACTTATCCAGCAGACCGGTGACCCGCATCAGATCGAGTCCACGAGGCGCATCGCCTGTCAGCAGGGTCTTGGTGAACTCGTCACGGATGCGCTCGAAAGAGATGCCATGCGCGGCATCACAGCGGTCCGCGTTGGCGATAAGCCCTGAATACGTCTCCGGGGCTATCTCAAAGCCGAGCTTCGCCGAAAAGCGGCAGGCGCGCAGCATTCGCAGCGGATCGTCATTGAAGGTAATCACGGGGTCCAGGGGCGTACGAAGGACACGATATTGCAGATCGGCGTAGCCTTTGCCGGTCGGGTCCGTGATCTCGCCGCTATGGAGGTTTTCCATAAAAGTATTGATGGTGAAATCACGCCGCTCGGCATCCGTCTGCAGTGTTCCCGGCGTTACCGTTGGCTTGCGTGAGCCCTCGCGGTATGTTTCCGCCCTCGCGGTGACCATCTCCACCTGGGCCACCTGCGGTTCGCTGCCTACGTGTATCATTGCCGTTCCGAAGGTCGGGAACTCTACCGGGGGGTGATTCGACGCGCCGCGCTTCCACAGGAAACGCGCCAGTTTCAGCGCATCGCCTTCTAGTACAAGGTCGATGTCGTCCGCCGCCGAAGGCTTCTGGAGCAGCTTGTCACGGACGTAGCCGCCAACCAGATAAAGGCGACCCTCATATTCCGTACCCCGAGTCGCCACACGAAGGATTTCCAGGGGGTTAAGCATGCTGTATTCGTCTGATGAGTTCTGCCTATTCACGGGGTTATTATACGCCGCCTCGAAGGCGGTCTCGGATAAGCGCTACTATCTCCACGGCTCTTTTACGGCTTTCCAGAATAATATTCGCCCGTGATAGTGAGCCTGCCACAAAGAGATTTGGAACTGCCGTCTCCGCCGTCGCTTCGTCATACTCCGGCAGACCGTCAGGGGCAAGAGGGACACCGAGCATCGCAAAGAGAACCGGATCCGCCTCGTAGCCAAGCAGGGCGAACACAAAATCGTTAGGCAGGATCTCTTTTGTCGGCGTCGCCTGGCCCTCCGGGACAGGATAGTCCGGGCAGAAGTCGATTTCGGCGGTTGTGGGGGTAATACGAGTGAGGCGGACATTGGTCCGCAGGCTCAGACGCCTCTCCTCTGCGCTTATCAGCAGGTCCCGAACAATGAATGGGCGCAGATGGCTGTTAAAGGGTTCGGGAGGACGTCGCATGGCGATTGTAACGATGGCTCCCGCCTCGGCCAGGGTCATCGCAGCGGTAGCGGCGGAGTTTCCACCACCTACTATGAGAACGTTTCGCCCGAAGTAGGGAGTCGGGTCCTGCAGCCGCCGCAGAACTTTGGAAAGGTCCGCGCCGGGGATGCCCCGCAGTGTACGAGGGGTATGGAAGGTACCCGCGCAGACCAGCAGGTGTCGTGCGCGACGCCGAATCTGAGGTCCGCCTTCTCCAGCGACACGTGGCTCTGTGCAAACGGTAAAGATGCCGCTCTCGGTGTCCCGCTTGATGCCTACTACCTCTTCCCACGTCCAGAGATTCAGCTTGCGGGCAGACGCCACGGCACGATAGTAGGCGAGGGCGTCCTCGCGGGTGGGTTTATGCCCGCCGGCGACCGGAAAGGGGATTCCGCCAATCGCCATTTCGTCCGACGGAGAAAAGTAGCGTATCTGCTGAGGGTGTTCCACCAGTGACTGAACCGGACCGGACCGATCAAGGACGACATAGGATAGACCGGCATCCTGGGCTGCACAGGCGGCGGCAAGACCCGCCGGACCCGCGCCGATAATGAGCAGGTCGTGCATCGCATCTTCTTGTTTGCTGTCGTCCATTCGATCCTCAGTACGCTGGTGTCTATTAAAAACAGAAAAAGGCCGTACAGCAGTCTGCTGTACGGCCTTTTTCTTTACCCTTTGTGGGCTGAATTAACGCAGGTAAACGGCGAGACCGAAGTTCAGGCCGAGGCTGCTGTCAGCGCCATCGTCGCTGTAGTCCTGGAACCGAAGCGCCGCGGTTGCCGCGACGTTGGGGTTCAGGAAGTACTTGACGCCACCCTGGACTCCATAGGTGAACGAGCTGTCCGAACCGCCACCATCCGCAACGCCAAGGAAAACGCCCACGAAGGGCAGAGCTGCGGAGGTACCGGGGAAGTGATAGTTGGCGAAACCGCCGATGCTGTAGAAGGAATCGCTGCCCTCAAGCTTCGAGTAACCGAAGTTACCGCCGACCTGCAGGTTAGGATTCAGAAAGGGGCCATAAGAGCCGTTGATGTTGACGTTGGTCGCCGGGTCGAACTGGATATTGCCGTCGAAAGCAATCTCACGGGTTCCGGTGGTGGGCAGAAGCGGATTGACGGGCGTCTGTGCCTGACTTGCTGTCGCAAGACCGGCGACAAGTGCGGCTGCCGCAGCGAACGTACTCCAGGTACGCATGGTAAACTTCCTCCTTAGGATAACAAGAGATAAAGGTATAGTTCACACGCGTGTTCCGACTCAGTGCTCAGAAGCATCCCGGGCCATACTGCCGCTTGTGTCCTACGCATTCTACCTAATTACAACATCCTGCGAAACACCATTAATAGCACAGAGGCATATTTTTTATGGTTTTTGCATATATCTGCGGATTAGGCTGCTATTTATGAGTGACTTCTTGATCAATGGTTACAGCTAATTTCGGTTTCCGAGAGAAATTACCTGTAAAGATTGAGCGAGGAGTGTCCCGGTCGCGGCATCGTAAAGACGAAGGTCCAGTCGGGAGCCACCTCGGCTTGCTGTTCCGGTGCCCGGCATAAGTGTGGGGACCAGCACGGCATCCACCTGCTTGGCCCGGCAAAACGCGGCGAGGGGCAGAATGTCCGCGCTGGTCGGCTCTATAATCGCCGTCATCAACGACGGCGTCAGCAGTCGGGCCATCTGCGTGGCGCTGTCCTGATCCAGAAGCGTGAAAAGCGCCTCTCGTCCTCGCCGTGCGGTTGGCAGGCTCGTTTCCAGAAGATTCTGCAGTTGTGGATCGTTGGACTGCATATCGCCGGTCGCGGACCCGCGCCGCCGGTCGCCCGCGGCCTTAGTCGAGGGACGAAGTGGGAGCAGGGCGATCTTTAGCGGGTAGCGAAGCGACAATGGTGGCTGTCCAGGGTCTGCGGATAGGGTGCTGCCGACTCCCGAAGCGAGCAGCAGAACCGCCATTCGCACGCTATCGCGACGCGGATCAACCGAGACCGGGACTGCTTTGCTCGGCGGAGACGCTTTTATCGGAGCTTTAACAGGAGCCTTTTGTGGCACAGGCGCTGTGGCAACGCTTTTTGGTGGCTGCTGCGTTTTCGGCAGCGTAGGCGCGACAGGATTGGACGGCTGAGCAGGCTCGTCGGGCGGGTTGTTGGTTACCGGAGCGGTGCTGGCGACGGCTGTCAGCAGGCGAGGATCTCCCCACACACAGCCATTAGCCCGTGTGACATCCGGAGCCTGTTGATCTATCGTGGAGGCATACCGGGTTACAAGCTGAAGCGTCTTTGTTCCACGCACCGTAATGTTTATTGTCTGCGGCGTTTTGCGGACTGTAGCGCCTGACGGCACAGTCACCATATTGTTCGCAGATCGGATCGCCGTACTTCGGAAGAAACAGGTGCCGTCTCCCCATACCTCAAAGTAGGCATAGGCGGGGCCGTTGCGCGCTTCCTCATCACTGCGCCCCACCGTTGCCTGAAACCGCTCGTATTTGCCGTCGATCTTGAGCGTCACAACGGAAAGCGTATCGCTCGGTTTTACCCCACCGACCTCCGTTATCAGCGAGCGCCGAAAAACCTCTCCCCCTATTGTGGCGACAGTGCTCCGGTAAGGCGCGAAGCCGCTGCGCCGGGTACTTCTGGCTTTGATTATCTCATCCAGAAACACTTGCCCTTCGGCGGCCGTGGATTCCTGGGCTGCCGGTTTTAGCGGGGAAGCTAAAACCGGCCCGCCCGCGAGAACGGCGAGGCAGCACACCCCAAGGCATATTCCTGAGGTGAGTACGCCTCGCCGAACCAATTTGCCGGTGTTCACAGGAGACACGAGCAAGTGCATGGTCTTCTACGCAACGCCCATCATAATGTCGAAGACTTTCTGATCGAGGCGCTCGTAGGGAAGTGGCTTCGCCGCCAGTGCGTTCGCATCAAACTCTCGGCTCTTGAGCGCGGCAGCCTTATCCTTGGTGAAACCGGTCAGATGTCCTTCCAGTTCGGCATCGCCGGCATGGATCTGGGCGAATATCTCCTGAACTTCCGGATCGGCATCGAACTGGGCTACTTTCTCCTTCAGGATCATGTAGGAGCGCATACAGCCTTTGGCAAACGCCAGTACATCCTCATGGTCCGAGGTTCGGAGCGCGTGCGCGTCGAAGTGGCGTGGGCCATCATAGCCCTTGGTCTCCAGCAGTCGTACCAGGAAGAACGCGTTTTTGGCATCCTCCTGCCCAAACCGCAGGTCCTGATCGAATCGACCTGGTTTCTGTCCGTTCAGGTCGATATGGAACAGCTTGCCGGCTTCGAACGCCTGTGCGACCGCATGGTAGAAGTTCAGGCCACTGATCTGCTCGTGGGCGACCTCGGGGTTGACTCCGCAAAGCTCGGGCTTATCCAGAGTGGCGATAAAACCGAGTGCCGACCCGACTGTCGGAAGATAAATGTCACCTCGCGGCTCGTTGGGCTTTGGCTCCAGTGCGAACTTATAGCCATACCCCTGATCCTCACTGTAGCCGGTGAAAAAGTTGATGGCGTCCCGCATCCGCTTCATGGAGACGGTGGCATCCTTGGCGGCGTCTACCTCGGTACCCTCGCGTCCGCCCCAGAAGACATAGATCTTCGCACCCAGTTCCGCACCCAGATCCATTGAACGCATTACCTTCTGGTAGGCGAAGGCACGGACGCCAGGATCGTTGCTGGTGAACGCGCCATCCTTGAAGACAGGATGCGAAAAGAGGTTGGTGGTCGCCATAGGAACGACCAGGCCGGTGCGGTCCAGCCCCTTCTTGAACTCGGCGACAATCCGGTCCTGCTCCTGCGCGGAGGTTCCGAATGGAACCAGGTCATTGTCATGAAAGTTGACGCCGTAAGCACCGGTGTCGGCGAGGGCATCTAAAATCTCAATCGGTGTGTAGCCCTTACGGGTCGGTTCGCCGAACGGGTCGCGGCCTGGATTGCCCAGGGTCCAGAGACCGAATGTAAACTTCTGCTCTTTTGTTGGTGTATAGGGGGAGGCCATAGCCTGTCGTTTGCTCCTTTGCAGCCTCTCTTGGTGAGAAGGTGTTGCTTCAATCACTATACCTAAAGCGCGTGTCCCCGGTCAAGACGAGACACGCGCTTTTGTGGCAGACAAGACAGGCATTGACTTAAACGCCGCTGTCATTCATCAGGTACGCAGGCAGACCGATTCGTTCTGCTGCTGCCCATCGCTGAACGACACGGCGGCCTTGCTTCAGCAAAGCGACCTCGTGCTTCGCCATCAGCGCTGCCCCGTTTGTGATGACCGCTGAGGGCAGGGCATTGCGCTTGCCGCGCGCCTCATTGATGGTTCGATTTCGGTTGATGGCGAGGGTCATTACACGCTCCGGTTCGCCGCCAGGTGCCATTCGGACCCGCAGGGACCATATCGATACCTCCGCGCGTGAACAGGCTCCCGCATAGGTTCCGACGCAGTGGCACATTGCGCTGCCTTCCGCGATCAGCAGTTTCGCCGTTGTCAGCTCCTCAATACTCCAGAACCGCGAATGACCCGACTGCGGATCTCGTTCCTCACTCTGGTACCCGGTGAGGCCACAGGGCTCCCATTGCTCACGCGACACCCGAGACTGCGTGGCCAGACGTTCGTGCCATGCCTCCATCCGCGCCAGAAGTGCGGCGGGGGTACGTCCCTGCATGGTGAAACCCGGCGGCAGGCGATCCCGATCATCGGCACGCCTTGGGCTGGACCGCTCAAACTGCAGATAGTCCACCAGAGGCCCTACCTGGTTATGGTCAAGCATAGGGTTGTTCACGAAAAATTGGATAACCGTCTCCCAGAACGGCTCATCTTCAAAGCGCTGACCCAGGCGCGTCGCGACCACTGCCCTCGCCAGTTTTTCGCTGCCGCCCCTGCCCAGAACCTGCACCCATCGCCACCCTTCCTCAACAGAAAGGCCCTCCGGCGTTTTGGTCAGGGCCAGGTACGCCATGCGCTTTGTAAGCGTCATCGGGAGTGTCAGGCCTCGGAGGCTCACGCCGTTACCCGCGTGTACCAGCCAGCTCTGCTGCAGGCGGGCCATGGGGCTCTGTGCCTGGAAGAATGCTGAGAGCAGAAACGGAGGCGTCTCGTACCGGCAGAGAAGGTGACGTGCCAATTCCCGGAACTGCCGATGCGGATTATGGCTTGCGGGCCGCCAAGCTTCCGGCTCCTGCTTCCAGTCGGCATGATGCCGTGCGAGGGCAAGCAGGCCGCCACTAAAGGTATTGGAAGTTGTGAAGCCATACCGATCGACGACCGGCTCGTCCCTATCGAAGGCCGCGACACGGTGCGTACGCAGCAGAAGGCGTAGGAACGCCTCGCGGACACGCGCCTCCTTGCGGATCTCATCGAACAGAGCCCGCAGCAGACGCAAGTGGGGGCGCTGTTCAACGGCGAGTCCGGCGTAGTCCCCACGACTCATGGCCCTGAGCATCTCCTCCGGCTTCCGCTGGAACTGTCGCGCGGCCCGCAAGGACTCCTGACCACGCGCCTGCTGGTACCGCTTGATCTCCCGCTGCTGCTCGCCGACAGTTTTGCTCAGCGTCTCACGCAGACCGTTTTTCCGGCACCACGCATGGTAGCTTTCTGCTGAGTCGCAGCCGACACGTGCAAAATGAGCCGCCATTATCTGCGGGTCCTGCACAGGGCAATAGTTCTGTTTTTGCTTATCCGGCACGGTGTTTGTGTCTCCGACTCTCAGTATCGCTATCCAGTCGGGACTTACTAAATTTGCCGGTCCGCGGATGGGCGCGCACCGTTTGTTCGTCTTGACAGTGCGTTCCGCACCCTGCTACACTTAAACGACTGAATTTCAGAAAACACAAGGAATTTGCCGGTTCGGGGGCGCAGTGTGGCGTCACTGCCGTGCTTTTGGAGTCTCCCAACAGATGATCGTTACCACAAAGCAGCTCTTCGCCCATGCCTATGGGAAGTACGCGCTCGGCGCGTACAACATCAACAACCTGGAGCAGATCATGGGTCTGTTCCGTGGTTGTATTGACAGCAAAGCCCCGTTTATCATCCAGATCAGCAAGGGCGCTCGCGCCTACACAGACAAGCGGATGCTGGAAGCCATTATCCGCGCGGCGGAAGAGGTTTTCCCGGAAGCTATCTTCGCGGTTCACCTGGACCATGGCGATGAGAAGACGTGCTACGAGTGTATCGAGTCCGGTTTCTACTCCTCCGTAATGATCGATGCCTCACACGATCCGTTCGAGGAGAATGTCGCCATCACGAAGCGTGTCGTTGATGCCGCTCATGCACGAGGGGTGTCCGTTGAGGCCGAATTGGGAATGCTCGGCGGCGTCGAGGAAGATATCGCCGTCGACGAGAAGAACGCGCTTCTGACCGACCCGGAAGAGGCCAAGGAATTTGTCGCTCAGACCGGCTGTGACAGCCTGGCCTGCGCTATCGGCACGAGCCACGGCGCGTACAAGTTCAGCGGCGGACAGGGCCTGCACTTCGAGCGGATCAAGGCCATTCAGAGCCAGATTCCCGGCGTCCCGCTGGTAATGCATGGTTCGTCGTCGGTTCCGCAGGATGAGGTTTCCCGAATTAACGCGGCCGGTGGCAAGCTTCGCGAAGGCGCCAAGGGCGTAGACCCGAACCAGTACCTGCCAGCCGCTCAGCTCGGCGTCTGCAAGGTTAACATCGACACTGACGGCCGCCTGGTCTGGACCCGTGTTCACCGCGAGTTCTTCGGAGAGAAGCCGGAAGAGTTCGACCTTCGCCCCGCGGGCAAGGTGTTTATGGCGGAGTACGCGAAGTTTATCGCGAGCCGCAACGAACTCCTGGGCTCCGCGGGTCAGCTCGACTCCGTGCGCGAGTTCGTGACCAAGAAGTAATAAGATGAGCGAGCCGGGGAAACGGGCCGCAGGCCGTGCCGCGGCACAGCTTATCGAAGACGGAATGACCGTGGGACTGGGTACCGGTTCCACGGCCTCCTGCTTTATCGAGGCGCTTGCCGCG
>JAZKEA010000311.1:5426-5771 GCA_040387315.1 Armatimonadota bacterium | reverse complement strand
GCTGCCGAGCACCTCCAGATACGCGGCGTTCCGACCTCTCTTGCGGCGGAGCGCCTTGCCCGTCAGCACGGCATCCCTGTTTTCCCCCTGACACAGGAGACCTGCCCGGATCTTACGGTAGACGGCGCCGATGAAACCGATGCACGCCTCAGCCTGATCAAAGGGGGCGGCGCGGCGCTTGTTCAGGAAAAACTTGTCGCGGCATCGTCCGGCGGGATGATCGTGATTGTCGACGAGAGTAAGTTAGTGGCGACGCTCGGCGCTTTCCCCCTGCCGGTGGCGATCATCCCGTTCGGCTGGGAAACGACCCTGAACCGGATTAAGAAAGCGTTTCCCCACGTCAGC
>JAZKEA010000311.1:2908-5416 GCA_040387315.1 Armatimonadota bacterium | reverse complement strand
ACCGATGATGGCCTTCATATTCTGGATCTCCCTTTTGGCCCAACGATCACCGACCCCGGCGCACTTCAGGCGCAGCTTCGCGCCACGGTGGGGGTCGCGGAGGTCGGCCTGTTTGTGGGAATCGCATCGCGCGTCATCATCGGGCGCGCCGACGGCAGTACCTTCGAAAAGACGCATTAGCGAATCGAGGAAGAGGACAGCATGCTTGTTTATATAGGGACGTACTCCAAGCGCGGAAGCAAGGGTATCTATGTGTATCGCATGGACGCGAAATCCGGTGCGCTGACCCGCGTAGGGGATATCGGCGGGGGTGTCGAGAACCCCTCCTTTCTCGCTCTGCATCCAAACGGGCGCTTTCTGTATTCCGCCTGCGAATCCGGCGGGGGAACTGTCGCTGCCTTCGCTTTGAACCCCACGACGGGAATCCCGACATTGCTGAACCAGCAGTCCGCCCACGGCGGCGGGACCTGCCATGTCAGTGTCGACCATGCTGGCAAGAACGTACTTGCCGCCAATTACAACACCGGCAGTATCGCTGCCCTGCCCATCGGCCCGGATGGAAAGCTGCTGCCCGCGACAGCGGCAATTCAGCACAAGGGGGGGAGCAAAGCGGACCCCAAGCGGCAGGAAGGCCCCCATGCCCACTCCATCAATCCGGACGCGAAAGATCGTTTCGCCGTCGCGGTGGATCTGGGTCTGGATAAGATGCTGGTCTATCGTTTCGATAAGGCCAAAGGGACGCTGACGCCAAACGATCCGCCGAGCACGTCCACGAAGCCGGGTGCTGGCCCGCGGCACTTCGCTTTTCATCCCAATGGCAAGCTGGGTTTTGTCATCAACGAGTTGAACTCGACGGTCTCGTCCTACCGCTACGACGACAGCCGGGGAACCCTTACCGAGATCCAGACGCTTTCCACGCTTCCCGAAGGGTTCACCGGAGCGAACTATCCCGCCGAAGTCGCCGTGCATCCTTCGGGCAAATTCCTGTACGGCTCAAACCGGGGTCACGACAGTATCGCTGTCTTCAAGATCGATGGCGCAAGTGGGAAACTGCAGGCCATAGCTCACACGCCGACTCAGGGGAAGAACCCGCGAAACTTTGGTATCACCCCTGCCGGTGATTTCCTGATCGCCGCGCACCAGGATACGGATAACCTTGTTGTCTTCCGCATCAACCGGCAGACGGGCCGCCTGACGCCGACCGGGCAGGTTGTCGAAGTTCCGGTACCAGTGTGCGTCCGGTTCGCTTCTGAGAAGTAGTAGGGATAGGGCGAAGTTGCTTTTGGCCCTTGTGTTGTTTTAAGTTTCAGGATAACCATGCCCGATAATCAAAACACTGTGTTAAGGCAGTCTTGTATTTTAGCCATTGGCATCACGTCAATGGCTGTCGGGAATACTTTCGCATTTGCAGCAATGGGTCTCTGGTCAAGTAAAACCGTAATCGCTGGCATACCATATCCTGCAGGTCTGCTCTTCAGTCTTGCCGTACAGTATGTCGCTGCGGTCATATTGTGGTGGCAGTATTTTACTAATCGCCGCTTGTAATGCAAAACCGAACCTGGATGAAAGAACCTTGAACATGGCTCGACGCAGTGAGAATTTTGCATTTTAAACCGTACTGGGGGCTGGTTATATTCTGATTGGTGTTGGGATACTGATCATACTCACTGACCTGCACATCTAAAAATTGGCGCTGATGGAAATTGCTGGATGAATTTGCTGCCTGCGAATAGTTCGTCATAGCTACCTTTTTTCGTTCCGTGGAAAAATTCGCCAACTGAGAAACCGGCACGAGAGAGCTTCGCTGCCATCAGACGAATAAACTATTTGACAGGTTACGGTCGGGCTGCGGCGTCTTCCGGTGTCTTTGGCTCCGGTACGCAGACGCGGACTTTTCGGACGCGTCGGCCCGCGATCTCGGTGACGGTGAAGGTGGCTTCGCCGTAGGGGACCGCATCGTCGACGCGGGCGGCGGTGCCGCCTAGGGCAGAGAGCACCCAGCCGCCCACGGTGTCCACTTCCGGCTCCTCTTCCGGGCCGGTGATGTTCAGGGCTCGCTGGAGTTTCTCCAGCGACATTCGGGCATCGACGTGGTAACAGTCCTTGCCGGAGGGCTCCAGCTCCGGTGATGTCCGGTCGAACTCGTCCTGGATATCACCGACGATTTCTTCGAGAATATCTTCCAGCGTCACGATTCCTGCCGTGCCGCCGTACTCGTCCACGACAACTGCCATGTGCTGGCGCTCACGCTGCATATCCCGAAGCATCTGGTCGATGGGCTTGGTTTCCGGCACCCGCAGAACGGTTCGCACGATGCGCGAATCGACCGGGGAGTCCTGCGGGGTATGGCGTCCCTGCGCGAGAAGCTGCTTAACATGCACCATTCCGATGACACGATCCGGGGAACCGTCCGAGAGGGGATAACGCGTATATCCGGCGGCATCCGCGATGGCGATGTTGTCGGAGAGCGGCTTGGACTGATCCAGGAATACGACATCCGGGCGCGGG
>JAZKEA010000311.1:0-2898 GCA_040387315.1 Armatimonadota bacterium | reverse complement strand
GTACCTGGTTGACCAGATGGACCTCGGAGGCTTTGATTTCGCCGCCCGCCATGCTGGCATTCAGGATCAGCCGAAGCTCATCCTCGGAGTGGGCGTCGCCTCCGTGCTCTCCTGCCGCCGTCAGCCCGAAGGGGCGCAGCACCAGGGAGGCAGTCCCGTTCAGCAGCGCGATCGGCAGCTTGAAAAGGCGGTAGAAGAAATCGAGCGGATAGATGATCGCGAGTGTGGTTGACTCTGCTCTCTGGATAGCCAGCGATTTTGGGGCAAGCTCGCCGATCACGATATGCAGGGCAGTGATGAGGGTGAAGGCGATCGCCGCCGACAGGATATGGCGCGTGGTCTCGGAGAGACTGCCGAAAATCGGCTCGATAAGATGGGCAAAAGCGGGTTCGCCGACATAACCGAGACCAAGGGAGGCCAGGGTAATGCCAAGCTGGGTCGCAGACAGGTAAGCATCCAGGTGCCGTACGGCATCCTGGGCTTTTTTCGCGCCAAACTGATTCTTGGCTGCCAGTTCATCGATGCGAGTCGACCGCACCTTGACGATGGCAAACTCCGCAGCCACAAAGAAGCCGTTGAGCAGAACGAGGAAAAGCGCAAAAAGGACGAGCGCCACAGATTTTAAGGGGTCGGGCATTTTATCGGTACGGGTAAACAGTATCGCTTTTCATAGTACCCGAAAATCCCAATCCTTTTCGTTCGCACCGTCGGCCTGAGACGAGTACGTCTTGAAGCGCGGTAAGCCTACAGACTTAAACTTATACCAACACTCCACTCAAAATGACACGTATCCTGCCTAAACCAGCTACTCCGCGCTAAGCCCATCTGCAAAGCATAAAGACAATCCTCTAAAACCGCGAAGCGGTGTCAGTAAACACTTCCTGTCGCTCAAGTGTCTTTGCCGCTGCCTTCTTAATCTAGGGGGCAGCGGCACCCGAAATCGCACGTTATAACTCGCGCCGGGCCTCAGCGCCTCGGTCTAACCCATGGTCGTTTAAGGCGAGGCTCATGTACAGATAGGCCAAAAGGTCCTGCCGGGTTTTGAACGTGTCCAATTTTTGGGGCAAGGACAAGCAGCACTCGCCTCGGTCGTGGACCAGTTATGGGTTCCTGCCGCGATGGTTCTGGGGGTGGCACTGAGGGAGGCGGTTACTTGCTGACCAGTCAGGACACAGGCCGATGCCGTGTCTACGTTCGTTACGCACGACAGATCAATGACAACCGGTATTATTGTCACGGTGACCTGACGCTGACGTTAGCGGCACCGGGGATAGAAGTGGCTTGGGCACGGCGAACAAGTAACCGTGATTGTGGCACCCGATTCTACCGATAAGTGCTATCTATGTGTTGGGCTTCTCGTAGCGCCTTCTCCTTTCTTGCGTCAGAGAAGGCCGACATGCGCCATTGCGCGTCTTTGGCAATTCTTCCTTTACCGAAAGTCGCCGCGCGGGCAAAATGAATCAACGCCTCACTATGGCGCTTTAGATAAACTAATGAAATCCCATGCTGATAAGATATTAATGCATTTTTTGGAGCCAAATTATGGGCCGCAACGTAGTTGCGAATTGCATCCTCGTCACGGGATTCCATAGCAGCATCAACTCCACGTGCAAATAATATACTGGCTTCCAGCGATTTTCGATCTCCGGTGCCTGGTAGGTCTTCCACCGAGGTGCGAGACATGTACTGCAGAGCCGCCCGATCTGAATAATGACGCTTAGACATAGCGTAGTCCCCAAGGCGAACATAGGCAAGTGCTGTATCCAGATTAAGAGAAGTACTTTGTGTTATTTTTTGATTGGGGGTGAAACATTCCAGCGCCTCTTGATTTCGCCTCTGTTGTAAGTAAATGTTCCCCAGCAACTGCAGTGCTGCAGTGTTCATTGGTTTGCCGTTGAACTTGGGGGAGGTAGCAAGAGCCCGTCTGCATTCAACTTCCGCCGCGACAAAATCGCCTTTTCGATACAACTGTTGTGCTGATTCCGTCATCTCACGTGTAACAACAAATGAATTGTTCATTCGACGTCTCATATCTTCAGGTAAAGGACTCCGTGTGATAACTTGACCAAACGGTTTCTTTGCCAAATTACCAAAGGTGAATTGACTGCCAAGTTGACTAGGCCGCGCTCCAAACAACGTCGTGAAAGGCTCAGGTTTTTTAATCTTCGTATTCTGAATAAACTTTACAGAATTTGCGGGTTTGTTTATCTTTTTCTGCGGGACGCAATTTACCACCATTATCGGTTTGGGAACTGACTTGAAGCGATCATCTGACGAAGCCAAGGCAGTTGCTCCGATAAATCTAATGCCAAGTGTAGCTAATACAAAAAATGTACTTGTTCTCATTTGTTAGTTTTGTCCTTCAAGCTGGCTATGGACTTATTTGCGTTGAGTCGTTTTTTGATCCGCCTCTCGTTAAGCGAGAGATCGCCGATTTCCTGCAACGCACTAAAGTCTTTAGCCTTCAAGGTAGTGGCGGGTTCCAAACCGCATTAACACTATTGGAATTCCAAGTTGGAAAACTTGGGAAATCATCCCCTAGTGACCATGCTGCCGCAGTGTTATACACACTCCAAATTCCAAGCGGATCTGTAGCAGCCTCTCCTTCGTAAAACCACTGCAGGTTCTTGAGAGGAACAAAGACGCTATCGTCCCCAGGCGGAACGTACAAGGTATACGTTAGGAAGCTGTCCAAAACTTCCACATATTCGGCTGGATACTCATAACCTTGACTCGGAGAATCTGACGCAACGTATTGAAAGCCATTGCTTGGAAAAACGTCAGGATACTCAGGATAATAGCCGAAAGTAGAATCCAGAACTTGCGTACCGTTATCAGATAGACTGTGTGTAATTCCATTGATGCGAATCGTATGATGATGGGTGAGGAGCTGGGTAT
>JAZKEA010000310.1:1596-2678 GCA_040387315.1 Armatimonadota bacterium | reverse complement strand
AAAGGCCGGGAGGAATCGCATAAAGTCCGCCGCGCCGCCCTCCGAACCGCCTTCGATAACCTGAAAGCCGCAGGGGACCATCACTTGTTCTATGTCACCGGGGAGAAGCTTCTCGGAGGCGATGGTGAAGCGACCGTGGACGGATCCCACCCCACGGATCTTGGCTTCGTCCGCTACGCCGATGTCCTGGAACCTGTCCTCCGGCCCCTGTTGAAGTCACCAAAACGGGAAAATCGGTGATCGAGGGTCGCTGCTTGCCAAAAAAAACGGTTTGTGGTACTAATTGGGGACGTTTGCGCAAACCGTGTACGCCACCATTACTGCATTTCCTTTAACGACTCACTCTTCAGAAAGTCTTATTTAATTATGTTCTCTTTCTCATGGATTCGACCGAATGGCGTCGCTGCAAAGCGGTCGATAGGACGATCGCTGTCGCACCTCGGTCTCTTTGCCTGTTTTATCGCGGTCGCGGGAGCCGGCTGCGGCGGCGGCACCGATTACAGCGAAGACGGCCCGAACGGTCCTGGCACGGTTACGACTCCTCCTGCAGTGGTCGCAAATGCGCCACAGCTCTCCGTGGAGGGCACGCGCGGTCAGGTCGTGATTCTCGCCACAAGCAATTACACACCGGGCGATGACCTGAGCTCGATACCGTTAAATCCGCAGCAGTTAAAAGTGACTTCGACGCAAAGTGTGGGACTAAACTATCCGGAGAGCTACACGCTGATCGCTCCGGAGTTCTGGGCCGACCGCAAATTTAAGGAATGGCAGCTGAACGGAAACGTCATTGAGACGGAGCGAGTATTGCCGTTCGTTCAGATTCCACCGTCGCTGAACGGCAGTCTGAAGGCCATCTATGAGCCCTATATCCTCCCGGCGGGTGAGAATTTTGCGCCTAACTACCTGGCCGACCTTGTGGACACGTTCCCGCGACCGACTCTTCCGATCAAGCTCTGGCTCGATCCGCTGCTTACTCCAAATGACGGTGCCCGGCAGCTCCTGCTGGAAGGTCTGAACAAGTGGGTGAACGCGTCCGGGGGCGTTATCACCTTCAACTATGTTAGGACCGCGGGCGAAGCGGA
>JAZKEA010000310.1:0-1586 GCA_040387315.1 Armatimonadota bacterium | reverse complement strand
GACAGCATCAATCAGGTTGACAACACCCGGGACGTGACGGATGTTTACCTGATTCGCTCACAGATTGCAGGACAGGGCAGTATTGATCGAGCGCAGTATGTATCAACGGTCACCCATGAGATGGGACACGCTCTTGGCATGATTGGTCACAGCTCGGACCCGAATGATATTATGTATCCCACCATTGGGCCTCTGGAAGTAAGCCAGAAGGATATCAACACGGTCGCCACCCTGTACCGATCCTACTTCGACGGTGGCAACACGATTCCGTAGACGAGGTTTTCAAACGACAAAGGCCGGGAAATCTTTGGATTTCCCGGCCTTTCTGCTTTTGATGCGAGTGGTTAATTCGCGCGGCGTTTGATAAACTGCCTGCCGTTCCAGACATAGATCTGACCGTCTTCGGCGGGAGTCACCTGACCAGTACTCTCGACATTGGCCTTGACGATCACAAAGCCGCGGCTGTCGGCCTGGCTGAAGTCGTAGGAGCGTTTGATCTTATCCGTGGAGCTTGCCAGGAAGTTCTGCTGGATGACGCTTCCCGCGAACCCCTTCGGGAAGACAAGGGCAAGCGTCCCGGCATCATCCGCGGCCAGAACCAGATAGCCGCGTCGCCGCTGCGGCTCCAGGTAACGCATCGTCACAACCATCTTGTTAGGCCGAACCGCGAGCGGAGTCTTCAGCCGGATATGATTGCGCCGCGTATACGGCTGACCGCTCTTGGCAGTCAGGATATCCGCCCAGACGACATTGTTCAGCTTGTAGACATTCATCAGCAGCGTTTCGCCGTTTTCGCCGAGCGGCGCGGTCGCCTGCCGCAGCACGGTCGCCCCCGCCGGCATCTTGACCGCCACCTTGCTGATCGCCGAACCCAGATCCTCGAATTCTATCGGCTTGGCTATCGGATTCGCGGGGTCTTCGGTAACCGCCGCTCCCGGCTTCTCAGCGGGGGCCGTCTGCGCCCACACGGGTCCGCCCCATACAAGCGAAGTCGCTGTCAGCAGCGCCGCGGCAAGACTGACTGTCCGGCTGACGGAGCCTCGCTGCTCTTTACCGCCGGGCCCAACCTGATTCACCTTTACCATAACCGTTTCCTGTCTCCTACAAATATAGGCTTTGAACTTTATCCTTATTCCCTATAATCGTTTTCTTCAAAAGTGCTCGCTTATCCTCGCGGCGGTTGCTGAGCCCGTGTTAATGCTGAGACCATATTAATAAATTGTATAACCACCGCCACCCACAAAGCCCTTTGATGTACCAGACGTACCAGGGGATGGGCTCGGAACTACAATGGGATTGCCATCATTGTCCAACATAGGAAGCGAAGGCTTACCATTTGCACCTCGGTACACGTTTATAAACTTATTGACCTCGCTTCGCACCATTCCTTTAATTTTAGGAACAACTTCCGCCTGCGAAGCCGTTGAAAACTCGCTGACGTAACCGCTGCCGTTATTCCAGGTTGTCACGGCTGCGCCTGACGAATAATTCGGCGGAAAATTAACGTTTTGAGTGAGCGCTACGTTAACACGACCGACATACATGTCGCCGACGGAAAGGACATTTACAATGACTGAGATCTTGCC
>JAZKEA010000309.1:0-2700 GCA_040387315.1 Armatimonadota bacterium | reverse complement strand
CCATTCTGCCCAAGTGTTCTGCGTCAGCCAAGGACGGCATCTGGACGGAACGCCCCCTTCCCTTTCCGAAGGGGAGGGGGAAGTTGACGCCTCAGCGGCAACGGGGGGAGGGGTGACGGAGGTGAGTCGCGAATACTGACGGCATGAGATTTTCTATTCGCCCCCTGATGGCCGCCAGCGGGTCCGCCGCGTTGGTCCTTCTTTCCGTGTCCTCCGCGCACGCGGATACCGTTCGGCTGTTTCTGATCGGAAACAGCTTTTCGGGGAACGCGACCCGGTTTCTGCCGCAGCTTGCCAAAGAGGGGAAGCACACCCTGGTGATTGGTCGGGCGGAAGTCGGCGGCTGTTCGCTGGAGCGGCACTGGAACGCCTATGCCGCCGCCGAAAAGAACCCCGACTCGACCGAGGGAAAGTTTTATAACGGAAAGACGCTGCGGGAGCGCCTGGGAACGGGCAAATGGGACGTGATAACGCTCCAGCAGTATTCCCTCCTGTCGCCGGACGTGCAGACCTACAAACCGTTCGCGCTTCAGCTTCGGGATGCCGTGAAGGCGATGCAGCCAGATGCGGAAATAGTCCTTCATCAGACCTGGGCGTATCGGACCGACGCGAAAAATTTCGGTTATGTTGACCAGAAGGGCAATCAGCGCGCCAAAAATCAGCGTCAGATGTGGGGGAGCGCACGAAACGCCTACCGTCAGACAGCGTCAGAACTCGGCGTTCGCGTCATTCCGTCCGGGGATGCCTTCTGGCGTGTGGACTCCGACCCGCTCTGGGGCTACAAGCCGGACACGAACTTTATTGGGAGAGCCCCGACCTTTCCCGCACTGCCGGACCAGACCCTTTCTCTTCACGTCGGCTATAACTGGAACAAGGAGAAAGCGTTCGGCGCGGACTATAACCACGCCAGTGCCGCGGGCTGCTACCTCGCCGGTCTGGTCTGGTACGGCTTTCTCTTCAAGGAGTCCCCGGAAAAGCTGACCTTCGCCCCCAAAGAAATCCCCGCCGATTTCGCCGCGCATCTGCGGCGAGTGGCCTGGCAGATCGTTCAGGAGAATACGGAAGAACCGCAGGGAGCAAAATGACGGAAAACAGCCGCGTTATCGTTCTCACGACCAGCCTTAATCCCCAGTCACGCTCCCGCGCTGCGGGAGCGTATGCCCTGGAACTGCTTCGACAGCAAAACCGGGATGCGGAGCTGATCGATATCCGGGACCTCGGCGATATTCCGCTTGCCGGGTCGGCGTCCGCCTGGAGCCCGCATCCGGGAGTCGATCTGCTGAAAGAGAAGCTGCGCGGCGCGACACACCTGCTGTTCGCCGTTCCGATCTATAACTTTTCCGTCAGCGGGATGACGAAAAACCTGGTCGAGCTGATGGGAATGGACGAGCTTAAGGGTAAAACGGTGGGGTTTCTCTGCGCCGCAGGGGGACCGCGTGGCTACATGGGGGTGCTGCCGTTCGCCAACGCACTGATGCTGGACTTTCGCTGCTGGATCGTCCCACGTTTCGTCTACGCCACGCGTGACGATATCGTGGACGGACAGATCGTAAGCGACGATCTCAAACTTCGGATCGAACAGCTCGCCCACGAGATGCACGAGCGGGTTCCCGCGCTGACGCAGCCCGGCGGATGAGACCCACCCAAAAGCGATTCCGCTTCGGGAGGAGTCCGGACGGATCAGCGTGAAAGTAACCCGCGGGACCGTGCGCTGTACCCACAGGGCAATGCTTTGGTCCCTCCGGGGAAGTGGCGATGGAACGAAGAAAATTACTGGGGCAGATTGGCGGGCTGTGCATCGGGGGCGTGATCGCGGGCCAGGTGGCCTCGGAACCGGCGGCGAGGACAGCCGCACCCAAAGGAGGGACGCCGGTGGAGCAGGGGCAGCAGGGGCAGGACACAGTAATGGTGTGGCATGATGTCCGCGACTGGGGCGTGGAGGGGAAGGGCTGGCAGGACACCGAAGACTTTTATGACCGCTTCCCCGCCCGTGCCCAGAAGACGGTGCGGACCCCGGTCTGGAACCTCAGCCGCGATTCGGCGGGAATGTGCGTTCGCTTTAAGACAGACGCGACGCAGATCTCCGCGAAATGGACGCTGCGAAACGACCGGCTCGCCATGCCGCATATGGCGGCGACCGGTGTCAGCGGGCTGGATCTCTACGCGCAGGATGATAAAAACCGTTACCACTGGGTCGGGGTAGGTATCCCTAAAACCGGTCCCGATGTCGAGGCGACCCTGGTGACCGGTCTCGAACCCGGCTCACGGGTCTACACCGTGTATCTTCCGCTCTATAACGGCGTCAAAAGCCTGACAATAGGGGTGCCGATGGGGGCGGCCTTCGAGCCGGTCGCGCCGCGGACCGCTCGTCCTCTCGTCTTCTACGGCACCTCGATCCTCCAGGGGGCCTGCGCGTCGCGGACCGGCATGGCGCACACCGCAATCCTTCAGCGACGTCTGGACTATCCGGTTATCAACCTCGGTTTCTCCGGCAACGGACAGATGGAACCGGAGATCGCGGACCTGCTGGCCGAGCTGGACCCCGTCGCCTACATCATCGACTGCCTGCCGAATATGTCCACGGAGATGGTGCGCAGCCGGGCGGAGCCTCTGGTCCGAACCGTGCGGCGCGCTCACCCCCAGACCCCAATCGTTCTCGTCGAAGATAGAACGACGGGTGCGGCTCCTTTCCTCAAAGGC
>JAZKEA010000308.1:1363-17904 GCA_040387315.1 Armatimonadota bacterium | reverse complement strand
CACCGTCGAATGGTCCGAGGTCCTTCCGGACCCCACCGCCACGCCGCGCACGTCGCTGAACAGCTCCACGGGAACGACCTTTTCCGGCGTCACGTCCACCAGTGGCGGCACGGGCGGCGGTACCAATGGCGGGACGAATGCGGGGGGTGGCACCACGGGCACGTCCGCGAACATCCGCGTGACCGGCGTTTCCGGCAACTTCCTGACCGTGACCACGCCCGGCCCCGTCACGCTCCGACTGCGGGTGACCCTTACCGCCTCCGACGGCAGCAGCCGCCGAAAAGATTTTCTTACCACACTCAACATTGTCGCTCCCGTGGGCGCCTGACACCGAAGAACGGAGTTTCTCGAATGAGTTCCATCAAACCGGAAGAGCGCACCAAAGTAATCGGGCTTGTCTCGGCGATTGCCGTTGTCTTTGGCATTGGCGGGATCAATGTCGCCAAGCAGGCGGGCCTGTTCGGCAGAGCCGCCCCGTCCCCGGCAAAGGACACCGCCGCCGCCCCTGTGCCCCTGCCCGCCGTGGCACCGGCGCCGCAGACCGCGGTCGCCCCTGGAGCGCCGCTTACCGCGTCCGGCATACCGGCAGCCGGTCAGCCGATGCCGGCAATGGCGGAACAGAAAACCGCGGTTCTCCCGCCGTATCTCAGCGCGGACCCGTTCCGACCCATCGTCGCGGAAGCGACCCCCGCGCCCGTCGCGACGCCAGCCCCCGCCGCGCCCCGGGTTACGGTGACCCAGGTGCCGAACAGCGGAGCGCTGCCGCCGGGCGGGTTCCCGTTTGGTGTGAATGCGCGTCCCACGATTACGGCGGTTCTGCCTGCGCCCGTTCCCGAGCCGCCGATGGAACTGATCGGCGTCATCACGGGAACCGATGCCATCGCTATGATCCGCGCGGGCGGCGGCGAGCGCTTCCTGCACCGCGGCCAAGTCGTGAACGGTTACCGCATCGTCCGTATCGACGACGATACCGTGACGCTGCGCCGGGGCAAAGTGGGCCGAATCCTTCGTGTCGGCACCACGGGGTCCGAGATGGTAACGCTTTCAGATACCAGTGTGCGCTCCGTACCGGCGAAGAAGAGCAGCGCAATCGTACAGCCGCACCTCGCCCTGCAGAAGCCACCCCTGCGTACCGCGACACCCGCGCCTCCTCCGCAGCCGTTCACTGTCGTCGCGCCGATGACGCATTCCGCCGCCGCGGCTCCGATTCTTATCCCGGTACGCGATCCGGAACCGGCGCCTTACGAGCCTGCCGCTCCAGCTGCAACGCCCGCCCCCTTTGTTCCCGTTCCAACGGCTACACCGGTGGTTCCCGTAGTTCTCGATCCGGTCAGTCCCCCAGTTCCCGCCGACCTGCCGCCGTCGCCCCTGCCGACCCCTGCGCCTCTCGAGACGCCCGCTGTCGTGCCGCCTGCTCCGCCCGTGGTGAGAGACAATAGGGCACGGTAAACGTGAACGTGAGCGACGACAAAACCACTGAGGACGACGTTGTCGTTCGCGATCCGTATGCCATTCTGGGAGTCTCCCGTGATGCCTCCTACGAGATCATTCGGCGCAGCTACCGGGAGAAAGCAAAGCATTGCCACCCCGATCTTGGGGCGGAACCGGGCCGTGAAGAGGAGTTCAAACTGCTGAACTGGGCGCACCGCGTTCTGGCGGAACAGCGCCGTACGACCGGCAAAGCGCCGAGCACGGGGTCGGGGCCGAGCGACACGGCACCCAAAGGCTCTCCCGGTCGTGACGTTTCGCCCGTCGCCGAGATCCTTCGGGAAGGGCAGGACCGCCTGCGCATGGGGGCAGCGAAAGAGGCGGAAAGCCTCGCGCGTCTCGCGCTTCAGCGGGCGCGGGAAGACACGGAAGCTTACACGCTTCTCTCCGATGCGCTCTCGGCCCAGAGCCGTTACGCGGAGGCGATCGGGTGCCTTCTGATGGCGCTCCAGATCGATCGCACGTATCTTCCAGCCCGCGAGGCGCTGACCCGTCTACAGGAAAGAAGCGAACGTGGGTAGGTGCGCGATCCGCGGAAGCGCCCACATATGGTACGCGACCACGCCCGCCATCAGCGTGACACCGCTCCAGACCGTCCATCGAAAGCGTTTTGTCGCGCTGTACACGACCACCATGAGGCCGGTCACCACGAAAGACAGCAAAATCTTACCGGGCACAAAAAGCCCGTGCGTTACGAGCCACGCCATAAATGGGTTGCCCTCGGCGACACCGAACTGAAACGCCATCAGGCTGAAAAACAGATCCGCCATTCCGAAGAGAAAATAAAGCGCGGCGGGAAACCAGGAGGCGCGGTCGGCCTTCGCCAGAAGCGAGCGGGTGTTTAGCGGTGAACGGTTGTAGGTTTCAACGGACAAGGGAGGGGTACCTCTTGCTGCCATTTATAATACGTCTCGCTGTTTTACTCATTTCCAAAGTGGAAAAATAAGCCAGCACTCTATTCTCGGTAGTTTCCGGGCGTTACCTTAGCGCAGACGTCTACCCGCTTATACCCCGCTTATTCCCGATTTATGCCTTGCGCGGGGCGAAAGTCCCGCTGTTCCAGGGTCAAAACGGGGCGAAAAACTCTAAAAACGCCGTCTTTTCCTTCCAGACACTGTGTTATTATGAAGGCGGTTCGACCAACCGAACTTTTCCCCAGAGATTTTCTGACCGCCTCACACAAAAATAAAAGAGTTTCCTATACATGCCCAGCACCCGTATACAGCCGGTACAGCAGCGAGGGGTGGCACTTGTTCTGACACTGGTAACCATTGCCCTCGTGGCGACTATGGCTGCCGGGATTGGAACCCTCGTCATCGGACACTACAATCGTGTCACCAGAGATCAGGATGCCGCGAAGGCGCTTAACTATGCCGAGTGCGCCCTGAATTACCAGGTCCAGAAGCTCAGCGTCGCCATCGCCGGTACGGCGGGGACCATCCCTGCCAGCAATTTTGGTACGAGTGAGGCATCGCCGCTTGTCGTCGCGAACATCGCCCCTGCGTCCCCCGCCGGACCGCTGAACTCGGACCTTCCCCTGCCCGTCGCCGGAGATATCTGTACCGCCTGGGTGACGAATGTCCCGCAAGTCCTGGGAGTGTACAAGTTCGACCCGTATGCCACGAACTATGAGATATACGGTAAAGCAACTGTGAACGGGGTGACGCGCTATGTTCGCGCCAAGCTGGGCGGCGGCAAAGGCATCTTCGATGATTGGGCGGTCTTCGGGGATCGAGGCGTCGAGATGATAGGTAACATGGAGGTTGTCGGCGTCGTCGGCAGCAACGGCACCATCCAGATAAACGGCAGCGCCAGAGCGGATGGGCAGGCGGTGTACGGAGCGACTGCTGCCACCGACCCGAACTTTCCGGCCGCCTATTTCGCCGCTCCCATCGTACTGCCCACGATCACGGAAATCGCCAACGATATCTCCGGTGCAGCTACCGGCATCGATTTTTTCAAGACCACGAACGACAACGCGGCCCTTGGTCGTTTCAATGGGAACTCGCCACTCCCGACAGCCGGAATCAAGGTCGATAAAGAGGTCATCGTGCTGACAGGCAAGGCATCCGGGGCCAATTTTTATCTCGATAATCTGGATAAAAAGGTCGATATACGCGCCGACGTCTCTCCCGGCCCGGTAAACCTGTGGATCTCGACCAATACGGGAGAAGACATCAGCGCGCAGTCCAAAATCCGCGCGTCGAACGGTCCCAATGCGACACCAACTCTGAACGATTCCAAACTCTTCCGAATCTACTACCGTAATACGCACAACAACGGTCTGCACTTGAACGGCGGCACCGAGTTCTATGCCATGTTTTACGCCATCGACCAGAAAAGCGCGTCTGACACGACACGCATCGGAAATGTAGACATGAACGGTGGAACGGACTACCACGGGGCCGTGCTGGCAACGGAGATCACCAAAAGCAACGGCAACGCCAAAGTAGTGTTCCCGACAAACCCAGGAGTCTCGGTGGGGGAGGGTATCGTTTACTACGGCATCAAGCAGCCCTGGATGGAATACAAACCGGTGCGGGGGAACAGCTGAGAACATGAAGACGCCTTCGAGATCAAACCGCCGACCTGCCGCAGGCTTCACGCTGATTGAGGTGCTGATCGCTGTCGTTCTTCTTTCGCTCTCTCTTGCGGCGATGGTAACGCTCTGGAGCGTTTCCCGCCGTATCACGGAGCGCAGCCGCGACAGCGCGGAATACTACGCAATCGCCCGACAGGAGGCGGAACGGTTTCGCGTCCTGGGGTATCAGAGCGTCTTTAACGAAAGTCGGACCAGCACCGCAGCCCCCTATACCTATATTAACCCTGCAACCTCGGCGAATACCTGGCCTGCTCAATATTACGATGAGAAGGGGGTCTGGCTCGGGACCACGGCGGTCGTGGGCACCTACTACCGCGTGACCAGCACGTTCAGCTACTCCGGCACTGCCGGGGGAACCGGTATCCAGCGCGTCGGAGTTCAAAAGATCGAGGTGTACACAGTGGCGAACGCCGTGACACCCGTCTACGACACGCGAATGCTGTTCACCGCGGGGGGAATCTAACCGATGCTGTCCCGATTCAACATGCCCCGCCGCACCCGCCGCCGGGCCACTGCCGGGGTGACGCTGATCGAGCTTCTGGTCGCGCTCGGGATCTCCGGCCTGGTACTTTCCGCGTCGAGCGCCCTGCTGCTGCAGGGGTTCAGCAACGAGGCCCAGTACCGCCAGCAAAACACGGCTCAGCAAAGCGCCCGTACCGCCGCCGATACGCTCGGGGATGATCTGCGCGGCGCGGTGAACGGCGCGGTGAGCCTGGGGGCGCTCACGTTCGCCTCTCCCCTGACCTGCCGTATTTACGCCGACGACGGTACGGAGCGAATTGTCTTCTGGTGGCGCTCCGGCACCACGCTGCGCCGCCTGGTAGCGGCGACGACCGCGACCGGCCCTGCGAGCGTTAATGATGGGGTGGCGGTAGCATCGGGCATCAGCGCCCTGACCGTTTCCGTTTCGGGTAAGACGGCCTCCATCGATCTAACCGCAACGTCGGGGACCAGCACCGTACAGATGAAGCCGAACATCGGTCTGCGAAATCTCGTCATCCCCTGAAAGTGGCGTGCGGGACTACTCGGCGGTCTCCTCATCCAGAATCACGCGTGCCATCTCATCCGGGGTGGTGATTCCCATGGCGATTTTTCGGATCGCCGACTGGCGCATCGGCATCATACCCTGGCGGATCGCTTCCTCTTTGATAACGGCGGATGATTCCCGTCGGAGGACCAGGCGCTGAATGGAGTCGCTCATCACCATCACCTCGAAGACCGCAGTCCGTCCGCGATAGCCCTTGCCGGAACAGTCGCGACAGCCGGTTCCCCGCGCGAGCTGAGTCGCCCTCCCTGCATCGTCTTTCTCCGGCAGACCCAGCTCGCCCAGAAGAGCGGGGTCCGCGTCGTACCACGTTTTGCAGCCGTCGCAGATCTTCCGCAGAAGCCGCTGCCCGATGACGCCCTGAACCGACGACGTTACCAGGAAAGGCTCGATTCCCATGTTGTCCAGACGGACTACGGCTCCCGGAGCATCGTTGGTGTGGAGGGTCGCGAAAACGAGGTGCCCCGTCAGGGCGGCATTGATCGCCATCTCGGCGGTCTCCTTGTCACGCACCTCGCCGACAAGGATAATGTCGGGGTCCTGCCGCACCAGGGTCTTCAGACCCTCCGCGAAGGTCACGCCCGCGCGGACATTCACCTGGGTTTGGTTGATCCCTTTGAGCTGATACTCGACCGGGTCCTCGATGGTGGCGATATTCTTGCCGGGATCGTTGATCTGGTTCAGCGACGAGTACAAAGTGGTTGACTTGCCTGACCCGGTCGGCCCGGTGACCAGAACCATGCCGTAGGGCTTGACGATCAGGCGGTTCCAGCGCGCCAGCTCCTCGGGAAGAAAACCGATCTGCTCCAGCGTTACATTCATCGCGGATTTGTCGAGGACGCGCAAAACCGCTTTTTCTCCGTGAACGGTGGGCATCGTGGAAACGCGGAGATCGAACGAGCGTCCCTGACGGTTGCGTGAGATACGCCCATCCTGTGGCCGACGCCGCTCCGCGATGTCCATCCCGCTGATGACCTTAACGCGCGAAACGACCGCCCGCTGACTCGCGCGGGGGATGAGCATCTGCTCGTACAGAATCCCGTCCACCCGGTACCGGACCCGCATCCCGTCCTCCTGCGGCTCCATGTGGATGTCGGACGCCCCGCCGTCGAACGCGCCATCGATCAGCGTGTTCACCAGACGAACGACGGGCGCATTCTCGGCCTTCCCCAGAAGATCCTGCTCGCTCTCCTCATCCTCGGCCTCCGGGGAAAGCTCCCGCATGACCATCTCCGCGCGTTCGCGGAAGTTGTGGGAGCGGTTGATCGCGGGAAGAAGCTCGGAGGAAAACGAGAGAAGCGGAATCACCCGCCGTCCCGTCTGCAGACCGACACTGTCGGTGACATCCAGGTCGAGGGGGTCCGCCATCGCCAGCCAGAGGTTTTCCTCGTCCACGCGCAGCGGCAGCACCATCCGCTCGCGGATAAGCGCCTCCGGCAGCAGGCGCACCGCGTCCGGATTGATCTCCTCGTCGGAGAGGTCAACATAGGAGATTCCGAGGCTCTCGCTGAGAAAGCGTCCCAGTTCACGGGGCGCAACATAGCCAAGGCTGATCAGAATTTGTCCCAGAAATCCGGCGTTATTGCTTGCCTGAACATGAAGTGCGTGGCGAAGCTGGGTCGGGGTAATCAGCCCCGCCTCAGCCAGCAGCTCACCGACGGGACGTCGGAGCGAACGGATAGGACGCGGTAGATTGGGCGAAGAAACCGTGAGGGATTGATTCTTTAAATCGTCGTTCTGCATTTATCTCCCTGTATGACGAACAGATGTATAGAGCGTGATGAGTCCGGGGTGACCTGCCGGACCACGCTGCCTCTGCGATACCGCCCCGTACCGCTTATCGGTTCTAAACCTATTTAATTTTAGTTATTGTACAGTCGCCGTCTCTTTCCCGCTTCGTGAAATACCTCACGACGATTGGGAGTCGGATCGAAGGATGGGGGAAGCCGGGAACACGAAACCACCGATCATGTCAAGATCTCCCGGAAACCGCGCTGACTCAAAAACGGGTGCTCTGAACTGCCCGTTTCCAGAGGTCATACTGGTCCGCGATGGGCAGCACCCGCCTTGCTCCCAGAACGACGCCGTCCAGAGGGTGCTTCACCACTTTCACGGGCAGACCAACGGACTGCGAGATGCGCGACGCGAAACCCGGAATCAGTGCGCCGCCCCCGGACAGAAGAATACCGGAGCCGAGAGACTGCAGTTCATTTCGCAGGAACGTATTTTCGATCAGAAGTGAGTGCATTGCTTCGATAATCCGTTCAAGGACGCCCTCCATCGCCTGCTCAAGAACCCCGACAGGGATTCGTACCTCCTCGCTCAGGTGTCTGTCGGGAACGGTTACGAAACGAAGCAAGGGCAGACCGTCCGGGTCCAGAGAGGGCGGCGCGGCGCCCACCGCGTGGACAAGACCCATCGCCTGTCGTGCCGTGATGGTAACCGAAGCGAACCGGTACACCGCGTGCCGTACGGCGGCATGCAGGTCCGCACACGCCACCCGGCTCGCAAACGTTCCGGCAAGCCGTCCCTGACGTATCACGGCGCAGTCGGTCACGCCCTCGCCGATATCCATGACAAGCGTCGGCAGCTGCGAGCCGTAATCCACGCCGTCGCCGAGCGCGGCGGCAAGCGGCTCCGGCATCAGTATAACGGCGGTCGCCCCCGCGCCGTAACAGGTCTCACGAATCGCGTCCCGCTCCGCATCCGAGGCATCCGTGGGCGCACAGGCCAGCGCCCTAGGGTGGGGCACCCCCCAGCAGCGCAGGTGGTGAAGCGCGGGACGCAGCGCCTCGGTGGCGGCATCCACGTTAACGATGACGCCTTTCGCCAGCGCGGGTACTTCTCCGCTCCCGGAAGGAGCAGAGAATCGGTACCCGCGATGGACTACCGCGACCCGTGTCGTGGACGTTCCCAGGTCAATCGCAATATCGGGATGCCAGATTCGATGCAGTGTTTTAAACGCCATTGTTATTACACATTATACCTCGCTGATATCAGTTCCGCTGAATTCCCCGACGATTTCGAACCGCCAGACCGCCGATAGCCAGTACCGGGAGGATCAGGGCAAGAGTCGCCGGTTCCGGAGCGGCCGACGCGGCGATGACACGGCTCGCGATTGCCTGGTACCCCTGCGCATTCGGATGGTAGTTGGGCAGGCCGGTAATCTCCAGGGACTGGATGTTGGTCAGCTGCGCCTCCTGACCGCTGAAAACGGTCGCCAGGTCCACATAGGTCGCGCCGACGCTTCCGGCAAGGGCGCGGATCAGCGCATTGCCCTGAAGGGTGGCATTCGCGGCGACAAGCTGACCGGTGGGCGTGTTGAACGGGCTGCCTGTCGGCAGACCGGGAAACGGATTGCCGTAGCCAAGCACATAGATCTGCGCGCTGGGAAGAGTCGCGCGGAGAGAGGCGAGGATCAGACCATAATTGGTCTGAACGGACGCCAGCGCGGCGGGAAGTGTAAGCGGGTCCGTGAAGACCGCACCGAGAACATCGTTGCCGCCCAGTTGGATCGTGACGTACTTGGGTGCGGCAGGCAAACCCGCGAGCGTGGTGCTCAGCAGGGCGGCCTGGGACTGATTGAACCCGGTCGCATAGTTCGTGTTAAAGTTCGCGGGCGAGGTGGGAGACAGGGGACTGCTTCCGAAGCTGATCGAGGTTTCGCCGACGCGGGCAAGATTCACGACAGTCGGACGGATTCCGCCCTCGCGCTGCGCGAGGTAGTTCGCAAACAGGCTGACATACCCCTGGTCACCGTTGCTGCCCCCGCCAAGCTCGATGGGCGGTGTCGCTGCCAGGTTCTGATATCCGAACGCGTAGGAGTCCCCGAGCGCGAGATAGGTGCTCTGCGCCTGAGCGGGCCGGGCAAGAACAGTGAAAAACACTGCCGCCAGGGGGAGCATGGCGCAGACGGAGCGCGAATTCTGAGGACGCATAAGCAGGTATCTCCTGAATCTCGGTGCTGAAAAATCCGGTTCCCTGGCTGCCCGCAGCGGCAGAGAAACGGGGAGGTCTAGACGATGACAAAGCAGAAAGGCATAAAGCCGCGCTGAGCTCGACTAGGGTACCATGGGCGCTATCGGAGCACCATGAGCGCCTCCGCAGTTTCGTCGGACCTGACCGAATCGCGTCGCGCTGTCCTGAGTCTATCGAAAACGTTATGGGAACGCCGTTACGCGTTCATTTCGCGGGTCACGTGGCATGTGCTGCCTGTTCTCTGCCCGTTTAGTGTTATACTTTTCGAAAGTGTAATCTGACCGTCACAATAGGGTGGTGGTTCGTGATGTGCCTTTCAGGCTTTCGGTCCTCAGGAGGAATCATGCGTCACTCTCACGTCGGTTTTCTCGGCAGTGCTGCCATACCGTTTCTCGTGCTGGGTGCGGCGTTCGCCGCGCCGCCGCAAGACCCGCCAGGGGCAAGAGTTCTCCAGGCTCCCATAATCTCACCGAAGGCGTTTTCCTTCGGGCAGTACGTGACTTACACGAATCCGGACGCCTTTCTCAGGAACCCGAACCTGCCGGATAAAGCAATGGAGATACCGAATGGCAGGCAAACCCAGGCGAGTCGGCGCGAACTGCTGGCAAGAGCGATTGCCGATACCGGCTTCACGCTCGATATCGATGCGGGATCTCAGAAGATCCTTGAAAAGTCGTCAAACATTTACTTTGGAGCCGACCGTCTGACTGCGGCAGACATAATCCACTCCATGGTCCGTACTCCGTCAGGACCGAATGCCCTGGACTATTCCGTCAATGGCAAGACGATCAAGGTTTTCCCCGCCGCGAAAGACGCGACCGGATTCACGCTGCGCCGCGTTTCCGTCGACGCCAGTGACGCTTCGCTGAAAGATGTCCTGACCGATCTTCTGGGGCACACCGGATACCACCTGTTTCTCCCGATGCGCTTCGATACAAAAATAACGGTTCAGTGCCGCGACGTGACGGTTGGGGAAGCCATTCGCGCTGTTCTTGCCGCCGCGCCGGGCAGCCTGCAAGCCGTTCCTATGGGGAGTGGCAGCTCGGGGCCGACTCTCTTTATTGGGGAAGGCCGACCGCAGCTGAAATAAGCGAGCGAAGCGCGCCGTTTCGCGTGTAGCCTGGGCCGCTCGTCTCTCTGTGGTCGGCCAGGCTCCACTTTATTTTGATCTTTCGATAGCGCAACGTGAGACAAGCATCGGATAATTCCAAGTGTGGAAGCTGCAAGTCAGCGATGAACCTCCGGTTCTTTATTGCGTCAGACGTACCTGAACCGAGCCATGATCTTAACCGTCGGAGACGGCTGACACGGTCAACGGGATTGATGGGGGTTAAAAGAGTTACCGCTATGCGTCACTGCCGACAGGGCCGGATCAGCCGGCTAGGTTTCCTTCTTTGTGTTCTCGGGGCTGCCAGTACTGCCGGTGCTGCCGCTCAGGGGTTGACGATTGGGGGGCGTCCCGTGTCGACGCTGTCGGCGGAACCCCTGACCGATCGGGCAAAGGAGGCGCTGCGCCGATCCACCGACTACCTGCGATCCCTCTCGACAGAAGGCGGGTATCTCTGGTGGTACTCGGAAGACCTCAAAGAACGGTCGGGCGAGAACAAAGCCACTGCCTCGCAAATCTGGATTCAGACCCCCGGAACGCCCGCTATGGGGATGGCCTTCCTCCGTGCCTACGAAGTCACCGGGGAACCGAAATACCTTCAGGCGGCGCAGGCGGCGGCGCACGCCTTGACCGTCGGCCAGCTGCAGTCCGGTGGATGGGACTACTTGATTGATTTTGATCCCAAGGAAAGTGGAAAGTGGTATCGGCGGACGGATACCGCTCCTGTGCCGAAGGGAAAAGGCACCGGCAGAAAGAATAACTCCACATTTGATGACGACAACACCCAAAGCGCGCTCCGATTCCTTCTGGCCTTTCTCGATGCGCAGAAACAGCCCGGTCCGGAAGCTGCATCGGTTCGCTCTGCCGTGGAGTACGGCCTGACGATGATGCTCGAAGCGCAGTACCCGAATGGGGCGTGGCCCCAGCGGTACGATGCGAAGCGGCATGACAGCGCGAAATTCCCGGTTCAGGCGGCGACCATTCCCCGTCTTTATCCCCGAGAGCATGGAAAGGTGAGCTACTACAGCCACTATACGCTTAATGACGATACGCAGCGTGACTGCATTCGGACTATGCTCGATGCCTACCGCCGTCTGGGTAAGCCGGAGTATCTGCAGGCGGCAAAGCGCGGCGGGGATTTCCTGATTCTCGCACAGCTGCCCGCTCCGCAGTCTGCCTGGGCGCAGCAGTATAATGCGTCCATGGAACCGGCCTGGGCGCGTGTCTTCGAGCCGCCGTCGGTCTCCTCCCGAGAGAGCGCGGGCGCTATTCGGACACTTGCCGAGCTTTACCGGGAAACGGGAGACGCAAAGTACCTCAGGCCGATCCCCGCCGCGATCGCCTGGTTCAAGCGGTCCGAGATCGCCCCGAACAAGTGGGCGCGTATGTATGAACTGCACACGAACAAGCCGATCTATGGGGACCGCGATGGCAAAATTCATAACACCATGGAGGAGCTGAGCGAGGAGCGACGCACCGGCTATGCCTGGCAAGCCGGGTTCGGTGTCGCCTCCGCGATTGCCTTTTACGAAGAAGCACGCGCGAAAGGGCCGCAGGCGCAGCAAAAGCCGCAGCCCGCGCCGAAAACCCGTGACATCAAAACTCTGGAAGCGGACGCAGTCCGGGCTGTCACGGCTCTGGACGCGCGGGGACGATGGCTCGTCAATGGGCGCATTCAGACGCGCACGTATATTGAGAACGTCAATGCGCTGTGCAGCTATCTGGAGGCCGCAGCCACAGCGCATACCGCATCCAGGTAAGAGCGGGGCAGCAAGAGGCGGAAGGGGCCGCAGTAGTATGGAACTGGTGGTGCAAATCATTGGCGAGGATCTACCGGCGATTAATTTTGGTGACCGCGGCACGAGCGAAAATCTTTCCCGTCTTTTTATCGGCATTCAAAAGGGGAACGATGTCGTCGATCTCGTGCCGGTGACGGCGGAACGGGCAGCCTTTACCTCGGTTTTCTCCGTCTCGCCTCTGCCGAATGGGCGGACGAACTTTCTCGGACCGTATGCGCACGGAACCCGGACCGCACGTTTTTGTTACCTTTCCTGGCTGATGGAGGGGGAACATGGGGGCATGAGCGTCTTCTCGCGCATCAAGCTGCACCTGAGCCCGCTGCCGTGGGCGCGGGTCGAGGCGGCGGCGCGGGCAGAGACCCCGATTGGAATGCGCTTTTCCCTGCTCGGCAAAAAGGGAGGACCCATTTGTGCCTCCGTCCCGGAAGAGGCTATAGACTGGGAATTCAGCGAGCCCCGTAAACTCAGCGAACTCAGTTTTCCGGAATAAAGTTCAGTGGCAGCGAAGCGACGGGATCGTTATTCAGCGCGGGGCCATCAGAAACGGCTATAATCGTTGTGGGTACCGCGGGTTCAAGGCTCGGGGATGCCACAGGAGTTATTTTGAAGCGTAAACCCTATGACAGAGTGAACAGCATTCAGACACGGCGAAAAACACTGCGGGCCGTCGGTACAGGCGCTCTCTTCAGCGCCCCCGTATTTATTCTCATGGCGCTTTCCTCGCTGACGGGGAATGCCTCTCCTCCGCAAACGGTCACTTTCAACCGGGACATTCGGCCGATCCTTTCGGAAAACTGCTTCTACTGTCATGGTCCCGACAAGACCCATCAGCAGGCCGGGCTGCGGCTCGATCTGCGCGATGCTGCCATCAGAGTCGGCGCTCTGGTTCCCGGCAAGCCGGAAGCGAGCAAGCTGATTACGCGCATCTTCACGAGCGACGAGAATCTGCGTATGCCACCGGACTCCTCGCATAAGACACTGACGACCGCGCAGAAGAACACGCTGACACAGTGGATCAAAGAGGGGGCCCGTTACGAGGCGCACTGGGCGTATATCCCGGCCCGCCGCCCGCTCGTGCCGAAAATTGCCGGCGCGAAAAACCCGATTGATGCCTTCGTGCTGGCCCAGCTCGCGGAGAAGAAGCTCAAGCCCTCTGCTCAGGCGGATCGGCGAACACTGATTCGGCGTGTCAGCCTGGATCTCACCGGGCTGCCGCCGACCTCCGACGCGGTGCGTGCTTTCGTCAATGACAAATCGCCGAATGCCTATGAGAAACTGGTGGACCGCCTGCTCGCCTCCCCGCAATACGGGGAGCGGATGGCGGTTCCGTGGCTCGATGTCGTGCGTTACGCCGATACGGTTGGCTTCCATGGCGATCAGAATCAGAATGCCTGGGCGTACCGCGACTATGTGATCAACGCGTTCAACAAGAACAAGCCCTTCGACAAGTTCACGATCGAGCAGATCGCCGGTGACCTCCTTCCCAATCCGACCACGGAACAGCGTACGGCGACCGCCTTTAACCGGCTGAACATGGTGACCCGCGAAGGGGGCGCGCAGGCGAAAGAATACCTGACCAAATACGCCGATGATCGCGTCCGCACGGTCAGCATGGCGTTTCTCGGGTCCACCGTGGGCTGCGCCCAGTGCCATGACCATAAATTCGATCCCATTAGCCAGAAAGATTTTTACGCGCTCGGTGCCTTCTTCGCCGATGTGAAGCAGTGGGGCGTCTACGCGGATTACGGCTATACGCCGAACCCGGACCTGAAGGGCTACAACAACGACTACCCGTTCCCGCCGGAGATCACGGTAAGCAGTGCGTACCTGCAGCGGCGCATCGCGCATCAGCGGAAACGCATCGATCAGGTGGCGGCGGAGACTCAGTCGCGGCTCCAGAGCGATCCCGCCGCGCGTACCGCGTTTGCAGACTGGTGCGCGAAGGGGAAAACGTTTCTCGCCAGCCACCCGGACGGATGGGATGCACCGGAGCGACCGACCCTGCGAACACTGCCTGCGAAAGCCGGTGACGCGGTCCCCAGCGCCCGCGTGGAGCCGAACGGCAGTATTCTGCTTGCCAGAGAAAATAAAGCGCCCGGCACTCTTGAGATATCTCTGAAACCCACGGTATCCTCCGTTGCCGCGCTTCGGGTCGAGGCGCTGCCCCATGCCGCCCATCAGAACAGCGTCTTCCGAACCGGAATGAAGGCCGCGACGCTCACGCTGTCGGCTGCCCTTCACCGTGCCGATGGCGGCAAGCCGCAGCCGATCCGCTTCCGCTATGCCGGGGCGAACATCGCGGAGCCACGCTACTCCAACGGTTTTGAGATTCTCGGGGTTCACCGTGGATGGAAACTGTCATCAGCGCACAAGAGCAAGCCGCAGACCGCGGTCTGGGTACCGGAAAAACCAATCGCGATTGGCGCTGGCGACACTTTGACCGTGACCCTGCCGGGAATCGCCGTGGGCTGTGTTCGTCTGGCGACCTCGCCCTTTGTCCCCGATGATCTCCAGAGCCCCGTCCTGCCCGTGACTAACCTGGCAAAAGCGCTGTCTGGCCCCGACGCACCGGCGAGTCGTGCGCTCGCGCGGCGGGCGTATCTACGGGGGACCGGATGGGAGGAAAAAGCGTTCGACCGGGTCACGGTGCTGGAAGCGGATATACTGGCCAGCCGCGACGGCAGAACGCCCGTGCTTGTCACCGAAGCGACCAAGCCCACCGTGACACGCCTTCTGCCGCGCGGAAACTGGCAGGATGACAGTGGCCCGATCGTACAGCCCGCCGTTCTGCACTTCCTGCCGCAGCCCAAGGAGGCCGGCAAACGCCGCCTGACGCGCCTGGATCTCGCGCAGTGGCTGGTCTCACCCGAGAACCCCCTGACGGCGCGGGTTGTGGTAAACCGCTTCTGGAAGCAGTTCTTCGGAAATGGCATCAGCGGTCTGGTCGAGGACTTCGGCGCGCAGGGCGAATGGCCCACCCATCCCGAACTGCTGGACTGGCTCGCGGTCGAATTCCAGGAGAGCGGCTGGGATGTCAAGCATATGGTGCGCCTGATCGTCACGTCGGCGACCTACCGGCAGTCGTCGAGCCTGCGGCCCGATCTTCGCGACGCGGACCCGAACAACCGACTGCTCGCCAGCCAGAATCCGCGCCGACTTGACGCGGAGTTTGTGCGCGATAACGCCCTGGCAATCGCGGGTCTGCTGAATCGTGAAGAGGGTGGTCCGCCGGTAAAGCCCTATCAGCCCGCGGGGTACTACGCCAGTATCCAGTTTCCCAGCCGCGACTACGACACCAGCGCCGACGAGCGCCAGTGGCGGCGCGGCGTTTACATGCACTGGCAGCGCACCTTTCTTCATCCGATGCTCGCCAACTTCGATGCGCCGTCGCGAGAGGACTGTATCGCTTCACGAAATGTCGCGAATACGCCCCAGCAGGCGCTGACCCTGCTCAACGACCCGCAGTTTGTCGAGGCCGCCCGCGTGTTCGCCGCGCATCTGCTGACGACCCCAGCCCCAAGCGACAGCGCCCGCCTCGAAAATGCCTTCCAGCGCGCCCTGGGCCGTCCGATCAAAGCCAGGGAAAGCGCGTCGCTTCTCGCTTTTCTGAAGACAGCCCGAGGGGAGTATGCCGCCCGCCCGGAAGATGCCGCCAAACTGCGGAAAGTTGGTCAGGCGAGTACGCCGTCGGTCGCCGATGACGTTGAACTCGCGGCCTGGACCAGCGTCTGCCGGGTGATTTTAAACTTGAACGAAACGATCACGCGCTACTGAAATTGCCCCAAAGAGATGGCCCCCTAACCCCCATAAATGGGGGGACAAGAATAGCACAAAGCCATCGCTTATCTCCGGGGTCTCCGGTTCCCCCATTTAGGGGGGTTAGGGGGCCAGAAGGCGAATATACTATGAAACCTGATTTCGATGTCGAAGCTTTTGCTCGGCGGGTCAACCGCCGAACGTTCCTGCAGCAGTCGGCGTATGGCATGGGGGGACTTGCCCTCCAATCGCTCATAGGAGGTACCGCCTGGGCGAAGGGGCCGGAGGCGGGCGACCTGCCGAAGAACGTAATGGGACTGCCGCACTTCCCGATCCGGGCCAAACGGATCATTCATCTCTGCATGGCGGGAGGGCCGTCGCAGTTCGAGAGCTTCGACAACAAGCCGATCCTGAAGGCGCAGCATGGACAGCCGTTTCCCACCTCGCTGACCCAGGGGCAGCAGCTTGCTCAGCTTCAGGGGGCCGTTCTCAAGGCGCGTGGCTCCTTCGTCGATTTCAAAAAGTGGGGCAAGTCCGGACAGGAGATCTCCACGCTGTTCCCGCATATCGGCGGCATCGCGGATGATATCTGTATCGTCCGCTCGATGACGACCGAACAGATCGCGCACATCATGGACGGAATGCAGTCATTCGACGCCCCGCAGGGCCAGGACCGGCGGCATCTGGGACTGGGGCTGTACATCGTCGATAAGATCGTGCGTGCCCATCACGGCGAAATTGGTGTGGAGAGCACCTTCGGCGAAG
>JAZKEA010000308.1:0-1353 GCA_040387315.1 Armatimonadota bacterium | reverse complement strand
CCGGGGGGCCTGGTAAATTAGCCAAGGAAGCCGAGGAAGCCATGAAGGGGCAAACCATGTTCCAGGCTTTCATGAACTCCGGTTCTATTCTCAAAGGCCGACCCAGCATGGGATCCTGGCTGCTGTACGGACTGGGGACCCAGACCGCGGATCTGCCCGGTTTTATCGTCCTGGTTTCGGTCGGTCGCAGCGGGGGCGCACAGCCTGTTTCGGCCCGGCAGTGGTCGAGTGGGTTCCTGCCGGGAAAATTCCAGGGCGTCCAGTTTCAGGCCAAGGGCGATGCCGTCCACTATGTCGGGAACCCGGAGGGCGTCTGCCAGAGCACTCAGCGGCTCGTCGTCGACGAGATCCAGCGCATGAATGGTCTTCTGGCTGAGGAGCGGGTCGATCCGGAGATCCAGACACGGATCGCGCAGTATGAGCTTGCGTTCAAGATGCAGTCCAGTGTCCCGGAGCTTACCGACCTGACGAAGGAACCGCAGTCCACGCTCGACCTCTACGGGGTGAAGCAGCCGGGGGACGGCAGCTTTGCCTCCAACTGCCTGCTGGCGCGACGCCTTGCGGAGCGCGGCGTCCGGTTTATTCAGCTCTACCACCGCGCGTGGGACCACCACGGCGATATCGAAAAGAACATGCCGGTCGCCGCGATGGAGACCGACCGCGCCAGCGCCGCTTTGGTCCAGGATTTGAAACAGCGCGGTCTGCTCGACGATACGCTGATTATCTGGGGCGGCGAGTTCGGCCGGACCCCGATGGGGCAGGGGAGTGGACGCGATCACCACATCAACGCGTTCTCACTCTGGATGGCGGGCGGCGGTATCAAGCCGGGTATCACGTATGGAGCGACCGATGAGTTTGGCTACCGGTCCGTGGAGAATGTTGTCTCGATGCACGATCTCCATGCCACCATGCTGTATCTCTGCGGTATCGACTATGAACGGTTCAGCGTCAAGTTCCAGGGACTCGATGCCCGCCTTACCGGCGTCGAGCCCGCAAATATCATCAAAGCCCTGACGGCGTAGCTCAGGCGTAATTCAAGGGACGGGTAACCTTTACGATGACCAGACGGCCTTCCTATCGTTCTTTTTCGGGCCGTTCTGGCGTTGGCGGCACGCTTCTCATAATCCCTCTGGTGCTCCTTTGTGGTGTCCATGGAATGAGCGCTGCCGGAGCGCAGGCACCCAAACCGACGCCGAAAATCCCGCCGAAGCCGCCGGTACGGACACCAAAACCCCCCGCAGAGTCCCCGAAGGCCCCCGGCAAGGGCGAACTGACGCCAACGCGGGATGCGAACGCGAAGTATGGCGTGTATATCCCCCCGGACCTGGACAGCGCTTTGAAGGAGCTGCGCCG
>JAZKEA010000307.1:3497-4053 GCA_040387315.1 Armatimonadota bacterium | reverse complement strand
CCGTTTGGCGATTCCGGTCAGGGGAAGGAGAATGGCGGATGAGACGATACCTGAGTCTCCAGTTCTGGGCGCGGGTCCGCGCGGTTAACTGGATACTGGGCACGGCCGGGCTGGTGTTCGCTCTGTTCTCTCTGCTCTCCCGCCACGCCAGCGTACAGCGCAAACAGCACGATGAGGCCGCCCGGCAGTGGGAACAGCACCAACTGCTGAACTGGCCGGGACGTACGGTCAGCCGTCTCGCCTTCTCCCCAGACGGCCGAACACTTGTGGGACAGGGTTCGTGGATACAGCCCGGCGTGAGCCTGGGCGAGACGCGTGCCTGGGATGTCAAGACAGGCAAAAGGCTGTGGACAAACTCCCATCCGGTTTCCACGGTCTTGCCGGCCACCTTTCTGCCGGGAGGCCAAACCCTCGTGAGCGTTCGCGCTGACTACGGTGCCACCCTGCGTAACTATACACCGCCGCACGTGGACGACTACTGGCCCAGCGCGGATGTCCGGCTCTGGCTCCGGTTCCGCGACACCCGATCCGGTAGGATTATTGCGGACAGCGCGCC
>JAZKEA010000307.1:0-3487 GCA_040387315.1 Armatimonadota bacterium | reverse complement strand
CACGAGCATCGATGTCTCTCCGGATGGTCGCGCGATTGCGGTGGCTTTCCCCAATGGAGTGGCTATATGGGACGCTCCGACGGAAGGGGACGAGGGCTGGCATCCGCACTGGCTGTCAGCGCCCGCACGCAAATCAGGGCGTGCGGGGATTTCGCGTCTCGTTGTCGAGGCGCGCTTTACCCCCGACAACAGACACCTTGTCGTCCTCCGAGCAAAAAGGTCCATTGCCTACGCGATGCGGCTGACAACGATCGCGGAAGTATGGGACGTCCGGACCGGCGCGCGTGTCCGCTCCTTCGATGAATCGCTTTATCTGCCGGGCCAGAAGACAACCGCCACCTACGAGCACCTGAAGGCCGCGCTATCTCCGGATCGGCAGCGCATCGCCACATTGACACGACCCTACGGGACATCCAGAATCTCGCTGGCGCTCTGGGAAGTGAAGACCGGGAAACTGCTGCGGCGGTCTAATCCCGAAATGCCGTCGGGTGCGCCAGGCGACGTACCGTTTGACAGCTTGGAGTTCTTAGACTGGCGGGGCGAGAAGACAGAACAGGCCCGCCCGGGCAAAGCCGGCGTCTCCCTCTACGGCCACGATGTTATCGCGCTGATGGCCGCGGACCCGGGCGCAGGGAACGTGGTGCGGAATCCGGCGTTCCGGCGGTACTGGGTGCCAGACCTGAACCGGCTTGAGCAGGTGAAGCCCAAAGGCGCCTTTGTGCCCAGAGAAGACTCGCCCGTCTCACCGGATGGACGGCTCAGTGCCCGGCCTGGCGGCAGAGGCGATACACGATCTGTCTGGCTGCACAAGCCGGGTGTGTGGAAGGCGACGGCGGGTTTGGAGTAAGACATCTATTCCACTATTCCACGAACCGGGAAAAGCGAGTGAGGAGAAAACAGGGATGATCCACAAACGGCATTTCGGGATGGTTGCTGCAGGGGCGGTCGCAATGGGCGCGGCGGGCCTTGGGCTGAGCTTGGCCAACGGCCACGGAGAGAGGCCGCGCCTCAGCCAGAGTACCCAGGATAGCCAGGATAACGCGCGGCACCATCAGGAACCGGACTATAACGGCGTGATCTCCGGACGCGTCCGGCTGAGCGACGGCAAGTCGGCAGAGGGGCTTCGAGTATGGGCTCGTCCTGTCCAGCGCTCCTTCAGCCGGCGGAGCGGAGGAGTGGCTGTCGTAAGTGCATCCGGGGAGTACCGCATCGAAGGTCTGGCCTCGGAGGATTTCTATGTGAGCGTCGAGAATGACCGCGACGACTCCTCATACTTCGCCGTCGAACCCCGCACGGTCTCACTGACGAAACTCACCGGGATGGCGCAAAATGTGGATTTCACTCTGACTCTGGGACCCCAGATCACGGTGCGGTTCCGGGATGCCGAGAGCGGCGCACCCCTTTCGGGAATCACGGTAAAGGCGGTTCAGCGACGGTCCGCGCCAATGCGGCCGCTCGGAACTACCGACGCGCGGGGCGAGTACCGGTTTCGCGCTACCGATATTCGCACTGCGATAGAACTTGCGCCCAAAGATCGCTCCGGTATTGGCAGTCGCTCGGTTACGGTGGCACCTGGCTCTTCGTTTTCGCGTCAGATCACTTTTCCCTCAGCAGCGCAGGCAACGGATGTCGTCTGGGAGGCGAATGCTTATACGGGCGACCTGTGGCGGAAGACGACCGTCCTGCGCGGAATGGTCACCGGGCCGGACGGCAAGCCCGTCGAACACGCGCGCCTGCGTCTGACGCGTTACCGGAACCCGGCTGTCGCCCACACGAACTGGGAGGGGCGGTTCTCGATGACGACCACCCGGATGCTGCCGTCGGAGAACGGCGAGGGAGAGGACGCTCAGCGAACACCAGGTCTCCGGATCGAGGCAGAGAAGGGCGATCTGAACGCCGTCCATTTCGTGACACCGGAAGAGACCAGGAGCGGTATTGCCATCCAGCTGAAGCGGGAGGCTCAGGCATCGGTGACCGGGCAGGTGGTTGACAAGGGCGGCGTGCCCATCGCCGGAGTTTCTGTCCACTATGAGGTGGTCATTCCCTCCGTCGGTTCTGGAGGGCGCAGACCCTCTGCGTCGACCGATGTAAACGGGCGCTTCACGATCACGGGGCTGTCGCACGAGGCGCTGTACCAGTTCGAATTCGGCGGGATCTCCGGGAACGGACACTATGGCCGGACGCTAGTTCCCCGGGAGGCGTCCACACTCATCGATGGGAAATACGTCACCAACCGAGTGCGGCTGAAGCCGGGTGAAAAGCGCGACCTGGGGCGTGTGGTCGTTCTGCTCGCAGACGCCGCACTGGCGGGTCAGGTGGTGACCTGAGCAGGCGCGGTACCAAAAGGTAAACTGCTGGTGGTCGTGGATGGCGAGCATACCCAAGCGACGGTTTCGCCGGATGGGGAGGGTAAGTTCCGCTTTACCAATCTGGTTCGGGAACCGCTGACAATGGCGGTCTTTCGCGCCGACGAAGACGGCTCGCTCCAGTTCTCCAGTGGCCCCGACGATCCCGGCGCACTAGAAAAGCGGACCGTGCGCGTCGGCGACGAGTCCATCACTGTGAAGATCCCGTAGGTCACCCCTCGAAAAGGCACATTTTGCAGGTATAAGCCTGACCGCTTCAGGGGATTCGTTCTGAGGAACCAATCTCTCTACGGTTACTTGCGTATTACGGAGAGGCACATTATCGCAAGTACACTTTTCCTGCATGCTTATCAGATAACCGTGGTACTGTTTTGCAAGTAAACATAGGGAGTATCTTGTGTTTTGGATGAGTCCGCAGGCGCACTGGAGACAAGGAATCGCATGAACGAGAACGAGACTGGAACCCCGGCAGACCTCTTAGAACCAACCAACATTCTGGCAAAACCGTTTCCAAGCCCCTGGACGCCCCGTGCCGTGTTTCTCGTGGCTCTGCTGCCAAGCGTCATGGGACTTGGCATAGCTCTTGTTGCCTTTCTCACCGTAACAGACCCGCCGCTCGGAAGGTCGCGTGCCGAGATGGTCGAGGCTGTTCTATGGCTGGGAGGCATTTCTTCGGTCTGCTTTGGGGTCGCGGCTCTGTGCTTCGCCCGTGCGCTGGACGGCTACCGCCGGGGCCTTGCTCAGGTTAGACCGCTGAGCTATCCTGGACAGATCGCCGCCGCCTGTTTCCTGACACTTGTGTGCGGTTCTATGGCCGTGATCCACATTTTGGATGGGCAATGGGCGCGGCTGCCGCTCTTCTTGCTCAACCCGATGCTGCTGCTGACGTGGTTCGGGGTCGCCCACAAGCGGGCAGAGAAGATACAGGCAAGTAGTGTCCGTGGGGGCGATCGGAGCAGTCTCAGCAGAGGGGAAACACCGACGGTGCAGGCAAAGCCGAACGAGCACTGGTGGACCCGCTACCGAACCGAGGAGCAGGAGGAGCGTCAGGAGATCACCAAAAGACGCTCCTAGGTCACGATGAGGCCATTTCTATGTCGTTGTCCGTCTCCCCTCCTGCT
>JAZKEA010000306.1:0-1892 GCA_040387315.1 Armatimonadota bacterium | reverse complement strand
TGCCAGGCGGAGAACACCTCCTCTCCGTGGGCGTCCGGTCCAAAGATCTCCGACCAGCTTCCCTCTGTCCGGCTGCCGGAACGCTGCCAGAGCGCGGTCACCTCAGGGCCGAGTGCGCCGTCAGCTAGGCCTGATAGCAGCGCCTGTGGGACAGGCTCACGATAAGCAGCCTCAGCGCAATCGGAATAATCGCGTGGTTCCGGGATCATTCCGATCTCGTTCTCAACCTGCACCATAAGAACGGTCTGTCGACCACTGTCGAAGGTTTTCAGCCAGCGCATCAGGGCGGCAAATGCCGTGGCATCCGCCTGTCGCGCCGCCTCGCTGAAGGGGCTGATGATCTCAACTGCCTCGCCTGAGCGGAGCCGGACGCGTGGGAACCGATCTGTGTCACGCTTAACCCAACCGGGGGCGTAACACGACATGCTGTTCTTCCACGTGCCGAACCAGAGCAGCACGAGGTGCAGATTGTTCTCCCTCGCCGCCTCAATCGCCTCGCGAACCAGTGAGAAGTCGAAGCGCCCTTCCTGCGTTTCGATGCGGTCCCAGTAAACGGGCACCAGCAGTGTGTTGAGATGCCTTCGCTTCAGCGCCTCGAACATCGACTGCAGCTCCGTGGCGTCCGACGCGGACGAGTTTCCTAGCTCGCCACCGAGTACCAGAAAAGGCTTCCCCTGAACTATCAGTTGGGTCACATTGCCGTGTCGTCGCAGAGTGGGATAGGTCATGCCTGCTGTCTTATTCTCTCAGTTCTATTGCCTGTAGCAGTGGCGTCGGGCTAAATGGAGGTCGTACCCCAGTACCGATCAGCGAAGGTGAGAAAGGTAGGCCAGTTAGGACCTGTCGTATGCCCACCCGCATGCTGCCGAAAAGCGAGATCACCGCCCAGAAGTCCCGTCTCGATGGGCGGCATCTCCGATGTGCCCAGATCCCTCTTACCTAAGAGGCGGTAGACCGGTCCGGCGGCGACCGTCGCCAGAAACTGCCCCCGGCTGTCCACCCAGTTGCCCTCGACTGTCGGAGAACCACAGCTGATGAAGACCGGACGCGGGGCGCACAGCGCGATCAGCTCGTGGGCATCGATGGGCAAATCGTTTGTTGTAAGCGGTCCCGCGTACTTGACGAAGTTCCCCGCCATCCAGTGGTACTCACCCGAACTCGCCAGATTTTCCACCTTCTCGCCGAAGTCGCGGCGGTAGAGCTTTGCGCCGCCGGTCCCCGACGATCCGATAAAGCCGATGGCGAACCGTGGATCATAAGCCATCGTCACCAAGGCTGCCTTGCCATAGCGGCTCAGACCCTCGATAGCGACCCTTTTCGAATCCACGGTTTTATCCGTCTGCAGGTAGTCGAACGCCCGACTTGCACCCCAGGCCCAGGCTCGCAGCGCTCCCCAGTCATCGGGCTTACGTGGCTGACCTTTGTTGACCAGGCCGATAATGCCCTCGCGCAGTCCCGCGCCGTTATCCGCCTGGATGCTCGCGGGTGAGAGGATCGCATAGCCCCAGCCCTTCGCGAGAACCTGCTCCTGCCAGCTCGGTCCTGCTCCGGCGGGCGGTGTTATAGCGGGCGCGCCGGGCCGTGTGGGAAATATAAATCCGAACTCCATAACGACCGGGACAGCCTGAGCGGCTTTTTCGGGAGTGGTGAGCGTGAGCTGGATATCCACCGTGACAGCCGGGTACGCTGAGTTATCCACATGCCCGACCAACTTTCGGGTAACGACGGGGATCGTGCCCTTCATTTCCTTGGTTGTTTCCGTTACCTGCCAGGAGACTTTGGGAGTCGTCTTCGGGACGCGCCCGTAAATCTCCCGGTCAAACTCCTCGAATAGCTCCGCGCGTCGCTGGTTCCATTGTTTCGCCGAGGTTACTTTTGTGCCATTCTTGAAG
>JAZKEA010000305.1:0-13594 GCA_040387315.1 Armatimonadota bacterium | reverse complement strand
GTCACAGGCCGGGTTCGGCGACCGTTATCGATCAGCGCATCGACCGCTTCCTGAAGGAGCCGCTTCTCGTGGTTCACAATGGACTCAGGAGCGCGGATCTCGGTGATCTTTTTCAGGCGGTTGTTGCGGTTGATGATACGGCGGTAAAGGTCGTTCAGGTCAGACGTGGCGAAGCGACCGCCATCCAGCTGCACCATCGGGCGCAGTTCAGGCGAGATTACCGGCACACAGTCCAGGATCATCCACTCCGGGCGGGCCTTGGATTCAAGGAAGGCATTAACCACCTCGATGCGCTTGATGGCGCGAAGCCGCTTCGGTCCCTGAGTCTCCTCGACCTCCTTCTTCAGCTGGCGCTGAAGAGAGTCGAGATCGATCTCCTGGAGCAGCTTTTTGATTGCCGCACCACCCAATCCCGCCTCGACAATGGTGTACAGAGACTCGTCGACGCGCTCGGCGAGAACAGACAGCAGGCGCTCGGTTGCGCGCCACTGGTCCTCGGAGATAAGCATCCGCTTCTCGAGCGTCCGCAGAAGTTCAAGACTGGCGGTCAGTTCCTCTGCGCGCTCGGTAGCGTCCTTCTCCTCCTGCTTGATACGGTCGTTCAGAGTACGCTGACGATCCGAGATCTCATCCTCGGTGTACGGTTCGTACACAGGATCGACCTCTTCCAGCTCCTCTTCTGCCTCATCGTCTTCCGGCGATTCAACAAGGTCGACGACAAGACGACCCTGCGCGATATCGCGGGCGAAGTCGTCGCGATAGTCACGAATGGACTCGTCACGATCGTCCTCAATGCGGGCGACTTCCTGGTTGACCGCTTCGGCGAACTGGTCCTGACCGGAGAAGATACGCTCCTTGTCGACCGCCGTCACGATATAGCTGGCGAAGTACAGAACCTTCTCCAGAGGCCGTGGCGTCATATCCAGCAGAAGTGCAAGCGGAGAAGGAACGCCCTTCAGGTACCAGATGTGGCAGACCGGGGAGGCCAGCTCGATGTGGCCCATACGCTCACGGCGAACCTTGGAGCGAGTAACCTCGACCCCACAACGGTCACAAATAATACCCTTAAATTTGACCTTCTTATAGCGCCCGCAGTGGCATTCCCAGTCCTTCTGAGGACCGAAAATCTTCTCACAGAACAATCCGTCACGCTCCGGCTTGAAGGTGCGGTAGTTGATCGTTTCGGGCTTCTTAACTTCGCCATAGCTCCACTCGCGGATGGTGTCCGGAGAGGCGATAGCAATACGAATTTTGTCGAATGTTGAGGCGTCGGCCATTGTTCAACCTTTCGGGTAGCACACAAAAACTAACAGCGAATCAAACAGCAAACAGCATGGCTCCGGCAGCAGGGAATTTTTGTCCTGCTGCCGGAACCACGCCTATGACCCTATTTAGAATCGTTAATCGAGCAGAGGCTCTTCAGGTTCCAGGCGTCGGAGTGCGGAGCGGCGGCGCGCCGACTCCTCGTCCATATAGTCCTCGTCTTTATCCTTCAGATCAATCTCGGCGCCTACGGCGTCCTCAACGGTCACCTTCAGACCGAGCGACTGAAGCTCGTTTACCAGGATCTTGAACGACTCCGGAACACCCGGTTCCAGCATCGCATCACCCTTGACAATGGACTCATACGTCTTGACACGTCCGAGAACGTCGTCCGACTTGATCGTCAGGATCTCCTGGAGGGTGTAGGCAGCACCGTATGCCTCCAGCGCCCAAACTTCCATCTCGCCGAATCGCTGACCACCGAACTGCGCCTTACCACCCAGCGGCTGCTGTGTGACGAGCGAGTAAGGACCAGTCGAGCGGGCATGGATCTTGTCATCGACAAGGTGAGCCAGCTTAAGCATATAGATGCGCCCAATGGTGACCGGCATGTTGAACTTGTCACCCGTCCGGCCATCATAGACATCCGACTTACAGGTCGTATCATGGAACCCGACTCGCTTATAAACACGCTCGCGCACTGTATCTAGCAGTGAGTCGAACGGGAAGTCACCAGGAATCGGAACTTCTGTTTCGTCATCCTCTTCCTGATCCACACCTTCCGGAAGAACGGTAGGTCCAGCCAGAATACGCGAAATACGTTCTAGTTCACGGGCGTTGAGCGATCGGAAGGAAGCGTCGAGGGGTGAGAATAGCTCCTCGATCGTCTGATTCCGCTCATCTTCGATGTCAGGGAACTCGACGTTCAGCTTGAGATCGTGCGCAACGTAGGACAGGAGCATGTCACGTCGGCGGCGCAGGCCGTAGCGACGCATCTCGACCAGGATCTCCTCCTCGGTTGAACCCTCGAAGATCGGTTCCACATACGCGGCGCCGAGCTCGCGAGCCACCATACCAAGGTGAGTCTCCATGATCTGCCCGATGTTCATACGTGAAGGCACGCCAAGCGGGTTCAGGACGATATCAACGGGCGTTCCGTCCGCGAGGAACGGCATGTCCGCTTCCGGCAGGATCTTCGACACGACACCCTTGTTGCCATGACGTCCCGCCATCTTGTCGCCTTCCATGACCTTTCGCTTCTGGGCGATATACACACGGACCAGCTTATTGACACCCGCCTGAAGCTCATCCGGAGACAGCCGCTCCAGATCGCCACCGCAGCGGTCGCATTCCAGCTTATCGGGCCGCTTGCTGAAGTTATAGGTGTGCTCACAGGAAGCGCACCGGAACTTGAACCGCGAGAAGACCTTGACGTCAACGATCTTGCCCTTCTCACCGTGCGGAACGCGCAGCGAAACGTCGCGGGTCTCTTCGGCCTTCTTACCGAAGATAGCGATGATAAGCCGCTCTTCCGCAGTCAGCTCGCCCTGCCCCTTGGGGGCAACCTTACCGACCAGAATGTCGTCGGCGCGGACCTCAGCCCCAATCCGGATGATACCGTCCTCGTCCAGGTCTTTCAGAGCATCCTCGCCAACATTCGGAATGTCGCGCGTCATCTCTTCGGGACCGAGCTTGGTGTCGCGGGCCTCCATCTCATACTTCTCGATGTGGATGGACGTAAACACGTCATCCTTCACAAGCCGCTGAGAAAGAAGAATCGCGTCCTCGTAGTTGTAGCCATTCCACGGCATAAACGCGACAAGCACGTTCTGTCCGAGCGAAAGGATACCCTGATCCGTGCACGGCCCGTCTGCCAGAACCTGTCCCTGCTTCACACGCATCCCATTGGTGACAATAGGACGCTGCGTAATACAGGTTGCCTGGTTTGAACGGATCATGTTCAGAAGCGGATAGGTATCGATCCGGCCCGTGGAGGACTCGATCACGATCTCTTCCGCTGTCACTTTACGGACACGACCGCCACGCTTGGCAACGATCACCGCGCCGGAGTCGACAGCCGCTCTCTTCTCGATACCAGTACGCACGAGCGGCGCATCGGGGCGAAGGGTTGGAACCGCCTGACGCTGCATGTTCGCGCCCATCAGAGCACGGTTGGCATCGTCATTTTCCAGGAACGGAATCATTGCAGTCGCAACGGATACCAGCTGCTGCGGCGAAACGTCCATATAGTCGACTTCGCTGCTAGGGACGGTGGGATACTCGTTGTTATGGCGAACCTGAACGTTCTTCTCCGCGAATGAGTACCAGCCCTTTTCGTCCTCTACCGGCTGACGATCCTCGCCAAGCTGCAGGCGAGCGTTAGCGGGCGCGATCTTGTGGTAGTGCTCGTTGTCGGCGGGCAGCCAGTCGATCTCGTCCGTCACCTTGGCGCCAATAACACGGCGATACGGAGACTCCAGGAAGCCGAACGGGTCAACACGGGCATGAACCGCCATCGAACCGATCAGGCCGATGTTCGGACCTTCCGGCGTCTCGATCGGGCAGATACGTCCGTAGTGCGAGTGGTGGACGTCGCGGACCTCAAGCTTTGCCGACTGGCGCGAAAGGCCGCCCGGCCCAAGAGCCGAGAGACGGCGCTTGTGCGTCAGTTCCGCAAGCGGGTTGGTCTGGTCCATGAACTGCGACAGCTGAGACGATCCGAAGAACGACTTGATCGCTGCCGAAATCGGCTTAACGGAAAGCACAACCTGAGGAATGATGTTCTCATGGTCGAGCGATGTCATGCGCTCCTTGGCCACCTTCTCCATACGGAGGAAGCCCATGCGAAGCTGCGAGTACAGCAGTTCACCTACCGAGCGGACACGCTTGTTTTCCAGGTGGTCGATGTCGTCCGTGGTAAAGCGGAGACGGTCGTCGTCCGTCGCTTCGGCAACGTTCGTGTTGACGCGGGCAAGTCCCATCATGTACTCAACCACGGCGACAAGGTCATCCTTGGTCAGGGTACGAACTTCCAGCGGCAGAGACAGACCCAGCTTCTTGTTGATCTTATGCCGCCCGACCTTTGCCAGGTCATAGCGGCGTGAGTCAAAGAACATGGACTGCATCAGCGAGCGAGCGGATTCCGCCGTTGCCGGGTCACCCGGTCGGATCTTATGGTAGATATCCAGAATCGCCGTGTGGCGATCCACGACCTTGGGATCTTCCATTTCCAGAGTCGCGGCGATATAACGCGGAACCTCAAGCACCTCGATACTCGAAAGCTCCAAGCCCGCGATACGCTTCGCCATCTCTTTTTCGATGCGGGAGAAGGCAGGGATCAGCAGTTTTCCGGCCCCATCGAAGATATCCGAGACCGCATACTTGCCGGTCAGGCTCTCCGTAGTCAACTCCCGTGCCGCGTCCGCGATGCTCACAGCACCATCACCCTGGAGGGCAGTAAGCGTGACATGTTCGCCGAACCGCTCCAGAATCTGCTCATCGGTCTCAACCGCGACAGACTCTACGGACACCTTTACCTTGCGGAAACGAAGCGCATCCTCGCCACCCAGCAGACGTGTGGTAGTCCGGAAGGCATCCTGATCGACAAGAGTGCCTGAATCGAGAAGAACTTCGCCCGTAACAGGGTCAACAATCGGCTCGGCGAGGGTCTTCCCAACCAGCTCCGCATAGGCGACCGTGAATTCGCCGCTCGGCGACGCCACCGGGAAAAGGTGAAGCGCCCGGAGCAGCGTCGTGATGGCGAACTTCTTGTTCTGTCCGATTCGAACCGTAATGGCATCACTGGAATCGGTCTCAATGTCCACCCACGGTCCCTCGCTGGGGATCAGGGTGGCAAAGAACTGCCAGTTCAGCGTCAGGTCCAGCTGGTCGCGGAAATAGATACCCGCGGACCGAGAAAGCTGCGACACGACGACGCGCTCCGCGCCATTGACAACAAAGGTTCCTTTGTCGGTCATCAGCGGGAGATCGCCAAGATAAACGTCCGATTCGATGACTTCCTGCCCGGCACTGATCAGGCGGACTTTGGCCTTGATCGGTGACTCGAACGTAACATCGCGCGAGCGGCACTCTTCCAGCGTATACTTGGGTTCACCCAGGGTAAAATCAACGAGTTCAATCCCGGTGGTACCGGTAAAATCATAAATGGGTGAAAAAGACTCGAACAGTTCACGGAGGCCGTCCTCGAGAAACTGACGATACGAGTTAAGCTGAAGCTCGACGAGATTGGGGATGGCGACGGCATGGGTGGCACGCTTCGCCGTGTGCTGAATCTCAATCATACAGGTTTGTGACCCCTCCTGGCGGGCCTGGGGAAAAACGACAGTCGCTCCAAAACGCCGGGACACCATCACAGGAAAACGGTCCTGACGTTACGGCACGAACTACCAAGATACCATTTTTTACAAGCAGTGTCAAGACAACTTGTTTTTATTTTACATTCGTAGGCAGCGTCTATTCAAGTGCCAGCGGAAGTCGATACCTGCTGAAAGAACGGCTGTGTCCAGGCGAACTGCTCGCCCCTGCCCCAGCACTCGAACCGAACATACGTTGCTGTATCTGGCACCTCAACATCGATGGTGTTACCGTCTACCACAGCGAATCTGTGTCCCCAATCCGAGTGTCCGATGATACGCTCGGCGTTGGACGTCTCAATCCTGATACGTCGATCATCGACACTAATTCCGGTAATTTCCACGCCGGTTGAAGCATAGAAGCGTCCTGTGCGCAGCGCCTCGACAACCGACTCCACGGACCGCTCTTTGACCGAAACGACATTCCACCCGAGACCGACATCCTGGACTGCATGACTATCGTCGTTTGCGTAACCCCAGACCCTCCGCCCATCGCTCAGCAGTGTCTCCCACTTTCGCAGGGCATACGGACTTCCGTTGAGTCGACCGATGACTCCGTTATAAATTTCGATTCCCTGGTATCCGTCCCAGTTCCTCAGATGTTCCAGCGAACAGTGGTTAAAACCCGCCTGCCAGTCAGGGTGATTTACGATGACAAAACCTGTGCCTGATGCCACCTCGTTTATCACTGCCTGCCGATCTTTGTCCGGGGCCACAAATCGATCCGCGGCAACGTGCAATAGGTGTGGCCCATTCCGCGTGATTTCATTGCCGGGAATCAGCAGCATTCTCCCTGACTGCCACTGGGCGTGATCCTCGATCGAGGTATAGATGTCGTGGTCAGAAATCATCAGATAGTCATAGCCGCGGCTTGCATAATCGTCGATCACGGTTTGTACGTCACGCGCACCGTCGCTTCGTGTCGAATGGGTATGGAGATTGCCCCGCAGCCACTCTTCCCCCCGAATATCATGATATGGATGTTCTATCAATTTCTTGGTACCTTTGCAGACGTGCTGCGTTTTGCCATTGCTCTTAGGCATCTGGTATAGTATTCGATAACTGTAACACAACGACGGTTGCAGCCCTATAGTGTATTCATTTCGCCCCGCAGATAGCGGGGCGTTTCGTTTATCCTGAATTTCAGCAGAGAATCCCTTCATCAGCAGAGAAAAGTGAGGCGACGGCGAAGGTTATGGCAGAGGACATTGTACTTACCGCAAGCGGCAAAAAGAAGATAGAAGTAGAGCTGGACAGACTCCGCAGCACTGAGATGCCCGCCTTATCGGATCGAATTCGAGACGCACGTGCCCTGGGCGACCTTTCGGAAAACTTCGATTATCAGGATGCCAAGCGACAGCAGGGATTCATCGCGGGGCGTATCGCGGATCTTCAGGCGATTCTGGACCGAGCGCGTATTGTGGATGAGGCCGAGGCAGGCAGCGGTATCGCGGGCATGGGTTCCGTCGTCAAGCTGCGCGACACGGATTTTGATGACGAATTTGCCTATACACTGGTCGGGGCCTTCGAGGCCGACCCGGCAAACGACAAGATATCTTCCCTCTCGCCGGTCGGTAACGCGCTAATGGGGCGCAAGGTTGGCGACAAGGTTCAGGTGGACACACCCGGCGGCAAAGCGAACTACGAAATCATCGGGATCGAGTAGCGTAAAACCGTCCTAAGGGTCTTGTTTCATCTCCTGCTGGCGCATCGGCATCGAATCGATCTGCTGAAAAATCGTGTCCAGAGGCGGAAACGTCAGATCAGCACGTTTGATTGTGCCATCCTTGCCGACAAGGTAGAACGCAGGCGCACCGCCCAGACGCTTTTCTTCCTCATGGTATGCATCACGCAGCAGGTAGAAAACAGGAGTTGGAAGCGTCGCAAACCGCGCTTCCGACTCCGGGCCAGGGGATATGACGAGCACCGTCATGTCCCGTTCGGTCAGTTCGGACATCCGTTGACCTGCCTCACTCAGCCATTTTGCCGCTGACGCGCCCTCGTCTCCCACCACAAGCACTACCGTTCGCCGGTTACCAATGATCTCACTCGACAGGAGCGTTTCATTCGTGCCCGCGAGCGGAAGGGTAAAAGGTTCGATGCGTTCCCCTATTTCGAGCAGGTTTGCCATCCGATTTCAATCTGCCTTTTCAGTTAATAACATCTACAAACCGTGATCCCGCCGAATAGCAGACAGGAGACCATCGCAGGCAGCATCTATCAGACGGTAAACCTCCGGAAAACCGCCTGTCAGGTAGGGATCCGGAACTTCTTCCACACCGGTTTCCGGGGCATACTCCATGAGAGGCGCTACAGTCGCCCGAACAGAGGGGGCGTTCAATGCCTGCACCCCTGCCAGGTTCCGCGCATCCATGGTCAGGACATAATGAAATGCGGCAAGGTCATCTCCAGAGACCTGACGCCCCACCATGCCTTCGGCATTTATGCCTTTTTCACCCAAGATCCCGAGCGTACCATAATGGGGCGCTTTCCCGATGTGCCAGTCACCGGTTCCCGCGGAGTCTACCTCGATCTGTTCTGACAGACCGGCAGCCGCAACCTTGTGCCGCAGAACGGCTTCCGCCATAGGCGAGCGGCAGATATTTCCCAAACACACGAAAAGCACTCGTATCGGACGCGTCTCTTGTAAAATCATCTCGATTTTTGTTGTATCACGGCAGCGCAGCAGGGACGAAACCGGAGCGCTGCCGTTACTTTGACACAATTATCAGTTACCTCAGGAGAGAGGCACCGCCATCGACATAAACCTCGACCCCGGTAACATGACGCGAAAGGTCCGAGGCGAGAAACAGGCAGACATCAGCCACATCCTGCGGCTCTCCCTGCCCGTCATTTAGAAAGTCAGAGTTGTCGATCTCCGCCTTAACTTCTACCTCTTCCGTATCGCGCTTGAAGGTCCGTTCATCGATATTGGTGTGAATAGCCCCTGGGCAGATGGTATTAACACGGATGTTGTACCGGCCCAGTTCCAGCGCCGCCATTCGTCCGAAAGCCACCTGCCCCGCCTTGCTTGTACTGTAGGCGGACGCACCCGGATTGGAAAACGTCCGGTTTCCGTTCACACTGCTCGTTATCAAAATACTACCGCCACCCGCGGCTCGTAGATGGGGAATGGCGTGATGAACAGTAAGATAGGTGCCCTTCAAATTAATGTCCAGAGTCTTATCCCACTCGTCGGGCTGAAGTTCCTCGATTGGAGTCCACACACCATTGATTCCCGCATTCGCGAACACGATATCGAGCCGCCCGAAGCGCTCTTTCGCGGTCTCTACGGCTTGTTTGACATCCTCCGATTGCGAAACATCACAATGAACGAAAACAGCTTCGCCACCGCTGTGGGCGAGTTCTTCCTCTAAGGCTTTTCCCTCTTCATCCTGCATGTCCGCGAGAACGACTTTCGCGCCCTCCTGTGAGAAGCGAAGCGCCGCTCCGCGCCCAATTCCGCTGGCTCCGCCGGTTATAAGAGCTACTTTACCACTCAGCATCTGTGTCAGTCGGGTAAGGGGAGCGCCGTTGCCAACGTCCCCTCCCCTCAGAACCGTGCTTGCACCTTTCGACGCACACGGCTCTTGCGAGTTTTCACTGTTCGGGTCATTCGATACTGTCATTGATTTCCTCTTTTCTCAGTTTTGCATGGATCGATTGGTGGCACATCAGGTGTACTAGACGGACATTCGTCAGATCGTAGGTGCCGCCCCGTTTACCAGGGTGGACACGATGGCGATGCACTTCTTCCGTGGATTGGACGTAACATATCGGGTTCCCGTCTGCTTCCATGACGCTTTCCCCGCAGAGCCAGCATCGTCCACCCTGTCGCAGGATAAGGGCGCGTCTATCCCATTTCGGGATTTTGCGTACCTTATCCATTCGCCGTTTGTCCCAGTACCCTTTCAGGCTGGGGTCATCCGGCGAACTGGTTCCTTTGACCATGGTGTGTCGCTCTATGGGGAACCACGCGAACTTCAAAAGGAACCGGCCCCTGGCTCTATCGCCGTAGACATGGTTATCCTCTCGCGTGGGATGCAGCCTTCCCAGATATCCCTTCTTTTCGTACCATTTGTAGGTGCGTGAGGGATGACAACCTCGCAGGTGCGATTTGATTCGCCCCCACATCCAGTTATCGAGTCCCTTGAAGGTTTCTTTGGCTACGTTCGTACGGTGGTAATTGGCCCAGCCCCGAATGATCGGATTCAGCACACTGACCATCATGTGGTGGGGCAGACCACGACGGCTTAGCCAGATTTGCTTCAAGCCATCCCGTCTTCTTTGAACCGCTTCTTTACTCGGCTTCATCAGCAGTTTGTAACCGGATTTCCGGTTCGTGACGGCGTAGTGCCGGACATTCACGGAAAGAAAGTCAAACCCTTCCGTCAGGTGAACGATCCGGGTCTTGTCTTCGGAGTAGGTGAGACCGCGTTCCCCGAGCCATTTCCCAATCGTCTCCTTGACCTCTACGGCGGCTTCCTTCGTTATGCAGAACACCACGAAGTCGTCAGCGTACCTGACTACGGCTAAATCTCCCCGAATCCGCCCCGTTTCGTAGCGGGTAATGCCAAGGGCGTTTTCCATGCCATGCAAGGCGATATTTGCCAGTAGGGGACTAACCACGCCGCCTTGCGGTGTGCCGCTTTCGGTGTCGTGATAAGTTCCCATTTCCACATAACCGGCTTTGAGCCAATCACGAATCAAACCCCTTGCGGGGAAGAACCCGATGGTTCGGAGAAGATGGTCATGCGAGATGTTGTCAAACGCACCCTTGATGTCCGCGTCCAGAACCCATCGCTTCCGGCTTTGACCTTTCGCGTTATTGAAGATCTGTTCGAGAGCATCATGGCAGGAACGACCGGGGCGGAAACCGTAACTGGTGGCCTCAAACATTGCTTCCCAGAACGGCTCCAGCGCGTTCTTGACGACTCCTTGCAGAGCGCGGTCGAACATCACCGGAATCCCCAGCGGTCTCGTCTTCCCGTTGGCTTTTGGTATGTACACCCGTTTCACCGGCTGTGCTTTCCACGGAGTTTTCTTGCCGAGAAGATCGACAAGCATCCCCCGTGAGCGTGGCGTTTTGACAAGAATCTTGTCCACGCCAGCCGTGTTGCGTCCCTTATTTTCCTGACTCACCCGCCGCACGCTGACGAGGCGGTTGGAGTGTGAGCGCAGCATGAGTTTCTGAAGAGACCGGACTTTCTTCATGTCCCCGTCTCGTGTTGCACGAAAGATACGTTGTCGAAGGCGACGAACATTCTCATGGGTGCGCTTCCAGTCGGTCGCGTCCCAGTCGGTCTGTCTCTCGGTTCCGTTCACCGCGCTTTCGCCCGGTGTCCAACTTTTCCCTTGATTTGTCAATCTTCACTCCGCTTGCATAATCGTTTCGGCTGAACTCGCTGTCCTACGTAGGCACCCTTTCAGGTCAAGTATTTCCAGCGGTTCTCGCCACCGGTTCTATCCGTCCAGTTATGGATTCCTGTTGCCTTTCGGCTGACGGCATTCGCTTTTTAGGACATCCTTTCCCGCTGGGGATATGGCTCATCTTGCGAACTCGCCTACTGCCCGGTGATTTCTGACCCGGACAGACCCCATCGAGGTTTACACGTTCCACACCTTCGAGATACGACTGATGTAGGTGGCCCCTTTAACGCGGCAGACATATGGTGTTCGTCCAACGCCTGAAAGAATAGCGTTGGCTTTCACTGGAGGCAAGATAATCCGCCAGTCTCGTCTGCAGTACATCGTAGCGTTTCCGCTCCTCTACCTTCCGATGATCAGGAATGACGCGCCTTTAAAACAGGACTTCACTTTCGTTCACCATGTCAGTCTTCGCCTTGCCTGTAATCACCGTAGAGAATGACCCTTGGGCTTGATTTTATTGCTGATTGGCGATGGGCCTGAACACTAGCCCAGAGCGGTTCCCCGCCCACTCGTTGGAGCGACTTCGTGTCGCACTCTTTCCTTCCTCCGACGCAAGACATACCCAAATGAAAGCCGTGCGTAAGCATGGTATGTGACGGGTACACTTCCGACAGAATGAGACTCCGCCGCCAGGCGAGCTAAATAAGGAGAGTTTTATGCAAAAAAGCCACAACGAAGAATTTGCGGAGGCCGCTGGCCTTCGTCCCACGGATATGCCAAGCAGCCACCACCCTCTGGCAGAAGATTTCGATGAGGTAGAGACATTGGGTGATCTAGTGGATGCCCGAGAGAACGTTTCTCAGGACAGCGTCCGCGCTCTTGAACTCACCGGGGGAGGCAACCGTGATATTGACGTTGAAGAGGCGCTGACGTTCCCCCATAAACATCGCGCAACAGTTGATGAACTCGTTCCCACGGTGAACGGCTTTAGTGGTGATGCCCGCTCTAAGTCCGCTCCGGATGACGCAGACGATGCTTCTTACATGACACGTGACGATCTTGCTGACTCCATGGGAGAGACAGATCCCGATCCAAATACGGGAATGGACCCGGACCGGGAGTTCGTTGCCAGATCGTACGAGGCGGATCGAGCGCCGGACATCACAGGCACCGTCGATGGCGTTGTCAGGGGTACATCAACCCATGTCCCACTGGACCTTGGCGCGGATGGCTTTCAAATCGAGGATCCCGATGCCGCCAGTGATCCCCGTCTTCTGGAAGACGATGATGAGGGCAGTACTCTGGACAACGAATTCTCATCGAACGACCCAACACCAGGTCAGGAAAATCTGACGGTCGGCGATGTCATCCCAACCCGCAACCCGGACGTGGACAATCGGGATGAGGCTTTGGACGCTACACGGCGTATCGTATAACTCGTCACTGCTCAGACAAAAAATAACCGCCGGGGAACAAATCCCTGGCGGTTATTTTGCGTTCATGCTCTCTTCCGCGATCAATGAGCAGCCGCGCAGGACAGCGCCGGGCGCACGCCCCAGTAAAACAAAGCCATCCCCGTCATCGGCAGCCATTCCGTAATCCTCCGTTTGTATCGCCAGAACCGAATTCAGGTTGGCAAGATCATAATGGGCTAGAAGTCCCGGCTGTCCGGGCGGCGCATCTTCTCCCGAAATCGGATCGAGAACGCGGGTTTTGAGCCAGTAAGGTGCCAGTTTCCGCAAGGGTCTCTCGACCCCATTGACCGCATCCAGCAGAGCGGAATCGTAAAACTGCGAAGCCATTTCGCTCATCCCGTACTCGGAGATGCAGTGTGTCGGCGGCACACCGAGACGCTCAGTAAACAACCCATACAGTTCGTCCCGGCTGACCTCGCGCGACCGCCCCTTGAAACCACCCGTCTCTACAATAACACACTGTTCTGGCAGCGTGAAACTTTCAGAGATGGTGTCGAAGAAGTGGACCCAGGCAAAGGCGGTCCCGAAAATCGTATACGGCTTTCGCTGTGCCTTCATCCAAAACGCGATTTTTTCCGTCCATCCATAACGGTTATTATCGTCACTGTTTTTCCACCAAAAACTCGCCTCCAGTTCCTCGAGCATGAAAGAAAGGGAAGAATGCGGAGCCTCGGAGGGTGGCGGCATGAGAGCGAGAATGACACCAGGCTCTTTGCAAACAAAGTGGCTGTACGCCGCTTTGAGTGAGGTCCGGTAGAGAGAGAGGGCTGCCGCATCCATGAAATGACGGCTGGTTTCAACGCCCGTTGTTCCGGATGAATGAAAGACCCGCCCACCACTTTCGGGATTGCAGTCCGTTTCCGGAGAGCAGGTCAGCGCGAACCGCTTGAAGGCGGCGGCGGGCGCAGCGGGAATTTCGCGCCAATGCCCGACAGACCCCGGCAAAACTCCGCGCCCCTCGCCGAAGTAGCTCAGCTGGCTAGAGCAGGCGTTTCATACGCGCCGGGTCGGGGGTTCGAGTCCCTCCTTCGGCATTTTCGTTGTGTTGAGATGGGGCCGCAAGCGGCCCCATACCCCGGGCGCCTGCGGCGCCCTTCGCGCTACGCGCGTTTG
>JAZKEA010000304.1:26689-34101 GCA_040387315.1 Armatimonadota bacterium | reverse complement strand
AGTAGTCCCCAAAGCGATAGAGACCCTCCGCTACCACTTTGAGTCGCGGCGTGACCTGGGAGGTGGCGATCAGGTCGATCACGCTCTGCTGACGGTTGTCCAGGGACGTGTCCGCGGTGCCATCGTAGGCCAGATTCTCACGGCTGGTAAGGCCGTTCAGCACGATAGACGTCGTAGGTGACGCGGTGTACACGATCTGAAAGCCGGGGGCGAGATCCGTGTTCTTGGGGTCATAGACGCCGTTATACCGGTTGTAAATGTAGCCGTTTACCGTCAGCTTGGAGCTGACCGGATAGGAAGCACGGACGCCGCCATTGTAGAACGGGCTGGGATATTGGAAAAGGAAGTTTCGCGAGAAGAAATTGTTCGTCCCGATCTCAATCGTCTCATAACCGACATGGGTGACAAACTGTCCCGCATCTACCTTCAGATTCCGACCACCAGACAGTGGAACAAGAAACGTTCCATAGCCCTCGAGCAGCAGGTTGTTGTCGCCGGCATTGAAGTTTCGACGAGCGACTTCCCCTTCAACCAGGCGAACAAAGAACCCAACACGGCTGGTATCTGTCGCAGCCTTGCCGATGCGGAGGTCCGCCAGGTTGACGGCGAACTGTCCGGCATTGGAGTTGTACAGATAGGTGTTCGATCCGTTGAAGGGCTGATTGAAGTTGTAGGTGTAGTTGGCCTCAAGAGCTCCCGTGATTGTAATAGGAGGCGCTGTCACAGGCGCCTCAGCGGATGCTTTTTGATCCGAGGGAGCCGGGGACGGGTCCTGCGCAAATGCAGGCTGAGCGGACAGACCTGCAGCAGCGAGTGCCACAAACGAAGATGATACACAAAGCGCATGAACTAAGCGATTACGCATGAAAGCGAATGCCTCCTGATAGATTTCACGACCGCCAAGTAGTAGTTTTTTGGCAGCCGGCCTTACCTTGTCAAACGGGACCGAAATTGGTTTTTGTCTCGCAACGCACGTCATGTAGTCACCTAAATTCATCTCTTATGCAGTTCTTTCACGCCTAAATATCCCTTTAGATAGCGATGCTGGTAACAGGAAAATCCAGGAGATGTGCGACAACTGCGTGTGGAGATAAAACAGGGAGCGAGCGTGCGAAGGTTCCGGAGCAGACACCGAGAGGGCGAGCGAACTGGTGCGGCGGAACCGAATTGCGAAAAAGGGGAGAAGAAAGGTCCACAGTCGGCGTGGTCTCTGCAGAACTTACGAGGCAAAAATTTTGGAGAGAATCAATTTTTAACATGAGAATTTCAGAAATCCGGGAAACGTAACCGGACTAGGGCCTTTCACCCGTAAATTCATCCACATCGCCGCTGATGCGAATAATAATGCTCCACTTCCTACGGTAACTTGCGGTGATAATCATGCCGATAGCTCGCTTGCCGTGATGATCGCCTGGGCAATTTCATGCACGGGCTTTCCCAATGCCAGGCTCTGCGCCTGGATACGCCTGAAAGCGTCTCGCTCCACCAAACCCTGCTTCTCCATCAAAATCGCTTTAGCCCGCCCCACAAGTCGCCGCGCTTCCATTCGCGCATTCAGACTTCGGACCTCATTCTCGAGCGCCATCATCTCAGCAAATCGTGCAATGGCGATGGAGATAATCGGACCGAGGTCCGCCCCCCGAAACGGCTTCGAGATAAACCCCATGACCCCGGCCGCGTAGGCTTGAGCGGCAAGTTCCGAGGTAGGACCACCGGTAAAGATAACAACAGGAGCAACACGCTCCAATGCAAGAGTTCGGGCGACTTCAATGCCGGAAAGATGCGGGAGAACGATGTCGAGCAGTACAAGGTCGGGTCGGAGATTACGCGCCAGGGTTAATGCCTGGCTGCCACTGTCAGCTTCTCCGGCGACCGTATGCCCTATCGCTTTGACTTGAGTTTTCAGATCAAGCCGAACAATGGGATCGTCGTCAACGATAAGAACGTTTGCCTGCCGCACTCCCCTGCCTTTCTAAGGCCACTCGAATTGATATGCCCTGAAAGTCTCGATAATGTCCGTTCTCGATTTAAGAACGGTCATAAACAACAAAAAGGGCAGACGCGACATCGCGGTGCGTTTCGGTAACGCTCGCGAGATTCGCATGCGTTACCAATTGCGACCACAATGTCGGTGCTGCCCTGAGTTACAAAAGGAGATCGACTATGATTCAGTTCTGGAAGAACGGAAAGCTCAACGAAATGTTCGGTCTTTGCTTCCCGTTTTGGGTGGACCCCAAAGCCGTCAATGGCTGGCGTCCGGCGTACCTGTAATGAGGCACATTGTAAATTACGACCCTGTTCCTGTCAAGGGCAAATGGAAAAAAACTGAATTATAAATTCCGATAGGAAGCGTAGACTAAATTTCAACTAAGGAAAAAGGTAGGGAAAAGCTGGGCCGCAACGGTTCCTGCTTCGGCAACGGTGACGGTCCGTTCACTCGATTCGGAGACGGTCGCGATGCGCTTGCCCGGAACACCACAGGGAACGATGGTATCAAAGCCGGAGCGCACCGTCTCCTCGACATTCAGGGCAAAGCCATGGTGGGTAACCCAGCGGGCAACCTTGACGCCGAGAGCGGCCAGGTACCCATCCCCGACCCATATACCGGCATGCCAGGGAGCCCGCTGAGCCCCTTGGACCCCCAGCGCGTCACAGATACCGAGGATGGCGTCCTCAAGCATCCGAACATAGCGGTGAATATCCCGGTTTCCGTCCCCGAGATGCAAAATCGGGTACCCGACAAGCTGACCGGGGCCATGGTAAGTAACATCCCCGCCCCGATCGGTTTTAACCAGTTCGATCCCGCGCCCCGCGTACTCCACAGGCGAAAGGAGCCGATAGCTCGGATCGGCGGCCTTTCCATAGGTGACCGTTGGAGGATGCTCAAGAAGCAGAAGTGTGTCTGGCACTTCGTCTCGCTGGCGCCGGGCGACCAGCTGCCGCTGATGCTCCCAGGCATCATGATAGGCTATCGGCCCGTCGCCCAGTAGATTTACAACCTGCAGTTCAGCGCCCTCCCGGTCGCATCAGCGACGTGCAGCGGCGCGGACCTCACGCAGTTTCGTTTCCACGGTGGCCTGGACACGCAGCAGTACCTCTTCCAGTGCAGGCAGATCGCCCACAGGTACAGTGGAGATCTTCACCTCATCCAGTGTCGGGACGACACGCTCCAGAATCCCCACGAAGGCACGCCCCATCGAAAAAGCAGGGGGACCATCCGTACCGGAAATGTCGATCTCGGTTCCTTTGAAATCGAAGCGCTCCTCCCCGTTTGTGGAGCCCAGACCAATGCCACCGCCGCCCCCGGCGCCGAATCGTCCACCCCCGCCGCCGGTCACCTTCCCCAGGTCTTCCATAGCGAGACCTAGAATTTCGTCTCGCTGATCCGGAAACTCGCGCAGCGCCTTCGTGAAGCGAGCCGTATCCTCTGAGGAGAGTTTCTCATCGCGGATCTTATCAACCAATTTATTCTGCAGGTCCGGATCATCATTCAGCTGCCGCAGGAAACGACCATGCTTCTCCGTCAAATTACCGTCCGAGGGACGATTGGGAGAGGACACAATCTGCTCGCCGATACTCTCCGGCAGGTCCAGAAGATCCAGCAAATAGCCGACTGTCCTCTCCGAAAGTCCGAGACGCAGACCCACCTCTTTGTTGGTCGCCCCCAGATTCGTTTTCAGCAGCTTGATCGCATTGGCTTTATCAAGTGGGGCGAGCTCCTCACGCTGCAGATTCTCAATGAGCTGCTCTGTCGCCTTGTCCGCCTCATCCGCGGGCGGGGCATCTCGAACGATACAGGGCATATCAAAGAGCCCCGCGATCTGAGAGGCCCGCCAGCGGCGTTCCCCTGTGATGATGCGGAATCCGTCAACACCATCCAGCGGCGTTACCGTGATCGGGTTCAGGATCCCATGCTGTCGAATCGAGTCGGCAAGACTCACAATCGCGGCATCATCTATAGCACGTCGGGGCTGGTCCGGGTCTTCAACGATACGAGTTACTTCAATCAAACGAATCTGCAAAGGAAAGGCACCTCAATCGGCTGTTTGCCGTGTATGTTTGCTTTCTCGATTATAACGGCGTGGTACTGCCCTGTCAAACTCGGTCCCATGCTACAATACGGTCAGAATATGACCCAACGCGACAAAACTAATGCTGTTTCCGGAACGCCGCCTTCTGCCCTGCTGCGGAATGCACCGGTGATATTTATTCTGCTAATTGCGCTCGGGCTGCGCCTGTGGGGAATCGGCTGGGGACTGCCGAACGCTGCCCGGCTCTTTTCCTATCATGTGGATGAATCGATGGTGGTTGGGGCTTCGCTGACCCTGAACCCTTTCGCCTTCCAGTTCGATCCGGGGTTTTATAATTACGGCTCTCTTGCCCTGATACTCAACAGCGTCGCGATTCACCTTGGTGAATTCATGGGATTGGTCGCCCCCGGTCCGGCACCTGGGGTGCCCTCGGCGACAGCTCTCATGACCGCCCGTCTGGTTACCGCAGTTCTTGGCGTGGCAACCTGTGGTCTGCTGTTCGGCATCGGTCGCCGAGGCTACGGCACGGCGGCGGGAATCGCTGCATCTCTCTTTTACGCGATCACTCCCCTAGCGGTTCAGCACGGACATTTTGCTACCGTTGATGTACCGGCCACCTTCTTCGTCGCCGGGGCGCTTTATTTCGCCTCACGGCACCTGGAGCCTTCTTCTTGCCGTCCCCGTGACCTCCTCTGGTGCGGGCTCTGGTCCGGCTTCGCAGCCGCCACGAAGTATAATACGGGTCTCGTCATTCTCGCCGGACTTGTAGCATGGTGGCTCGTCGCGGACCGCCAAAAATTAGCGGTAGTGCTGCTATTTGGAGCCGCCATCCTGGGTTTTCTTCTCGGTTGCCCTGCTATTCTTCTAAACCCGTCCGGCACCCTTGACGCAATACTGTATGAGTCCTGGCATGCCAGCACGGGGCACGGGGATGTCTTTGCCGCAACCCCGCCCGCTTTTCTGTACCATCTGTTTTTCAATCTGCGCTGGGGACTGGGTTGGCCACTGCTGATCGTCTCATTAGTAGCACTCGGGTATGCGCTCTACCGTCGCCGCCCCGGTGACATTCTTCTGCTCGCGTTCCTGATCCCGTTCTACGGCTTGATGGGACTAGCGCAGATTAAGTTTGCGCGGTACACACTTCCTCTGTTTCCGCCGCTTGCCCTGCTGGTAGGCAGCATCATCCCCTGGCCCGCCGCCGACGCATCGTCGCGCCGAAAGGCAGGTGTTGTCACCGGGGCGATCGGCGCGGCAGGGGCGTATGCGCTGCTCTTCAGCCTTGCTATTGATAACACCATGAACGGCACCGATCCGCGCGATCAGGCGGCGGCGTTTATTCGGCAGAGAGGCATCCAGAGCGTCGGATTTGCAACGGGCCCCTGGTTCCCCGCGCCCCCTCTCAACCCTCTACTTTCCGCCCCGATTCCCAAAGTCGCCCGCGAATCCGTGACCCGGTTTGACACGGTTCCACGCCTTATCGCCTCCGAGGTCGCCGGGGAACCGGTTGAATGGGATACCAATCTCCTTCGCGAATCTCAGCCTGATGCCGTCAGCCTGAGCGAGATCAACGAGTACGCCGACGCGGAGCGGGCTAAGCGGCCTGCTGCTCTGGCATACCTTGCTGAGATTCGGGAGAAATACCCAAACAGCACGGTTTTCGCGAACCCGATGCAGGTTTTCGGCATTCCATTCACGAAACTCTCTGCAGCGAACGGCTTACCAAGCCAGGACCTTCCACACGATATGCTTTACACCAATCCAACCACGGTTGTGTTTACCCGATGACGCAGACGGACCGCCCCGTAAGCGCTCGCGACCGAATTCTAGTCGCTCTTGATTTCGATAACGCCGCCGATGCGGTCGCTCTGACACAATCCCTTAGGGGAGCCGTGGGCGGAGTCAAAGTCGGTCTGGAGCTGGTCAATGCCGCGGGCTTTGATATCTTCGATCAGCTGACCGATGCCGGTGCGGAGCGCATCTTCTACGACGCCAAGTTTCATGATATTCCGAACACAGTCGCAGGAGCGATCCGTGCGGCGGCGCGGCGCGGCGTTTGGATGGTGAACATCCATGCCTCCGGCGGATCAGCGATGATGCGTGCCGCCCGCGAGGCGGCGAATACTGTCGCGACACCTCCCCTGCTCATCGCGGTCACGGTCCTTACCAGTATCGATACGGCGACCTTGAACGCAGACCTGCGGGTGCCCGGCGATGCCGCCGCCCTGGTTGTTCATCTGGCAAAGCTGGCGAAAGATGCGGGAATGGATGGAGTCGTGGCATCGCCGCAGGAGGTCTCCGCGATACATGCGGAATGCGGCGCTCAGTTCGTCACGGTGATCCCCGGCATTCGTCCGGCAGGAGTTGCGGTCAACGACCAGGCGCGTGTCGCGACACCGGCGATGGCGATTCAGGCCGGAGCGCACTACCTCGTCGTTGGCCGCGCGATAACCGCCGCCCCAGACCCCCAAGCCGCCGCACACGCTATAGCCCAAGAAATTGCCGACGCCGCGAGCGCGGCGTAACCCGGAGGATACTTTTCTATGTCGAAACTAGCCGTTCAGATGTATACAGTGCGTGACTTTACCAAGACCCGTGCCGATTTTGAGGCATCACTGAAGAAGATCAAGGCGCTTGGATACCCGGCTGTTCAGCTTTCCGCCGTCGGCGCGATGAACGGGGACACACCAGAAGTGGATGCCGCCACCGCACGCAAAATGCTGGATGACAATGGCCTCCTTTGTATCGCCACGCACCGTTCCTGGGATCAGCTGGCGAAAACAACCGAGGCGGAGATCGAGTTTCATCAGACGCTCGGCTCAAACTTTACCGCTATCGGCGGAATTCCCGGTGACTATGGCAAAGACGGCGCTGAGGGATACCACCGCTTTGTTCGCGATGCGGCCCCCGTTATCGCGAAGCTCAAGGCGGGCGGGGTACGGTTTGGCCACCATAATCACGCCCACGAATTTCAGCGCGTGGAGCAGTTCGCCCCTCAAACATTCTGGGACATCCTTATCGACGAGGGTGGTCAGGATTACCTTCTGGAGAACGACCTTTACTGGGCGTGGCACGGCGGCGCGGACCCGGCCGACCTGATGGAGCGCTGCAGTGGTCGTGCGCCGATCATCCACCTGAAAGATAAGGCGGTCGATCCCAAGGACGGTCCGATTATCGCGGCGATTGGTGAGGGAAATCTGCCGTGGGACCGTATTATCAGCGCGTGCGAGTCCGCGGGGGTGGAATGGTATGCCGTAGAGCAGGATACCTGCCGCCGCGACCCGTTTGACTGCCTGCGCTCCTCGTTTGAGTACCTGACCGCAAAAGGACTTTAAAGAGACTTTAGAAACAATCCACGCCAAATTCAGTACACCTAAAGTGACA
>JAZKEA010000304.1:2987-26679 GCA_040387315.1 Armatimonadota bacterium | reverse complement strand
TTAGAAACAGACCTCACCGCTTCGCCTGGCGAAGCGGTGAGGTCTGTTTTCGTGCTATAAGTCCGAGAAAAACTCCCAGATCTTATCTCCGGAACCGGGAAGCCCCTCGTGACCGAAGTCCGGGTAGACCAGAAGATCCTTTTTGCTGGGGATACGGTTATACGCGGCAAACTGAGTCGATGGCGGGCAGATCGTGTCCATAAGCCCCACGGCCATCAAAACCTGCGCCTTGATCCGCGGTGCCAAAAACTGGTTATCGATGTACCCGAGCCGGGTAAATACCTCATCCTCGCGCTCGTGCCGAGGGTCGAAGAGCCGGAAATAGGCCTTCAGCTCATCGTAGGCATCTTTCGCCTGATCCATCTCCCAGACTCGTCGGTAGTCGCAGAGGAATGGGTAAACAGGGGCGGCCTTCTTGATGCGCGGTTCGAGGGCGGCGCAGGCAAGCGTCAATCCGCCTCCCTGTGATCCGCCTGTCGCCCCGACACGAGTTTCATCCACCTCCGGCATCGACATCACAATCCGTGCGAGCTGAGCGGTGTCCAGATAGAGCGACCGGTAATGCAGTTTCTCGGGTCGGTCATCGAGCCCTCGGATGATGTGCCCGCGCAGCGTGTTCCCCTTGACGCCGCCAACATCTTCCGACTTTCCGCCCTGGCCCCGGCAGTCCAGAGCCGCAATCGCATATCCTCGCGCCACCTGATTCAGCTTGTCGGCCCAGTCCCCGCTGTTTCCGGAGTAGCCATGGAACTGAAGCAGCGCGGGAATGGTGCCCGAGATGTTCTTTGGTCGCAGGAACTTCGCGTAGACACGAGCCCCGCCAACACCGGTGAAGTACAGATCAAAGCACTCAGCAAAAGGAGCGCTTATCGGGTACGGGATCAGTTCGACCTCGGGATCGATGGCGTGCATCTCCGCGAGCGCACTATCCCAGTAAGAGTCGAAGTCGTCGGGTCGTGGGTTGCGACCTTCATACTGAAGCAGCCTGTCCAGAGGCATATCAACGAGCGGCATGTAAATATTCCGTCCTTCTTATCGAGCGATTTATGGGTATAGTTCGGCCTCAGGCGAGTCCACCCCTTCTGATTCCCCTGGTGTTTTAAGTCGTCGCGTCATAAACACGCTATTCGGATCCGTTATATAGTCACCGAATGGTTCACAGAACACAAAACCAAACCGAGTGTAGAGCTGACGTGCCGGTTCAAAAGCCGACATTGCCCCGGTCTCAAGACTTATCTGAACGTAGGAGCGCCGTTCCGCTTCTGCCACGACATGCGCCATAAGATGCCGGGCCACACCTCTCCGGCGATGCAGCGACGATGTCCGCATGGATTTAATCTCACCATGGCGAGTGTCCAATTCTTTGAGTGCCGCGCAGCCAAGCAGTTCATCGCCCTCCCACACAGTCCAGAAGGTGATTTCCGGCCCGCGTAACGCACTGATATCCAGTGCATGGACACTCTCCGGGGGCGAGAGCAGTGCCATCTCCTGGAGATGTTCCTGGAGAAGCCGCTTTATTTCTGGGCCGTTTAGATCATCTATTTTGATATTCATGAGATACGGGTCAGGCGAGAGGCCGAAGCGGAAAGATGTCGACATCCACACCGGAGGCATAATGAACCAGCGGCGGATGCAGGAGAGTATCCTCCTTGAGCGGAATTCCGGCTGCTTTGATCGAGGTATCCGAAAAGCCTTCCAGTTCAGCCGCCTGTAGCGGATAGGCTGTGTGGTGTACCTTGCCGCGCCAGAGCCTTCCATAAGCGTGGGCATAGAGGATATAACGTTCGACGAGAAAATGCTCCAGCGTACCCGGTTCGGCAGGCGAAGGGAGACCGATCGGTGTCCAGCGAAAGGAGGAAGAGGCAGGAAGCGGCGGAGGCATCCGCCGGGTCGTTGCGTACTTTGTCGAACCATCGGCTGCATCCGTACTGACCTCCATGTGTGCAAGAAAGTAAGGCAGCTTCCAGATACTTCGTGCAATCGCCACAGCCACCGGGTTTGCGGCATCGAGGCTGAAAAACCAGACGCCGGGACTGGCCCCACCACGATGGACGTAGGTACGGACATTGCATTCCGGAAAGTGCGATAACCACGGAACCGCGGGAGCCCAAACAGGGCGGACGTCCTGCATCCTGAACGGTACGAGACCTATATAAGCGCTACCATTATAGGTGTCGATCGTCAGGTCCGGAGGAAGAAGGGGCTGCAGCAGTTCCGGTGCGACAGGCCAGTGCAGAAAGAGAAGCTCTCGCCAGTTCTGCTTCATCACGACGCGCTCGCGAGGCCGCAGCGTCGGCGCGATTCTATCCGCTACGGGATCTTGCAAAAGCGTTCCTATTTCCATCATTGGGTAAGATCAAAGAGGATTATTTTTACGGACAGGCGCAACCCTTACCACCTGCTCTCTGTCTGCTAAATTGTACCCTGCGTGGAATGCAGGGTTTCCATTTGAAAATCGCGAACGCTACCCTATAATCTAACGTAATAGAAAATCTGGTACTTACACAAAGAGAACCTTTGGAAAAACTATGGAAACTGACAAGATACCGTCCTTGCTAAAAACCCTCGGTGAAACCGTGGAGGGCCGGATTGCTGATGTGATGAGGGGCCGGGACGAAAAAGGCGAGAGCAGGCGTGCAAAGCGTGATGCGGAAGAATCACCGATGCCGCGCTTCAGGAGCGAAAACGGAATGGATTTTATGGAGCCGGATTGGGACGAGCTGGATCGCAAGGCTAATCTGATCATCGCACGATACACGGTCATTTCGACGGCATCGAACGTTCTTCCGTTCGGTCTCGATATCATCGCGGTGACAGCCACCTTTACCAAACTCACCACGGAGCTTGCGGGAGTCTACCAGGTTATTGTCTCGAACAAGCGGGCGCGGCAAATGGGCTGGGCTATCGCGACGACGACCGGTACGGTTCTTGGCGCGGCCTATGCCGGATCGCGTCTCGCGAAGCTGATTCCTGGCGGATACTTTTTCGGCGTTCTGGTTCAGGCCCCTATCGTTGGGGCGGTAGCCTGGGCGGCAGGAGATGCCCTCAAGGGATACTTCAAGCAGACACGAAAAGGCAACGAGCCGACGTTATCTTCGCTCACCGAGTCCTTCCAGAACACGCTCCACCTAAATCTCAAGCTGAACAAGGTCAAACCGGTCGCTCCGGTTGAAGCGCCCGCAGCGCCTGAAGTTGCGGCAGCCGCCCCTGCGCCCGCAGCCAATGGCGGCGGAAGCGTCAGCGATGTCGTGGACAAAATCGCCGGACTGCACGAACTGTTGCGCGGCGGCGCAATTACGCAGGCGGAGTTCGATAAAAAGAAGACCGAACTGCTTTCCAGCATGTAGATAGTGTTCAAAAATCCCCTTATCCGCGATAAGGGGATTTTTTTGTGCCGGGCCGTAACGATCTCTGCCCGTTCCCCGTTCTCTTTCTATGGAAACAGTTAACGTTAGAGACACACGAAGAGAGGCTATCACCGGCTGCCTTTTGGGTACGGCTGTGGGAGATGCTCTAGGGCTGCCTGCCGAAGGGCTCTCGCGGCAGCGCCAGGCTCGAATATTTGGGACAATACAGGGACATCGGCTTCTGCTGGGACACGGTCTGATCTCGGACGACACGGAGCATACCATTCTGACCGCGCAGGCGCTCTCAATGTGCAGTGACTCACCCTCCCGGTTCGCTCAGATACTCGCCTCCAAACTGCGGCTATGGATTCTGCTGCTGCCTGCAGGCGTCGGGCTGGCAACGCTCAGGTCCTGCCTGAAGCTCTTGATCGGAGTTCCGCCGGAGCGAAGCGGCGTCTTCTCAGCGGGAAATGGGCCTGCGATGCGCGCCGCCCTTCTGGGGCTCCGCTACGGCGATTCTCCGGAGACTATGCGAGCCTTTGTCCGCGCCAGCACCCGTCTGACCCACACAGACCCGAAAGCGGAATACGGCGCCTTTGCCGTCGCCTGGGCGGCATATACAGCCGCCCGTAGTCCTGCGAACATCAGCACCTATGCAGCAGACCTTCAAAGCCTGCTTCCCGACGATCCGGAGGCGCGCGAACTTGCCCGGTTGGTACGGCTTGCCGCCACAAGCGCCGCAAACGGTGAATCGACCCCAGACTTTTGCAAGCAGACCTTTGGCAGGTCGGATCGTGTCACTGGCTACGTCTACCAGACCGTACCGGCGGCGCTTCATGCCTGGATGCGTCATCCCGCGAGCTACCGCGACGCCGTTCTGGGGGTAATCGCCTGTGGCGGAGACACGGATACGACAGCCGCGATAACGGGAGCCATTGTGGGTGCGGGTGTCGGGGAGTGCGGTATCCCCTCGGAATGGGTACACGGTCTCGCAGAATGGCCCTACACAGTCCCCTGGATGCGCCAGATGGGAGAATACCTTGCCGAACAAGCGAGCGGAGCGCCGACGGCAACCATGCCGGACGTGCCCATAGCCGCGCGACTGCTGCGAAACACGGTTTTTCTCCTGGTGGTTCTTCTCACCGTTCTGCGGTGGTACGTGACAGATGCACTCTTTCTGGTTCGCTCCCTCTGCCGAGGAACATTTCCCACGGATTTTCCGAAGCCGTCGTAGTAAATTCTTTTGGCGCTTTTTTTCTGCTCCCCCGCTTTGCCTGCAACTGTGTGGGCAAGCCGTGGGTCAAAGTCACTGAAACTGAATCGGATACACACAAAAGGAACAAAGAGTCTATGACTGTAGACACAACCACAGCAGCGGCTCTCGCTGCGCAATCCGTAATACTGAAAGCCCTGCAGGATCATTTGGGAACGGTAACCATGCCACCGGAAGCGGTAGCGACGGCGTTTCCGGGCAGGGACAGAATAGAGCGCTGCGAGCTGCTGTTGTACTGGGCGGAGAGCCACGGCCTCCAGGTAAAGTCCCACAAAGCCTGCGATCCCGACGAGATGTGTGAGGAGTGGCCGTGTGGTCCTATGGATTTCGAAGCGTCAGGAAAAGCGCTCGAATAAATTGCGGAATTCTGCCGTAGTTCGCGTGGTACCGTACTATAGGGTGCGACTGACGAACTACTTCCTATGACCAACGAGAGTGCCGGTGTTTACGTTCATATTCCGTTTTGTGTGAAGAAGTGCGGTTACTGCGACTTCAATGCCTACTCCGGCTATCGCGATGCGACAAAAGTAAAGTATGTCGATGCGCTGTGCCGAGAGATCGCCGCGCGTTCGGAACCGGCAACACGCGTTCCGACGATATTTTTCGGCGGCGGTACCCCAACAACGCTACAGGCGACAGACTTAGCCCGTATTCTGGACACGGTCAGGCGCAGTTTCGCGGTCGATGCCGACGCCGAAATATCACTGGAGGCGAATCCGTCCGACGCGACGCAGGAGTATCTTTCAGAGCTTCGACGGAGCGGCTTCAACCGGATTTCGTTTGGCGTGCAGACCTTTAATGATCGTCTGCTGAAATCGATTGATCGCGTTCACAGCGCGGAAGATGCCCGAGCCGCGGTTGCCGCAGCCAAAGCGGCGGGTTTCACGAACCTGAGCATAGACCTTATGTTCGGCCTTCCCCGGCAGACTCTGGCAGACTGGGATCGCTCCCTCGATGCGGCCTTCGGGCTCGATGTTCCCCACCTTTCCATGTACGGCTTGATTGTGGAGGTAGGAACGGTTTTCTGGGCACGGCGCGAACGAGGAAAGCTGACCCTTCCCTCGGAGAAGATCGAAGCGGCGATGTTCGGGCGCGCAATCGAGCGTGCGGGATCCGCGGGTTATCGGCGGTACGAGGTCAGCAACTACGCCCGTCCCGGTTTTGAAAGCCGCCACAACCAGATTTACTGGCGTAACGCGGATTATTTCGGCTTCGGTGCGGGTGCCGCATCGTACCAGAGCGGTGTCCGTTCGATGAACGAACGCCTGCCGGGCCGCTTTGCAGATCGCATCGCCACGAACGGTATTGCAACCGTGGAGCAGGAAGAGCTGACGTTAACAGAGGCGATGGGCGAAACCATTATGGTAGGTCTGCGAATGGCAGATGGAATCGATCTGGATGCCTTTGAACAGCGTTTCGGGGTCAGAGCGGAGAACCAGTTTGCCACTCCAATCGCCGATTTGAAAACCTCCGGTATGCTGGATGTCACTGAAGGACGACTCCGTCTGACGGAGCGCGGTCTTTTTCTGGCGAGCGAAGTCATGATGCGATTTCTGGCGTAACCGACCGAGCTTAGTTTGCGTTTAGATCAGTGAACCTTTGGCGAACAACGGGGAACCAAAGAGTTGATCCTGTTTCTAAGGGCACAAAGATGCGAACTATATACCGGAAACGAACCCTTGCGGCACTTTCCATTCTGCTGCTTCTCACTCAGACAACAAATGCCTGTCTCAACGACCGTGACAGCGACCTGCTCGCGGAGGAAGTGGAAACAGGCCCATTTCCCACGACAAGCGCCGCAAACCCAATTGCAGACTACCGGGAAAGCGATCTGCCTGTGCCTCAGTCGGTTGGCCTTCCCGTACCCCTCTCCGTGATTACAGGACGGTTTCCTCGCCATCCTGCGCTCTTCTATGAGATGAGGATCCGACGGGTCGCCAAGGAACTTGCTGTCCATCCGGAGCGCCTTCGGCTCTACGACGATGTCGCCGTTGCTTATGATCGCCTCGGAAAAGATGACGAGGCACTATTCTGGATCAAAAAAAAGCATTCACGTCTTCTAAAGACCTCTCCAGCTGACCCTGCTTTTCGCGAGGATTGGTATCGCTATTACGCCAATGTCGGTACTTTCCGAGCACATCAATGGATTCGAGCAGGGGCAGACCTGAAAGATACAGCTCAATTACGTCAGGCTCGTGGCGAGATCGCAAAGGCAATTCATATCAAGCCGGATGCCCACTTCGGACGGGAGAAATACCAGCTTGCAGTGATGGACTGGATCATTGATCACCGGGACGAACCGCTAACAATGCATCTTCCGCCGCACTGGGCAGAGCCCGGTACAGGTATTTCGGGCACGTCAGGCTCGGAAGGACGCGGCGTTGAAGGGCTGTCGGGCCTTATAGTACTCGGCGGGGCTTGGGAAAGCCCGGACGTTTTTGCCGCTTTGTCCAGTGAGTTAATCGGGATAGAGCGAATGAAGCTAGGATACCTCGCGCAGCTCCGATGTCAGGAACTGCTGGATAGCGGTAAAAAATCACTATTCGCACCGGAACTAAAGGACGCTTTATTCCTCGTTGGAACCCCATACCGACCACAAAAGCCAGCAGAACTATCCGGTAAATACCGCGAACTCAGGGCGGAAGCGGAAACATGGCAGAATAACCGATGGAAATATATGCTGCCACGTCTGCACCAGGGAAAGCATCCCGATACCGACCCCAAGTTCTGGAACGAATGGAAGGAACCTGCTCCACCAAATCTCGCGATAAAGAGACCAGAGATGTTCGGGCGATTCAAATCAAACAATGCCGTAAATGTCATCTTCTTCCTGACGCTATCCGCGTTTACGGTCATCGCATTCCGGAAAGCACTCCGATGGATGAAGATGTAAATCGCCTGATCAGCGTTTGACATCTCTTCCCGAGTAGTAGTCCCGCTGGCGCAGCATTTCTCCCGTAAGTGGGTCCGTGACACTCAGGCGGATGAGAACCAGCTGCCGTCCCCTGCCCGCCGCCTTTTCCTCCGGCGAGCCCGCCGATTCCAGAACCGGTACTAACGTCGCAACCAAGGTATTATTGTCTGCCGGTTTTGCCGGGGGGAATACTGTGGACTCGGTCGCGGAGAATCCCTGGTCTTTGAGCCGGCGATCCAGCAGGCGTACAACATCTTTCCGAGCGCTTGTCAAAGCTTTTTCGGGTATGGCACCCCTGGATACCGCTGCGAAGGCAGCGATATCAGCAGCGATGATCACAGATTCCTTCTCGCCTTTTTTGAGAAGCGGGGGGTCCGTAAGCGCAGTTCGTGTCGGCATGTCTGGCGGGCCAAGCACCAGATTCGTCAGACTGTCGACCGTGATTTCCGTGAGATCCGTGAGCGACACGGCGGGAGGTCTACTGGAACATCCGGCTGTCCCCAAAACGCTTCCAAGCAGCAATAGACCAATTGCGGCAAGTGTAGAGCGGCGGGAGGGCCGCACGTCAGGCCCGGCAGTCTTTGTTTTAGTCGTGAGCATAGTGTGGTTATTTTACCCTCCACCGGCAAGCGTCGCGATCAAAATCCGGTTCGCTCCGGCATCTCGAAGTGCAGCGGCACACGCATTAACCGTCGTTCCCGTTGTAAAAACATCATCGATCACGAGGATTTGTCGCCCCTGAAGACGAAGGACCTCCTCGGGTGAGACGACAAACGCGTTTGTCAGATTTCGGCGCCGAGCAGTTGAAGAGAGTCCCACCTGGGCGGGCCGCCGGGAACGCCGCACCGTGGTTGATGATAGCAAAGGAACGCCGAGCATCTCTGCCACCGGGGCAGCGAGGAGAGCCGCCTGATTGAATCCGCGATTTCGTTCCCGCACGGGATGCATGGGGACAGCCAGCACACCATCAATCGTTCCCATCTGCTCCTTCGTGAAAAGCTCAAAACCGCCCAGACAGTTGGCAAGGTAGGCACCGAGAGCAGGTCCCAGACTTTCTCCGCCGTTGTACTTCAGTTGATGTACCGCGTGGCGTAACGAACCCTCGAATATCCCTGCTGATCGCGCACCATCGAAGGCCCAGTCTTTCCCGGACTCCTGCCGATGCGCCTCGCAGGTTCGGCAGACCCCTTTCATCTCCGGTTCCATTGGCCTGCCACAAATCTGGCACAGGGGCTCCGGAATCGCCGTGAAAGCAGCCGCACAATTCTCGCACAGGGAGGGTGTATCGTACTGCTCGCAAACCAGGCATCGAGGCGGATACACGAGATCGAGCAGTCCGCCAATAAGAAGACGCAGAGACGCCGCAGTACCGTGACGCCGCCCTTCAACCATCACTCGTCGTTTCCGGTGTTGCCAAGAATCGTCAAGGAGCGCGACTCGGTGTAGGTATGGCCCGCGACTTCCAGGGTGACCGAAACCGGATACGTTCCGGGCGATGCCTTGTTCGGCACGAGGATTTTGAAGAAAAGCGGACGCAGATCGTCTTTGGATTTGAACTGGACCGTACGGTCTGTATCACCCGATTCCAGCGTCCACCCGTCCGGCAGACGCATACGGACAGAGGCGGTTTCCGGGGTTCTTATCCGACTGAGGACCGCGATCACCGCAGTTCGCACATCGCCCTCCGGTCCCTTCTTATCACCCTTCTTCTTTCGCTGAATCACGACACCCGACTCAATAGGCTTGTCATCCAGCTTAAAATCAAGCGCATAGGGTTCCAGTCGGTCAAAAGCGGCGAGGGAGGCGATACCGGTGCCATCTTCCCATTCCGCTCCTCCGGCTACCACATAGGTGCCGGTGCCTGCGGAAGCCGAAACGGTCGAACGCAGATCCCGCCGCAGTTTTTTTCCCGGTTCCAGTACGATTCCGGTGTAGGTGGCCGCGTCCAGCAGGTTTTGGGACAGCAGAGAGCCGCGCAGGAAAAGCCGTGACAGACGCAAACTGTTCTTGCCCTCGTTTTTGACCTCAAGCGCGATCTTGATGTCTTCGCCGGGAACATTCTTGCGGGCCTCGGCCACGGAAACTTTGACGGATAGCCCATCAGTGCTCTGTGCCACGACCGATTCCGCCAGTGTCAGTCGAAGCATGGGGCGAATCGCGAGCAGATCGGCAGATCCGGATTGGGCGGGAAGCAGACCGGTGTCTACCCGCAGACCAAAACTTGCGCCGTTTTTTCGCACAAGCCCGATCATCTCAGTTTTTGGGAGTGCAAGAATGGCGGCATACGTGCCACGCGGTGTCTGCCCTGTTCGAACCTTGATCTCGCCGAGCGGTATGCTCGATTCCGCGTAGACGGGCCGATCCTTGTTCTGGGTTGTATCGAAGCGCTGCGCAATCACCTTTGCCGGTTCTGTCCCCGCTGAGGGTGATATCTGAAGCATCAGATTATCCGCCCCGCGCAGCCAGCCATCATCGCGCCCATCGATATCGAAGCGCACCTTGGTAGCCGATGGCGTCTCCATCGCCAGGTACAGGTAGTTGTCATCCCAGTCACAGTAGACCGTCTTAACCCCATTACCGCCGGGAGCCTCGCCAGCTCCTGGTTCTGCAGCGACACTATCGACATAGCGGTACAGAACATCCCATCGACCATCAAGGCCAATGGCAGGATCAATGGGGACGGTCCGTTTGATACGATTTTTCTCGTAAAGAACCCCGCCGTAACGCGGATCGGATGCGCCGGGCGTACCAACCTGAACCTGCCCCGGAGCGCCCGTGGGCGGCGGGGTAAGCTGCGTTCCCCCGAGCGCCGGTGGGACGGGGTCGGCGGGTCTTCCCTCCTGGTTATAACCGGGAGGAGGCTGTGTGCCCTTTGTTGTTTCGTCGTCCGCCTGTGCGGCGGGAAGTAAAAGCGATAAAACACAAAGTAAAATGAGAGTAGCGAAGCGAGCGGTTTTCACGGTTATTTGGAGGTTTATCGCCTGCCGGTGGTTCCGTGTTTTTGCCGCAGCACGCGAATCATCCGCCTAGGGGAGGAGTTGCGGCAAGTCGCGGCGAAAGAAATCGCGTGACACCGAAAGAAAACGAAAGCAATATGAAAGCCAATAACGAGACGGTCCTGCCTCAGTCGTATAAACGCTGGCACCTCTACGGCGCGGGCCTGGAGAATGTGGGAAAAGACGGCAAGCCGGAATCACTTCGTCTGCCGGAACCGGGACCGGATGAGATACTTGTTCGGCACGATGCCTGCGGGATCTGCTATTCGGACATTAAGATCATCGGACTGGGCGGCGAACATCCCCGGTTGGCGGGGCGGGATCTGCAAAAAGACCCTGTCGTGATGGGACACGAGGTTGCCCTAACCGTTGTCGCCACGGGTGAGAATTACCACGAGCGTTTTCAGCCGGGTCAGCGGTTCATCGTTCAGGCGGATATTTTCTACAAAGGAGTGGGTCTTGCCTACGGCTATGCGCTTCCCGGCGGAATGAGTCAGTACGGCCTCATTGGACCGGAGGTAATCGAAGGCGACGAAGGCTGCTACCTCCTCCCCATCGACGATACGACGGGTTATGCCGAGGCAGCCCTGGTCGAGCCCTGGGCCTGCGTGGAAGCCGCGTATCACTGGTCGCACCGGGAAGTCCAGCAGAAGGATGATATCGTCTTCCAGGCAACGCCGACCCCAGAGGCGTTCGAGACGGCCTGTGCGAATTTAGGTAAAGGCGGTGTGGTCCATCTTCAGCAGGTGGGGGCCTTCGATCGATTGGTCAATGTCGATGTGGGTCGTATCCATTACGATGCGCACACCTATATCGGCCCGAAGTCGAACACGCGAAGCGAGCTTCTTGCCGGTGGTACCGTCTGGTTTGTCGGTGCGGCGGGTCCGATGGGCCAGATGCATGTTCAGCGCGCTCTCCAGCTGCCCAACCCGCCTAAACGGATCGTGGGAACCGATAGGCACGACAACCGTCTCGATGCACTGAAGTCCCGTTTTGGCGCGCTTGCCGAACAGCGCGGCGTGGACCTGCTGCTTTTCAATGTGCGCAAAACAGAGCCCGATTTCGCCACACTCGCCCCGAACGGTTTCGATGATATCGTCGTCAACGTGCCCTCTATCGAAGCGATAGAGCAGGGCTTCCCCCTTCTGGCGGAAAACGGCGTTCTCAACGTCTTCGCGGGGGTCGCTCGCGGGACGATGGCGAAACTGCCAATCTGGGAGGTCGCGACGAAGAACGTGCGCATCGTCGGGACCACAGGATCGACGCTTGCCGATATGACACGAACACGTGATCTTATGGAGTCCCATCAACTGGAGACCGGCGCATCACTCGCGGCAATCGGTGGCCTGAACGCGTTCCGGGAGGGGTTGGATGCGGTGAAGGGCGGACGGTTCCCCGGGAAGACGGTCATCTTCCCGCAGATCGAGGATCTCCCGCTGACCGCGCTCACCGATCTGGAATCCGTGCGTCCCGCGGTCTACGCTAAGCTCAGGGACGGTCAGATATGGACCGAAGAAGCCGAAGCGGAACTGCTGAAGGAAGTTTGACAGGCCGGAATCAAAGGATATTTTAATGCGTTTAGAAGGTAAGAGCGCCATTGTTACCGGCGCGGCTCAGGGTCTGGGTGAGGCCATCGCGCGACGTCTCGCGATGGAGGGATGCAGCGTACTGATCGCTGATGTCAACGCGGAAAAGGCGGAAGCGGCGGCATCGGCGATAGTCGAGGCGACCGGGCAGCGCGCCATCGGAAAAAAGGTGGATGTCACCGACGCCGATGGCTGCGGCATCATGGTCGAGGAAGCCGTCGCCGCCTTTGGAAAGCTGGATATTCTGGTGGCGAATGCCGGTATCCTGAAAGCGGGTGACATCACTGAGATGGACCCGAACGATTGGCGGCGCGTTCTCGAAGTCAACCTCACCGGCTACTTCCTATGCGCCCAGGCCGCCGCCCGCGTTATGCGCGAGCAGAGGTCTGGCTCAATCGTTCAGATCAATTCCAAATCCGGCAAAAAGGGCAGTTTCCGAAACGGCGCGTACGCGGCCAGCAAATTTGGCGGAATCGGCCTGACGCAAAGCATTGCACTGGACCTCGCGCCGTTCGGCGTGCGCGTCAACGCTATCTGTCCCGGCAACCTGCTTGACGGCACCCTCTGGCAGAACTCGCTCTTCGATCAGTATGCCCAGACTCAGGGGCTGACCCCAGAGCAAGTGCGCGCCAAATACGAGTCGCAGGTCCCCCTGGGACGCGGCGCGACCTATGACGATGTCAGCGGCGTTGTGGTTTTCCTTTGCTCCAAGGACGCCTCTTATATGACCGGGCAGGCGATCAATGTCACCGGCGGACAGGAGATGCGGTGAGCGCCCCCAAAAGAACCTCGGTTAATACGCTCATCCGCCCAGCAAGGTCCGGCGATGCCGAGTCGCTTCGCCTGATCTACAACCATGCCGCGAAAACCTCAACGGCCACGATGGATACTGAGGGCAGGTCACCGGAGCAGCAGCGGGCCTGGTTGGAGACCCATAACGGAGCGCCCTATCCGGCCCTTGTCGCGGAAGTGATTGAGGACAAGACGGTTATCGGCTACGCGGCCCTTTCCCTCTACAATCCAAAACCCGGTTATGCCCGTACCGCCGAGACAAGCGTTTATCTTCACCAGGATTGGCGCGGGACGGGAATTGGCAGAGCGCTGCTCAACAGCCTGATCGAGGATGCCCGGAAACGCGGCTTTCTTTGCCTGGTTGCGTTGATAACCGCGGACAATGAAGCATCGCTGCGCCTGCATCGCCGATGCGGGTTTACCGATGTCGGCACGATGCGCCGGGTCGGGGAGAAATTCGGGAAGGAAGTCGACGTCACCTTTCTGCAGATGCTGCTGGATGAGACAAACTGAGGACCCCATGCCCGACGACACACCGTTACCTGAAGAGGGAGAATTTGCGGCGATCTTCGCCTACGTCCGATCAATTCCCTCAGGCAGTGTCACCTCCTATGGCGAGGTGGGTGCAGCCGTTGGTGCCACGCCGCGAACCGTGGGCTGGGCAATGACCGTCTGCCCGCAGGACATACCCTGGCAGAGGGTTGTCGGCTCCGACGGCTATCTTCGAATCGCCCGCCGTTCCCCACATTTGAAACAGCTTCAGCAGCAGCTTCTGGAGTCGGAAGGTGTAGTCGTAAACGACAAGGGATACGTCGAACGACGCTTCTTCTGGGATGCCGATTCGCCCGACGAACCGACTCTGAATCTGTGAGAAAAAAGATCCTGAGGCATGCGCCTCAGGATCTTTTTTTAACAAGTTACTACTGCAGGCGATCGTCGGCCGGCACGGTAACCGTTCCGGCAGCATCTGTACGCGCCATTGGAACGAGCGGCAATTTATAGTTCAATTGAAAATACGCCGTCGTTCGCGTTGGGTCTTCGTTTATCGCCTTCTGAGCGGACCACTTCGCATGTCCATCCGCATAGGCAATATTGACACCCCCAACATGGCGGGCATACTTGGCATCAGGATTAGCGCGCTGCGCCGCCGTAAGCTCCGTACTCCAAGCCGTCGCATTTGTTGGAGTCGTGCTGCTGACATAGTTAGAGAACACTAAATAACGCGGGTCGGTGAAGAGAAAGAACGACGAATCCGCGAAGACAGGCAGTTGTGCCGGTCTCCCCACACTCGCCTCCGGAACAGGAGTGATAAGTGTCCCTGTCGGATCGTTTCCTAAATAAACAACCATGCCATTGGCGCCAATCGAGCGGCGCGAAACGGAAATCTGGTCCACGGTTGTTCCGTTAGGGCCAAAAATGATTTGATTGTCTGTGTCGATCGGGACACTCGGACACTTGTAGATGTCCAGGTTTTTGGCATAGGACTGGATATGACGCATCCACGAAGCCTGAAGAACACTTTGCTGGGTGCCATAGGATCGATTGTTGACGGGGTACGTCTCGTCGTAATCGCTCACATACTGCATAAACGCAAGACCAATCTGTTTCTGATTGGACAAGCAGGAGGTCTGACGTGCCTTTTCTCTCGCCTGAGCAAAGACAGGGAAAAGTATGGCAGCCAGAATGGCAATTATAGCGATTACCACGAGAAGCTCAATTAGAGTAAAGCCACGGAAATTTTTGGGTTGCATTTTTATGCTCCTGATATCTAAATCTGTTTTATGACGGGTCGAACGCGCCTCAGACAGCGAGGCGCTAGACGACGTTTTCATTCCGACGGGAGGAACTCAAAGAAATAGGTGCGGTCGAGCGACGCACGATGACCTGAGCGGGCAGCACTTCGCGAATAGAGGTTCGTGCTTCTTCGCCACGCACCAACCGAAGCACCCGCTCGCCCGCGCGGCGTCCCATTTCATACAGAGGCTGACGAATGGTTGTCAGTGCGGGATAAACCAGTTGGGCGGATAACGGATCGTCGAAACCGATAACGGAGACATCTTCGGGGACACGCAGACCCGCATCCCGGACGACATTCATTGCTTCCAGGGCTAGATAGTGACCTGCGGCGAAGATCGCCGTCACCGGTGATTCCTGTGTTATCAGCTCTGTGAGACGAGACTTAGCGGCATCCCCGATAGCCCATGCGGCTTCGCCGGACACCTCAAACTCAGGACGCTGTGGAAGCCCTCCGCTCGCAAGAGCGCGACGGTAGCCAACGATTCGGTCAAGGATATTCGCGGTGTTTTCCTCGGCGGAAAGAAGCGCGATCCGCTGATGACCGAGCTGGATCAGGTGACGCGTCGCTTCCATCGCGCCGCCGATGTTGTCGGAATCGACGCTGGGAACGCCCATCGTCGGCCACGAAGCACCAAGAACGACCAGCGGAGTCCCCTTTTTCCAGAGCGCTTCGATGGAAGTAATGCTCTCTGCCCGAGGCGCGATCAGAATCCGTCCGGCGGCAGGCTCACGAGAATCTTCGGAAAGGTAATTTTTCGCGGCAAGCGGACTCAAAACAAGATCAACACTCAGGTCGGAATCCGGCCCGTCATGCAGCGCATCCACAATGCCTCGGTAAAGATTGCTGTAGTAGTCGCTGTCCAGAACATTGCGGGCGCCTTCAACAAACGACAGCACGATTCGGGGCTTAGACGGAGCGGAGACCGAGACCGGCGACACCGGATACGCTGTCGCTGTATGGAACTTCGCGGCTGACTTTTCGACCGTAGCGGCGCTCAGTGCCTGCGGCGCTACGAAGGTGCCCCGCCCGACCTCGCGAATAAAAAGACCACTTGCCGTGAGTGCGAGAAGCGCCTTATTCACGGTCATTTTGCTCACGCCCAGTGCATCCGCGATATGCAGTTCGGCCGGAATTTTGTCGCCGGGCTGAAGCCTGCCACTGCTCACCATGTTTCGCAGGACTTGCTGTACCTGTACATGCCGGGGCAATGAATCCTGCTTATCAATCTTTGTAGCCGCGTCAAACATAGACTGGTGATTTCCTCAAAAGTATATACTGAATCAATTGCAAACAGTATATACCCATAAACAGTCTATGTCAATTAGGAATTTTCGGTACAGCGGGGCAGGCGCAGCCGATCAGACCCGCTGAATAGAGTCAATGCCCGCTTCACGGAGCGTGGCCTCAACCGGGTCGCTGATAAACGCCATATCCGTGATCAGTTGTGAGGCGACCGAGACAGGGGCGACATGGGCGAAAGCCGTCTGTCCTATTTTGCTGGAATCCGCGACAACTACCACCTCGGCGGCATGAGCGATCATAGCGCGCTTTACGGAGGCGGCATCGAAATCGACCACCGTCAGGCCCGCGACGGCGTCTATTCCGTTCGCGCCAAGAAAAACACGGTCAGCGCGTATCCGCTGCAGAAACTCAGCGGCAAGGGGTCCCAGTGTCGCACGGCGATGCACCTGCGCCTGACCGCCAATCACCAGAACGTCGATTCCGGGGGCTTCCATAAGAAGTGTGGCGGTCGGCAGGTTGTTGGTAACGACCGTGATTCCGGAAAGACCACGCGCGATCAGTGCGACACCCACCTCATGCACGGTTGTGCCCGCATCGAGAATCACGGTTTCGCCGGGCTGTACAAGACGTGCCGCCGCCTCGCCGATGCGGCGCTTCTCACCAAGCTGAGAACCGGCCCTCTCCGTGTATGTCGGCTCATACAGGCTGGTTGCCGGAGGAAGCGCGCCGCCATGAGTTCGGCGCAGCAGGCGACGTCCTTCCAGAGCGGCGAGATCAGCGCGGACGGTGGGCGCGGAGACACCGAAATCCGCCATTAGCTCCTCGACGGTGACCTTACCCTGGTCTCGAAGCCGCTCTATAATTCGCTGCTGACGCTCTTCGACGAACACGGTGATCATCTTTCCCGGAACCTGACCGTCCCGTTACCTTTAGGGTTTCACTACAGGGCATCAGCAAAACGGCTGAGTTTTCGTTTTCTTTCGTTTCTGCTTGACTGTTTTCGTTTCCGTGTGTTATTGTAACCGTATGGAGCCTGATAAGCAAGCCGCAACAGCGTTGTCGCAGCCGCCTACCCTGCTGCGTCGTGCGGGAGTCATCGGCGACGTGCACGGACATAGCACACTTTTGGAGGTCGCCCTGCGCTACCTCTCTGAGAAGACCGATCTGGATGCCATCCTCTGTACCGGAGACCTTCCGGGCAGCACGGCAAACGGTGACACGGATGTCTGCTGCCGACTGCTGGCGCAGTATGGCGTTACCGCCGTTCGCGGCAATCATGATCGGTGGTCTCTCGAAAATGACAATGAGCGCGTTCTGCTGGGAATCAGCGACCAGTGGCCCCTGGCTCCGGCCTCTATCGATTATCTGAAAACCCTTCCGGTGACGCGTGAATTTGAGACGGAACTCGGTCCCCTGCTGCTCTGCCATGGAACCGGAGAGGATGACCAGACCGGCGTCTATCCCGGTGACAGCGGGGTCGCGCTCGAATCGAACCACCAGCTAAACGCAGTTTTTAGTGAAGGAAGAATCCGGATAATGATCGCGGGCCATACCCACCAGCGCATGGTCCGAGCCCTCGATCACCTGACCCTGATAAACGCCGCCGCGGTCGCCTGTGAAAAGAGCAACTCGCTTCCGACACGACTCAGCCCCGGGACGGCGCTTCGGCGCAAGAACCCATGCTTTTCCATCATCGATTTTGATGAGCGCTACGTCCAGTTCTACAACATAGATCGGGTCACTTACACCGTCACGGAATCAGACCGTTTTGTCCTGTGACAGAAATTGCCCGTACTGCCGGAATTATCGGGGATGTTCACGGCGAGGATGCCGCGCTCGAAGCCGCGCTTTCGTTTCTGCTGTCTGAGGGGCCGTTTGATGCCATTCTCTGCACGGGAGATCTGCCTGCGAAGAGGGGTATCGGAGACGCGGACCGAAGCTGTGCTCTGCTTCGTGAGGCGAATGTTCTGACGATTCGCGGTAATCATGATCGCTGGCACGTGGAAAACGAAGAGGTACGCCGACTTTTTGGCGACGCACAGAAGCAGATGTCGCCGGAGAGCCAGCTCTTTCTGCGCTCCCGGCCACCGCTTCGCGAGTTGGAAACAACTCTTGGCACGCTGCTGCTCTGCCATGGGATCGCGCAAGATGATATGAGCGGGATTTATCCAGGGGGACCTGACGAGGATGTCAGCCGCGCCTTGGAATCGTACGGGCTGCCGGGAAAGTTCAGCTTCATGGTGAACGGACATACGCATCGACGTATGGTACGGCCTCTCTCGGGCTTAACCATACTGAATGCCGGATCGCTTTGCTGGAACGAACATCCTGGGTTTTTGATCGCGGACTTTACCAGCGCAACCGTGCATTTCTTTGACCTGACACCTTTTACGTATCAGATAACCGCGGCGGGAAGCATGGCTTTGCCTGCCTGAAATTGTGGAGTAATAAATGCCTAAATCTTTAATGATCCGCCCGACCGATGTTCGAAAGCCCGGACATCTGGAATTCGACCCGATACCGGTCAACCAGTACCAGCGAACCCTGTCCGACGAACTGGACCGCTTCGCCCGCGAAGACCTGGTCCGGATTCACCGTGATATGGCGGTCATTCGCGCCTTCGAGACCATGCTGCAGGAGGTCAAGACCCAGCGTGAGTATAAAGGGGTCGCCTACGATCACCGTGGTCCCGCCCACCTGTCCATTGGTCAGGAGGCATCTGCGGTCGGACAGGCGTTCCTGCTGGATGTGAACGACCACATTTTCGGATCGCACCGCAGCCATGGGGATATTCTTGCCAAGGGCTTATCCGCAATCGAGAAGCTGGACGACGAGACGCTTCTGGAGATCATGAAGAGCTATATGGGCGGTGCGGCGCTCAAGGTCGTCGAGACCGGCGGCGATGCCCCATCGAGCGTCAAAGAGCTTGCCATCGACTTCCTGCTCTATGGAACCCTGGCGGAGATATTCGGTCGAGAAGCGGGTTTCAATAAGGGTATGGGCGGGTCTATGCACGCCTTCTTCACCCCGTTTGGCGTTTATCCCAACAATGCGATCGTTGGCGGCTCCGCGGACATCAGCGTCGGCGCGGCCCTGTTCAAGCGCGTCAACCGCAAGCCCGGAATCGTGATCGCGAATATCGGCGATGCCTCGGCCTCCTGTGGCCCCACCTGGGAAGCGCTCTGCTTCGCAACCATGGAGCAGTTCAAAACCCTTTTCGATGAAGCGCATCGCGGCGGGCTGCCCCTGATCATCAACTTCGTAAATAACTTCTACGGAATGGGCGGTCAGCCTGTCGGCGAAACCGGCGGTTTCGGCGTTCTTGCGCGTCTTGGCGCTGGCCTGAACCCGGAGCAGATGCATGCCGAGCGCGTAGACGGGTATAACCCGCTCGCCGTCATCGATGCCATTGCCCGCAAGAAGGAGATTCTGGCGAAAGGCGAAGGGCCGGTACTGCTGGACACGATCACCTACCGCTTCTCGGGTCACTCGCCGTCTGATGCCTCGTCGTACCGTGAAAAGACCGAGATCGAAGAGTGGCAGCAGGTGGACTCGCTGATCACCTATGGCAGCGAGATGCTCAAGGCAGGTCTTACTACCGAAGCTGAGATGCAGGAAACCTATTCCACTATCGATGCCGCTCTTCTCCGCTCCTACAAAAAGGCGGTCGATCTCCAACTTTCGCCCCGTGCGAACCTGTTTACGGTCGGCAATCTGCTGGAGCAGACGATGTACTCCAACGAAGCCATCGAAAGCTTCGATACGACCCGAGAGCCCGATGTGCTGCTGCCGCTTGAGGAAAATCCGCGTCTCAAGCGTCTCGAAGCGCGCTCCCGATCTGGCATCGACGAGAGCGGCGCTCTGCTTCCGAAAACGCGCTGTATCGCCGTCCGCGATGCCCTGTTTGAGGCCGTCATCGACCGCTTCTACAAGGACCCGACCCTGGTTGCCTATGGCGAAGAGAACCGGGATTGGGGCGGCGCCTTTGGCGTTTACGGCGGTCTGACCGAGGCGCTTCCCTATCATCGCCTGTTTAACAGTCCCATTTCCGAGGCGGCGATTGCCGGAACTGCGGTAGGCTATGCACTGGAAGGCGGTCGGGCACTCATCGAGCTGATGTACTGCGACTTCTTGGGCCGAGCGGGCGACGAAGTGTTCAACCAGATGGCTAAGTGGCAGAGCATGAGTGGTGGCCTGCTGAAGATGCCGATCGTAATGCGCGTCTCCGTCGGCTCCAAGTACGGTGCGCAGCACTCCCAAGACTGGACTGCGCTTTGTGCGCATATTCCCGGCCTCAAAGTGGTGTTCCCGGTCACACCGTACGATGCGAAGGGGCTGATGAACACCTGTCTGAACGGGTCCGACCCGGTCATCTTCTTCGAGTCGCAGCGCGTCTACGATCAGCCGGAGATCTTCCACGGTACCGAGGGCGTCCCCGCCGGATACTATGAGATTCCGCTCGGCGAGCCCGAAGTAAAGAAAGAAGGTACGGACCTCACGATCCTTACTATCGGCGCAACGCTGTACCGCGGACTCGATACGGCAAAGATTCTAGAGGAGAAGTACGGCCTTTCCACCGAGGTTATCGACGCCCGTTCTATCGTCCCATTTGATTATGCGAAGGTGCTCGAATCTGTAAAGAAGACCGGGCGAATCCTTCTTGCATCCGACGCCAGCGAACGTGGCTCCTTCCTGCAGACCATGGCAGCCAAGATCACGCAGCTTGCCTTCGATCATCTGGACGCCCCGCCGGTCGTGGTTGGTGCGCGCAACTGGATCACCCCGCCGGATGAGGTCGAGGAATCGTTCTTCCCGTTCCCCTCGGACATTCTTGACGCAATCCACGAGCACATCCTTCCCCTGGAAGGCTACGAGTCAAAGCGCCCGAACGATGCCGAAGAGCTGCTTCGCCGAAGCGCTCAGGGCATCTAAGGCATCGGAGTCCGAATCCACGACATGCGTTTAAGAACGGTACGAGCCACCCGATATGTCACTCCCCTGCGAGAGGGTGGCTCGATGCCGGCGGTCGTGGAGGCCGATGATGACGGTCTGTACGTCCTCAAATTTCGTGGAGCAGGTCAAGGGCCCAAAGCCCTGATTTCTGAGATAATCGGAGGCGAGCTCGCGCGGGCGGCAGGGCTGCCCGTCCCGGAGCTTGCGATCATGGAACTGGACCCGGATATGGCTCGAACCGAGCCGGACCCCGAGATTCAGCACCTGATCCGTGCCAGCGGCGGGATCAATCTTGCCCTGGACTACCTGCCCGGCTCCGTTACCTTCGACCCGCTGGTGGATCAGCCGGACGCCGAGCTATCGTCCGCGATTGTGTGGCTGGACGCCTTCATCAGCAATGTGGACCGGACTGCACGGAATGCCAATATGCTGATGTGGCACCGTAAGCTCTGGCTGATCGATCATGGGGCAGCGCTCTTCTTTCATCACGCACTTCTGCACCCGGAGTACGTGACGAAAAGCGCCTCCCCTTTCCCCCAGATTAAGAGTCACGTCCTGCTTCCGCTTGCCACCGCCCTTCAGGAGACCGACGCGCGGCTGAGCGGCTGGCTGAACCGTGACCTAATCGAGGAGATTCTGGGAGCAATACCCGACACCTGGCTCAGCGTGGATGAAACACCCGCCGACCCCGGCGAGCGACGCGCCGCCTATGCAAATTATCTCCTCCGTCGGCTGGAAGGGCCACGCCCGTTCGCGGAGACGGCGATTCGCGCGCATCAGGAGATTGCTGCCGGATGAGCGCGGACCAGGCTGCCTGCTCCTACGACTACGCGGTCATACGCGTTGTACCGCGAGTAGAACGCGAGGAGTTTATCAACGTCGGTGTTATCGTCTCCTGCCCCACCCGCCGCTTTCTGGAGGCGCGTATCGAGTTCGATGAGCCGCGGCTTTTGGCTCTTGCCCCCGACAGTGACATCTCCACCATCCGTGCCCATCTCCACAGCATCGTCCGAATCTGTGAGGGCGGGAAAACAGCGGGAGTTATCGGGGAACTTCCCCCGCGGGAGCGGTTCTACTGGCTGACCGCGCGTCGCAGCACCGTGGTTCAGATGTCCCCTGTCCATGTCGGCAGATGCACCGATCCCCACACCCTCATGGAACGTCTGCTCGATACCATGGTTCGCACTAAGTAGCGCCTGCCCCGGCAGGAAATCTATTCCTGGCCTACAATTCTTATATGCCTTCTTTGATCAGCTGCCAATCCCTTACTAAATCTTTTAATGCACGCCCTCTCTTTCGAAATATTACGCTCGGTATCGAGGAGGGCGAACGCGCCGGTCTGATCGGCCCCAACGGGTCGGGAAAATCCACGCTCCTCAAGCTGTTTGCCGGACTGGAAAAGCCGGACGCAGGCAGTCTCTCGATACGCCGCGGCCTGCGAATAGGTTATATTCCCCAGGAGGAAACGTTCAGCGCTTGTCAGACCGTCGCGAGCGTCCTCGGTGATGCCCTGAAACCCGAAGGGGTCGATGCCATCGAGCGCGATATCCGCATCGACATCCTGGTTGCTCAGATGGAGTTCCCGGATCGCGGACAGTCCGTTGATTCTCTCTCCGGCGGCTGGCGCAAACGGCTGGCGATTGCCCGCGCCCTCATTACCGAGCCGGAACTGCTTCTGCTCGACGAACCGACGAACCACCTGGACCTTGCGGGAGTCCTGTGGCTGGAGGATCTGTTAAACAACGGCCTGACACCCTCGCAGGCGTTTGTCGTCATCAGCCACGACCGATACTTCCTGGAGAATGTCACCCAGCGCGTCGTCGAGCTGAACAGCGTCTATGTGGACGGATTCCTGACTGCCCAGGGCACCTACAGCGATTTCCTGGAAAAGCGTGAATTATACCTTGCCTCTCAGTTGAAGCAGCAGGATGCGATGGAAGGTCAGGTAAAGCGCGAGATAGCCTGGCTGCGGCGCGGCGCCAAAGCAAGAAGCACCAAGGCCAAGGGTCGAATCGATCAGGCGGGCCGGATGATTGGCGAACTCGCCGAACTGAAGTTCCGCAACCGGCAAAGTGATGCGGGTGTCTCCGAGCTCGATTTTACGTCGTCGGGACGTCGAACCAAAGAGCTTCTTGTGGCGAAAGGGGTCAGCAAGACGTTTGGAGACCGCACCCTTTTCCGCGATCTGGATGTGGTGCTGACCCCGAAGCGGCGTCTCGGACTCATCGGCACAAACGGCAGCGGCAAAACAACCCTGCTGCGCATTTTGACCGGGGCTATGGAATCCGACTCCGGCACGGTCAAACGCGCGGACGGCTTGCGCATCGTCTGGTTCGACCAGAGCCGAAGTCAACTGGAGAAAGATCTGACCCTCCGGGACGCTCTTTGCCCCCAGGGAGACACCGTCAGTTACCGGGGAAGCGACATGCATGTTTCCGCCTGGGCGAAACGATTTGGTTTCCGCAGCGAACAGCTGAGCGGGAAGGTCGCCTTTCTTTCCGGCGGCGAGCAGGCACGGGTGCTGATCGCTCAGCTCATGCTCCGCCCCGCCGATCTCCTCATATTGGACGAACCCACCAACGACCTCGATATTCCGTCGCTTGAGGCGCTGGAGGAAAGCCTCGCGGAGTTTCCCGGCGCGATTGCCCTGGTGACTCATGACCGTTATATGCTGGATGCCGTCTCAACAGATATTCTCGCTCTCGACGGCAGCGGGGAGGGCCGGTACTTCGCGGACTTCGCCCAGTGGGAAGCGGTCATGGAGGAAGAGAAGTCCGCCGCGGCAAAACCC